>JAYVNY010000111.1:0-62059 GCA_043758205.1 Akkermansia sp.
GACGCCTGGGCGCGCGCAGAGTCTGCGCGGTGACCATGAAGAGCTGCTTCTCGCCGGTCTTCCATGATATTTCAATAACGAGCACCAGCCTTAGCGCGCCGAAGAAATCCACTCTCTTCCCGCGCGCGGGGAGGATGCCCGAAATGGCCGGAAGGCCACCTCCGAAATCTTGCAGGGAGATTTGCACTGAGGATCGCTATGGCACCAGCCGCGCGCGGAAGAAGCGCACCGGCGGATTCGTCGCGCTCTGGCTGTATTGCAACAGGCCACCGCTGGCCGTGTTCGTGGTCAGCGAAATCCACGCGCTCAGATCGAGGCTGCCTTCGATGGCGTAGCGCAAACCGTTCTGCGCGGGAAACCACACTTGCACCGTGTTTGACGACAAGAGCGAGTAGGCCAGCAGCGGCGGCGGCGGGGTGGGGGAGAAGAAGCCGTCGCCGCGCAGTTGCAAGTTGAAGCCGATGTCGGAACTACTGCCGTCCACCTGATGCACCTCGGCCGCGATCCAGTTCGTGCCAGTCTGGAGCAGCGCGGAACTCACGTTGAACGGATAGAAAATCTGCTCGTTCGCCGCGTTCGTTGCGCGGGTGGAATACGTGACCGCACCCGCTGCGATGTTGTCGCGCGCAACTTCTGAGCCATTGAGATACACGACCATGCCGTCGTCGCGCACCACGCTCACGACGAGGTTTGTGGGGGTGTAATTCGCCGGCAGCACAAACGATTTGCGGAAGTAGTAGGTGATGACCGGCTGGCCCGCGAGCAGCGTCACTTCGCCGTCGCCGCCGAAGCCGAGGCGCGCGAGTCCGTTGCTCCAAGTCGAGTCGTTGAAGGTATTGGCACGCCAGGCCACGCCCTGGTCCACGCCCTTGTCGTGATAGCGCCACAGGCTGTTGCTGGTCACGAGCAGGGCGGGGTTCAAGACCATGAGCGAAACCGTCGCGGGCGCGGACCACGCGCCGCCGTCGTTGACGCGGAAAGTGAAGCTGTCCGCGCCGATGAAATTCGCGTTGGGCGTGTAAGTGACACACGGCGGCGTGCCGCTCAACCAACCGCTCGCGGGCGAGGCCACAATCTGGAAGGCAAGCGGGTCGTTTTCGAGATCGCTGCCGTCAGCACCAGTTCCTTCGGCGTGTTGATCCACAGCGACGCGGACTGCGCGAGCGCGGTGGGCGGAACGTGTCCGGCGTCATCATCGGCGATGATGACGGTCGGTGGCGCCGAGTCCGCAATAAACTTTCAGCGGCGCGGTGGTCGGCCCGGTGCGGCTGACGTGGAAGACGCCCGGCTCACGGTTCGTCTCGCTCGCATCGGGCTTGATCGCGATGACGGTCACGAAGGGAAAGTCGTCGTCGAGGATGAGCAAATTCACGGTCGTCCCCGCCGCTCGGAATGTTCACGGTGATGTTCTCGCTGCCTTCCACCAAGCTGTCGTCCACGGGCGTGACGAGGAGTGTGATGCCAGCCTGACCGTCGGGAATCGTGACCGACGTGGGCAAGTTCGGATAGTCCACGCCGCGCGTGAGTGTGAACGCGCCGTTCGGGCCGTTCTCCCGCGCGTCGGCGGTGGCGACGAGGCTGACTTGCGCGAGCGGATTCGCGGCGATGTTCAACGTGTTCGCGCCCCCCAAGACGGAGAGAACCGAAGCCGCGGGCGTGAAGGAGTTGCCGTAGAGCAGGGGAGTGATCGTCTGCGAACCCGTCGAGAGATCGGCCAGCGCGTAGTAACCATCCGCATCGGTATAAGTGTATTTGGTGCCCACGCTGCTGTTCAGCAGCACGTACGGCACGCCGGCTCCACCGTTCGTGACGCGGCCATACAACGTCCCGCGCGTTGGGCTGCCGATAACCACCACGAGATGCGCGCCGCCCGAACCGCCGCTCGCCGAAATGTTCGAGGTCAGCCGGTGCTCATCTTCCAGGACGCGGACGTGCGAGCCGTTGCAGAGCACGATGATCCTGCCTTCGAGTTCGATGGCCGTGGTCTTCTCGGTGATCGGTTTCTCGAAGGGCGGGTCGAGAACGGTGGTCAACCCGGAAACCGAGCAAGTTGGATCAACACTTATTCCGGACGGAATTTTCTCGCCCGCCACCAGACGCCGCACTGTCGTCGGGGCCACGGCCAGTTCGCGGTCCACCGCGATGCCGCGCGCCGCGATGTTCTTCTTCGTCATCACCGTCTCCGCCTCGCCAAAGACATGCGCGATGTAGCTCTCGCCCTTCGCCGTCTCGAAATAACGCAGAGAGAGATCGCGGCCGTCCACGGTCGTGCCGGGCGCGGGGCGGCCCATGTACACCTTGAAATCACCGCGCGCGCTCACGGGCTTTTCGAGTTCGGCGAGAATTTCCGCAGGCAATTCCTGACGCGTGAGCGGCGGCACCGCCTGCTCCAGCGCGCGCTCGGGTCGGCCACGATCAAATTCTTGAACTCCTGCCGCCGCGCGCGGGCCAGTTGCACGCCACGCTCCGTCATCGTCTCCCTCTTGGTCGGCGTGACGGCGATGAACTCGGAGGTCCAGGCATTGAAGGCCACAATTTTTGCCCAGTCGTAGCGCGCCTGCGAAGGGACGATGGGCTTGCCAGTTAAACGGGTGGGAACTGATGTTGCATCTTCCCTCGCGGTTGTCGCCGTGCCATCCGCAGGCGCGACCGAAGGTGGGTTGTCACGCAGCGGCGTGCTCGCCGCACGAGCCGTGGGCGAGTCCGCGTTGGCTGGGGTGCTGACGGGCGAAGGATTCGACGGACGTCGCGCCAACCAGATCGCGAGCAGGCAAAAAGACGGCGAGCGCCGCGACGAGTTGGGCTTTCTTCATTTTGGGCATTTTGGGTGCGGGAGATACTGACACCTCAACAGGGTCGCGGGCAAATGGTTCTCAGGCGGCAATCGTCTTGTGGTCCGTTCATTTTCTCATTTCGCTTTTCGCAATTGATGGTTTCATCGCGTCCATGCGTTCCACCCTTTGGCTGTGCGGGTTGTTGTCCACGCTCGTTTTGTTCGCCGATGGTCCGGCGGACAACGTGGTCGAGAAAGTCCGTCCTGTGCCGCCGCCGGGCGCGAAGATTTCTCCCGAGGTGCGCGCGGAATTGCTCGATGGAGCCGGCGCGCTCGCCGCCGAGATCGAAAAGCTGCGCGGCGAGTTCAAAGGCAAATCCAACGTGCTCGCACTGCTGCCGGACATCCAAATCTTCGAGAAGGCCGTGCGCTGGGCGGTGCAATACGACGAGATTTTTAATCCCACGAATGAAGTCCGGGACGCGCGCACCTTACTCAAGCAAGGGATGGAGCGCGTGGTGCAGTTGCGCGAGGGGAAGCCCGCGTGGGTCTCGGCCACGGGACTTGTCGTGCGCGGCTACGTGTCGGCGCTGGATGGCTCGGTGCAACCGTACGGACTGGTCGTGCCAGCGAGCTACACGCCAAATTCGGCGCACGCGTGGCGGCTGGATTTCTGGTTTCATGGACGCGGCGAGACCTTGAGCGAACTGAGCTTTCTCTCTGGACGCATGAAATCCAATGGCGACTTCACGCCGCGCAACGCCATCGTCTTGCACACCTACAGCCGCTTCTGCAATGGCCAGAAACTCGTGGGCGAGAGCGACGTCTTCGAGGCGCTGGCGGATGTGCAGAAGCGTTACGCCATTGATGAGAACCGGATCGTCATTCGCGGCTTCTCGCTCGGTGGCGCGGCGGCGTGGCACATCGCGGCGCATTATCCGGGACGTTGGGCGGCGGCGGCGCCGGGCGCGGGCTTTTCCGAGACGGCGGATTTTCTGAAAGTTTTCCAGAACGAAAAAGTTCAACCCACTTGGTACGAGCAAGCCCTCTGGCATCAGTACGACGCCACGGACTACGCGCTGAATTTTTTCAACCTCCCGCTCGTGGCTTACAGCGGTGAGATCGACGGACAGAAGCAGGCCGCCGACATGATGGCGAAAGCGATGCGCGCCGAAGGACTGGAACTCACGCACATCATCGGGCCGGGGACGAAGCACGCGTATCATCCGGTGGCGAAGCAGGAGGTCAGCCGGCGCATTGACCGCATCGTGGAAGCGGGGCGCGATCCGTTGCCGAAGGAGATTCGCTTCACGACCTGGACGCTGCGCTACAACAATTCCGCGTGGCTGACTGTGGACGCGCTGGAGCAGCACTGGAAGCGGGCGCGGGTGAGCGCGTCCATTCTCGGGGGCAACACTGTGCGCATTGACGCGGAGAACGTAGCGGCGTTGAGTCTCGCGATGCCGTCGGGTCTCGCGCCCTTCGATCCGCGCGAAGCGGTGAAGGTGATTCTCAACGGCAAGGAAGTCGCGGGGCCGAAGCCGGGTTCGGATCGTTCGTGGGAGGCGAAGTTCAATTTGGCCAATGGTCAATGGCTGGCCGGGGCCTTGCCGGAAAACACCTTGCGCAAACGCCACGCGCTGCAAGGCCCGATTGATGACGCCTTCATGAGTAGTTTCCTCGTGGTGCGTCCGACGGGAAAATCCTCCAACGAAAAAGTCAGCGCGTGGGTGGCGGGCGAGATGGCGCACTTCACGAACGAATGGCGGCGGCATTTTCGCGGCGACGCGCGTGTGAAGGACGACACGGCGGTGACGACCAACGACATCGCGGCGCACAGCTTGATTCTCTGGGGCGACGCGGAGAGCAATCAGTTGCTCGCAAAGTTGCAGAACCAGTTGCCCGTGCAATGGAGGGCGCAAAACGTGACCGTGGGCGCGAAAACTTATCCGTCGGTGAACCATGTGCCGTTGCTGATTCATCCAAACCCGCTGAACCCGGCGCGCTACGTGGTGCTGAACAGCGGCTTCACCTTCCGCGAATACGACTACCTGAACAACGCGCGCCAGGTGCCGAAGCTCCCCGACTGGGCCGTGGTGGACGTGAACACGCCGCCGAATTCACAGTGGCCTGGCAAGGTGGTGGACGCCGGGTTCTTCGGCGAACGGTGGGAGATGGTTGAAACTTCCAAAGTCCAAGCTTCAAATCCTAAATAAATTCCCACGCACAAAACTCCACTAAACCGTGGTCGTAACGGATGCTGAAGGCGCATAAGGGCGGCTGAAAAACTTCGTTGCTGGTAGGGCGTCGTCGGTCCGCGCGCGCCGGGCTGCGACTCGACGAACATTCACGAACTTGCTTGCGCCTCACTCCGGCGCGCGCGGAGCGACGACGCCCTACCAGCGTAGGTGCAATCGGAGATCAAACTGTCAGGATTTCTTTCTCCTTCGCCATGAGGTGCGAATCAATTTTGCCAATGTAGGCGTCGGTGAGCTTTTGCACTTCGGCGTTCGCGTTCTCCACGTCTTCTTCGGAGACGCCGCCGTTTTTCGATTCCTTCTTTATGCCTTCCATCGCGTCGCGGCGGACGTGGCGGATGGCCACGCGGCCGTCCTCGGACATCTTGCGCGCGATCTTCACCATCTCCTGACGACGCTCGGTGCTGAGGTCGGGCAGGACGATGCGGATGAGTTTGCCCTGCACGGTGGGATTGATGCCGATGTTGGCCTTCTGAATCGCCTTCTCGATGGCTCCCGTGGTGCTGGCGTCCCAAGGCTGGATGAGAATCATGCGCGACTCGGGCGTAGTGATGCCGGCCAGTTCGCGGATGCGCGAGTGCGTGCCATAAACCTCGACCATGATGTTTTCGACGAGGGCAGGGGAGGCCTTGCCCGTGCGCACGCCGGAAAATTCCTGATGCACGACCTGCTCGGTCTTTTCCATCTTCTCTTCCGCTTCCAGTAAAATGTCGTCGAGTGCCATAAGTGAGGCGGAGGCTAGTGGGGAAACGGCGTCGGGCAAAGAGGAAATCTGGCGCGAACCGCGAGGTTGAAAACCTCGCAACCTGCCGCCAGGAATGTCGGCGTTACGGCGTAGCGCCGGCTTTCCAGCCGGCAGTGAACGAGACTTTCCGGTCTCGTGTTTCATGCCGCTTGTGCCTGGGGCCGCTAAATTTTCCCGCCTGCCTGCCGATATTTCGCCCGTGAACGTTGTGCAGCCCATATTGAAAACGGAGAACCTTCGCGTGGAGTTCCGCTCGAAGGACGTGCCCGACGGCGTGAAAGTCGCGCTCCAGGGTTTGAATCTCTCGGTCTTTCCCGGCGAGGTTTTTGGCTTTCTCGGACCGAACGGCGCGGGCAAGACCACCACGATGAATGTCCTGCTCGGCTTCGTGAACGCCACGCGCGGCGATGCTTTCCTCTTCGGCCAGAACGTGCGTGAACCCGTCGCGCGCCAGCGCATCGGCTACCTGCCGGAGCTGACTTACTACTACAAATTTCTGACCGCCGAGGAGTTGCTGCGATTCTATGCGCGCATTTTCAAAATTCCGAAGCCCGAGCGTGAAAAGCGCATTGATGCCGTGCTGAAGCTGGTGGAACTCGATCACGCCCGCAAGCGGCAGATCAAAACATACTCGAAGGGAATGCAGCAGCGCGCAGGTCTCGCGCAGGCGTTGATCAATAATCCCGACCTGTTGATCCTCGATGAGCCGACGAGCGGCTCGTTCCGATTGGCCGCATGAAGGTGCGCGAGATTATCCAGCGCCTGAAGAACGAGGGCAAAACCGTATTCTTCTCGTCGCACGAACTCGGCGAGGTCGAGACGATTTGCGACCGCGTGGCGATTCTCCATCAAGGCGAGTTGAAGCGCGAAGGCCGCGTCGCGGACATTGTGCGGGAATACAACTGCGACCTGGAGCAAGCCTTCATGCGCATCATCGGCTTCACGCCACAGACCGCCGAAAACGCACCTCAATCCAAAGCCGCATGAATTTTTGTGACTTCTGCCTTCTGATTTCTGACTTCTCTCTATGAACACCGTCCACGCCATCGCCATCGTCGTGCTCAAGGAGATGATCCGGCGCAAAGATTTTTACGTCCTGTTCATCCTCACCGCGCTCATCACGCTGCTGATGGGGTCAATCAACATCTTCAATGACGCCAGCATCGCGGGCTATCTCAAGGAACTCGCGCTGCTGCTGGTCTGGATCAGTTCGCTGGTCATGGCCATCACGACCACCGCGCGGCAACTGCACGCGGAGAAAGAACTGCGGACGATTTTCCCGCTGCTCGCCAAGCCTGTTTCGCGTGCCCAACTGCTGATTGGAAAATTTGCCGGCTGCTGGATCGCCTGTGGTCTGTCACTGTTCGTGTTTTACCTGTTCCTCGGCATCGTGGCCGCTTCGCGCGAACACACGCTGGACGTGGGCGCTTACACGGTGGCGTTTCTCCTGCACTGGGGCGCGCTGGCCGTGGTGGTGGCGATGGCGCTGCTGGGCTCGGTGGTGTTCGCCGCGCCGTCGTCGAACGGGACGATTTGCTTCATCGTGGCGGTGGGAATTCTTTTCCTCGCGCGGCATTTGAACACGGTGGCGCTGCACCTCGACGGGGTGATGGGGAAAGTCACCTACGCGATTTACTATCTGCTGCCGCGGCTGGACTGGGCGTTCAGCGTGCGTCAGTTCCTGATCTTTCGCGACCCGATGCCGGGCTTCGCGGTGTGGGCGCAGGCGCTGGTGTTTTACGGCGGCTACTCGGCGCTGTTGATTCTCGCGGCGTGGCTGTTGTTCCGCCGCCGTGCGTTGACCACGTAATTTCCCGAACATGAGCGCACCGATTCTTTCCCTCCTGTTGCTGGTCGTGAGCTGCTTCAGCCTCGCGACGTGGGTGGGGCCGCGTTTTGATGCCAGTCAGTCGCGGCGCGGGGCGGGGCAGGGTGTGATGGGGACCATGCTGGGCGACAGCCGGAAGCTCTTCGCGGATCATTTCTTCACGCGTTCAGACGTGTATTTCCACAGCGGCTACTACCCGAGCATTTTTGATCAGGGCAAAGTGAAGGAAAACCACCTGGCGGCGGGCGCAAAGGAGGAGAAGTGCGAGCACAACCACGCGCACGAAGGACCGTGCGAGCATGACCACGGTCACAAGGCCACCCAGCCGGAGTCGAGGGCTGAGAAGCACGGCGAGGGGGAACATGTGCATGGCGAGCATTGCAATCATGGCGAGGAGGAGCATGACTTTCTCGGCAAACCCAAGGACTACTTTGACGGCTTCTCCCGGAACTTTTTCGTCTCGAAGCACACGCACCTGACCGACAAAGGCACGAACGCGGCCAAGGAAATTCTCCCGTGGATCAAACTGGCCGCGCAGCTCGACCCGAACAAAATCGAGAGCTACACCGTGGGCGCGTTCTGGCTGCGTGATTTGCAGCGCGACGCCGAGGCCGAACAATTTCTGCGCGAAGGGTTGCGCCAAAACCCCGACAGCTACGAAATCTTGCTGGAACTGGGGCGTGGCTACGTGGCCGGGCGCGATTACGTGCGCGCACGCAACGTCCTCGAGCTGGGTTTCCGTCACTGGCGCGAGCAGGAGAACGGCAAGCCCGGCGACCAGCAGAACATTTTTGCCGCGTTGCAACTCTTGAACAACCTCGCGGTCGTGGAAGACCGCTCGGGCCAGCCTGAAAAGGCGGTTGCCTGGCTGCAACTGACGCGGAAAGCCTCGCCGCATCCGGAGGAAATTGACAAGCGCATCGCCGAGGTGCGCGCGGGGAAATCGCTGGAGGCGCAGTAGGCAGCCGCTTTCCGCTTCCCGCCTTCCACTTTCCTCCCGTATAACGCGCCGCGTGTCCGGTTCGTTCCCCAAAACCATCTCCGCCGCCACGCGCTTTTGCGCGGTCTATGGGCATCCCGTAAAGCATTCCGCCTCGCCCGCGATGCAGAACGCCGGCCTCGCCGCACTTGGTCTCGACTGGCGTTACGTGGCGTTCGATGTTCACCCGGAAAATCTTCGCGCAGCCATCACCGGCGCGAAGGCGATGAAATTCATCGGCCTCAATCTCACCGTGCCGCACAAGTTGCTCGCACTCGACCTAGTGGACGTGCTGCATGAATCCGCCCGGCGCTGGGGCGCGGTGAACACGATTCGTTTCGAGGCCCGCGACGCCGCCGGTGCGTGGAAACCGTTGCATGAATTTACCGACGTGCCGGACGACATCCGCACGCATGGTTTCAACACCGATGCCGACGCCATTGCCTTGTCTATCCGTGAGGATTTGCAAATCGAGTTGCGCGGCGCGCGCGTGCTGCTGCTGGGCGCGGGCGGGGCGGGGCGCGCGGCGGCGCTCAAACTTGCGCACGAAGGCGTGGACGAACTGCATCTCGTCAACCGCACGCCGTCGAAGGCCGAGGAAGTCGCGCGCGACATCCGCCAGCAATGCCCCGACGTGCGCGTGAGCGTCGGCTACCCTGAGACGCCTGTGGAATTGCTGCTCAACGCCACCTCGCTCGGACTCAAGCCCGACGATTCTTTGCCGCTGGATGTGCAGGCGTTTCCCCTGCGCATGGTGGACGCCATTTACGACATGATTTATCGCCCGGCGGAAACACCGTTGCTGAAAGCTGGCAAGCTCGAAGGCTGCCGTGTGGCCAATGGTCTCGGCATGTTGCTGCACCAAGGCGCGAAGGCGCTCGAAATATGGAGCGGCCAGACCGCGCCGCTGGACGCGATGCGGCGTGCGCTGGAAGAAAACGTCTATGGCGCGAAATAGTCGAGAGACGAAGGTCGAGGGTCGAGAGCCGGACGCGCCGCTCGCGTGCTGCTGGTGCTTCTTCTCGACTCTCGACCCTCGACCCTCGACTTCCCCGAGCGATGTTTGACCCCGCCATCTGGGCCAAAGTGCCTCCCCATTTCTGGTCCGTCGTTGTCTTCTGGTTTGGCTGCATGGTCGGCAGTTTTCTCAACGTGTGCATCCACCGGATGCCCATTGGTCAGAGCGTGGTGTCGCCGCCGTCTCATTGTCCGAACTGCAAATACTCAATCCCGTTTTACCTGAACGTCCCGCTCGTGACGTGGCTGACCTTGCGCGGCAAATGCGCCAACTGCCGCGAGCCGATCTCCATTCGTTACTTCCTCGTCGAACTGCTCACGGGCCTGATGTTCCTCGCCTGCTGGGTGCTTTATGGAGGCGACTCCGCCGCCGTGGCGCTGGTGCTGTGCCTCGTGATGGCGGGCCTGATCACCGCCACGTTCATTGACCTCGCGCACTTCATCATCCCGGACGAAATCACCATCGGCGGCGCGGTGGCGGGATTTCTTTGCTCCTTCGCCGTCCCCGCACTGCACGCCACGACGAGTCGGTTTGAAAGTTTGAAGGTGAGTTTCATCGGCATCGTGGTTGGCGGAGTCATCATTGAAGCGGTGCGGCAACTCGGCAAGCTGGCCTTCGGCAAAATGAAAGTTGCGCTCGACGGCCCGACGAAAGTTTTCTTCGGCGACACCGGCGTCGTGCTGCCGGACAAGGAAATGCCGTACGAAGATATTTTCTACCGCAAGTCCGACGCGATCCGCTTCCACGCCACGCGCCTTGAACTGGCCGACCGTTGCTACATCAACGCGGACGTCGCGCTCAGTCCGCTCAAGCTCAAGATTGGCGCGGATGAATTCCCGCCCGAGCAAAACCTCTACATGGAAGTCACGACGGACCAACTGGTGCTGCCGCGCGAGGCGATGGGCTTTGGTGACGTGAAATTCATGGCCGCCATCGGCGCGTTCCTCGGCTGGCAGGCCACGGTGTTTTCCCTCGTGGTCAGCTCGTTCCTTGGCGCGATTCTCGGCGGCGTCCTGATTGTCCTGAAACGCCACGAGCGGTCGAATCCCATTCCCTTCGGCCCTTACATCGCGGCGGCGGCGGCGATCTGGATTTTTGCCGGCCGCCCGATCATGAGCTGGTTCCACTCCTGGATCACCGGCGGCTGAAGCGCGAGTTGCTTTTGAACTTCCGTTGAATTTCCTGCCCGCCTCTCAAGTCCATCTGCGCTGTAACCGATTGGTTTAACCAGTCATCCTTGAAGCCATTGGACAGCATGAAACTGACACGCAAAACAAATTCACGGCGCGCGCCCGGCGCGTTCACGCTCATCGAGCTGCTCGTCGTTATCGCCATCATCGCAATTCTCGCGAGCCTGCTACTGCCCGCTCTCGCCAAGGCCAAGGAGTCCGCCAAGCGCATTCAGTGCGTGAACGGGATGCGCCAGCTCGGCATGTCGGTGATGATGTATGCGGACGAGCATGAAGGTTTTTATCCTGAGCGCGGCTTCAATTCGACCAGTACAAGCAATTACTGGCCGTTGCTTTTACAGCCCTACTATGTGGAGACCAAGATTCTGTATTGCCCAAGTGACGTGCCGAATCCGCCGAACTTCGGAGCCAGCGGACCCTTGTCAAACTTCGCCGCGCTCGCCGCCAAGCGCAGCTATCTGTTCAACGGCTTCAACGATTACTTCCGCGCTCAACCCTCCGGTAGCGTGGAAACAAAAGTCCCCGAAAGCGCCGTGCTCGAATCCAGCGAAACCATTCTGTTCGGCGAGAAAGACAGCGGCGATGGCACGCCCGCCAATCCCGGCTCCGGCCACTGGTGGATGGATTACTGGTCCGGTGATGACTACAAGGAACTCGCCCAGACGCGCCATGGCCGCACGGCGCGGGACTCCGGCACGTCCACTTACGCCTTCGCCGATGGCAGTGCGCGCAATCTCCGCTTCGGCCAGTCGCTGGGGCCGCTTAACCTGTGGTTTCTGAAAGCGGAAGACCGGCAGTTGGGCACGTCGCTTTGATACTGCCGGCGGAGAGCTACGCGCTTCCCGTCGCCACAGAATAAATCGGAGGGAGATTGTCCGCGACGAGTTGCCACGAATCGCCTTCGTCCGTCGTGCTGAACAGCTTGCCGGTGTTCGTGCCGAAATAAATCCCCGCCGGTGTGCCTGTGTCGCTGGCCATGCCTTCGCGATAGCTGGAGCAGAACGATTCGCCTTCCGGCAATCCTCGATTGAGCGCCTCCCATGTCGTGCCCGCGTCGCGGCTGCGGAAGACGCGCAGCTTGTTTTCCGGCGGGCAGCGGAATTCGCCGCCCTGGAGCGGCAGCACGTAGAGCGTCTTCGGATCGCGCGGGTGCAGCGCGAGCGGGAAGCCGAAGTCCGAGGGCAGCCCTTTCGTGATTTCCGTCCACGAAACGCCGCCGTCCTCGCTGCGATACACGCCGCAGTGATTTTGTTGGAACAAGGTTTTCCCATCCGCGCTCAACAGCAGCTTGTGAACGCACTGGCCTTGCTCAGGGTATTTGTCATCGCCGGGAACGAACTCGGCGCGCGTGCCGCGATTGGCCGTGACCCACGTCGCGCCGCCGTCCTCCGAACGAAAAACGCCAACGGCGGAAATGGCGACGAACAGCCTGCGTCGCTGACGCTCATCCACGACAATTGAATGCAGGCACAGCCCGCCCGCGCCCGGATGCCAGTGCGCGCGCGACGGATGCGCGGTGAGTCCGGCGACTTCACGCCAGGTCTGGCCACCATCCTCGGTGCGAAACAACGCTGCCGGCGCGACGCCGGCGTAAAGCACGTTGGGTTCACTCGCCAGTCCCGCTTCGAGATGCCAGAGCCGTTCGAGCTTGAGACCGGAATCTTCCGCGAACGCAGGATTCAAATCCGCGCCCGTCCACGTCTCGCCGAGATCGGACGAACGCATGATCTCGCAGCCGAACCATGCGTCGTTGGCCGTGGCGAAAATCTGCTTCGTGCGTGCATCGTAAATGGCGTGGTTGATTTCCTTGCCGCGCAGGAACGGCCCGCGCATCCGCCACGCGCGGCGGTCGTCGCTGGTGAAGATGAACAAACCTTTTTTGGTTCCGGCCAGCAGAAGTGTGGGCATGGCCAGTTTCGTAGCGGAAGGAGTCCTACGTTGCAAGCCGATGGAAGCTGGCCGGAGCGCCGAGTATTGCTCGGCAGGGCGCGGACGAAACTTCCCAGCCGAGCGATGCTCGACGCTCTGCTAGCCGGTGCGCAGCGTGTTCCAGAGCACGCCCACGATGAAGAGCACGATCATCGAGAGGCAGCAGAAGAATTTGCCGACGGCCCCGGCGAACAAGCCGAGCGTCGCGCCAACGCCGGCTTTCGCGGAAGGTTTCCACTCGCGCCCGCCCATGACCTCGAACAGCGTCGCGCCGATGAACGGGCCAAGGATGATTCCCGGCAGATTGAAGAACAGTCCCACGATGCCACCGGCGACGGCTCCGAACATTCCTTTCTTCGTCGCGCCGAAGCGTTTCGCGCCGTAGAGCGTGGCGAGATAATCCATGACCAGCGCCAGCGCGGTGATGAGGACCATCAGCGTCAGCACGAGCCAACCGGCGCTCGCGGATTTGAAATACAGCTTGTGCGCGATGGCGGCGATGAGCACGAGTGGTGTACTCGGCAACGCGGGCAGCACGCTGCCCAGGCAGCCCATCGCCATGAGGAACAGCGCGAGAGCCAAGCCGATGGTTTGTTCAGGAGTCATGGGGAGGAAAATTCCAAAGTCCAAAAATCAAATCCAAACAAACCCCAAAGGCCAAGTTCCAAACGGGATCGCCCCGCCGGGTGGTGATGGAACGTTTGAAAAAAGCGCCATTGAAATTTGATTCTTGGAGCTTGTTTGGAATTTGGAATTTGGTCACGGCTTCTTCATCGGCTCCACGACTTTGAAATCCGCGTCAATGGCGGGCGCAAACAGCGCGTCCTCCAGCTTCGGATTCTTCCACGCGTTCGAGAATTCGTTCCGCATCGTCGAGCCGTCGCCGAAGCGCAGTTCCGTGGCGCGCAGCTGGAAATCATCCGCGCCAAAGGCGAGCGTGATTTGCGGCATCACGCGGCGGGTGGAGAACGACTTCGGTTGCAATGCCACGTAGTGAACATGGTTCGTCTGCCCGGTGGAGAGAACTTTGAACAGTTTCTCAATGTCCGCCTGGCTGCGGGGGAAACCGGCTTCGAGCAGTGCGAGCGTTTCCTTCCACTGGCCCATGCGTTCGCCGGTAAGCGGATATTTCTCCACGCGTTTCAGGCGGGGATAGAGGACGAGCAAGTCGTTCGTGTTGCGCACGGCGATGGTCTGCGCGGGCGTGCCCATCTCCCAGCGGAAACGCATCGGCGCGGCAAACCAGACGTGGCCGGTCGAGACGAGGGGTTGCGTGAGTGTTTTGAGGCGACGGGTTTGGGTCAACTCGGCGGACCAGCTTTGGAGATTGGTTTGTGCGGAAAGAAATTTTTGCAGAACCAGCGGCGTCTCGGCAGCGTGGGTGTGAGATGTTAGAAAAATGGCGAGCGACAACAAGCAGGTCGCCACAAGCGAGTAGGGCAAAAATTTCCCGGAGTGGTTGCGGGGATAAGTTACGCGCTGGGTTTTGAATAGCCCACCCTCACCCCGGCCCTCTCCCTGAGGGAGAGGGAGAACGGCACCCAGCCTCACCACAACAGGACGCGCTTGGCTCGACGAGGGCTGGCTGACTTTCTCCCTCTCCCTCAGGGAGAGGGCCGGGGTGAGGGTGAACGCGAATGAATCTTTCGCGTTCCATCCGCGTTTCATCCGCACTCCATGTCCGTCGTTTGAACCTTCGCCTGCTGCTTTCATTTCTTCCGCCACGCCTGCCACCACAATGGCAGCAGGAACACCGAGATCATCATCGCGCAGACGATGCCCAGACCACAAACTTTTCCGAGGCTGGCCATCCCGGCGTTGCTGGAAAACGCCAGCGACGCAAAGCCTGCCACCGTCGTGGAACCCGCCAGCAGCAGCGCGCGTCCGATCGAGCCGCGCACCAGCGCGAGGTCGCCGTGATGCCGCTGGAGCGCGAGTTGAATGTGGATGCTGAAGTCCACGCCCATGCCGAGCAACAGCGGCAGCGCCATCAGGTTCAACAAATTCCATGACCAGCCCGCGACACCCATGAACGCCGTCAGGCACAGCGCGCTCACGACGAGCGCCATCATGCTCAACATCACTTCGCGCACGCTGCGGAAGGCCAGCCACAGCGTGAACAGCACGAGCGCGATCATCGGCAGCATCACCTTCCAGAAATCCGCCTGCACCTTCGCGAACACCGTGTAGCCCAGCACCTCCCAGCCCGAGACATAGATGCCGTCCTTCGCGAGTTGATCGCCGAAGGCCAGCAGCTTTGGCGTCAGTTCCGGCAGCGGCATGTTCGTGTTGCGATAAATCAAACCGAAGGTCATCGCCTGGCCGGGACGACGCGCGATGAATTTGTCGAGCATCCAACGGCTGCTCTCGTTCGTCGGCCAGAAGACGCCGCCAGATTCCGACGCGTAACGCCAGGCCTGCAACATGTTGTCCGCGAGCGTGAAGGAGTCCTTGGTGAAGCCCGCTTTCTCCGCCGCCTGCCGCATCGGTTCGCGTTGGCGCGCGAGCGTGGCGACGGTCACGCGGTTGGCCTGTTGATTCACCGGTTCGGGCCACAGCGTCGTGGCCAGTGTGTAACCGGTGAACCATCCGTTCGACACCGCCTCGCGCAACGCCGCATCCGTTTGATGCAGGCGGGTGTTCACTTCCGCTTCGTCGCGGCCCGTCACCAGCACCCACATCGGTTCCTGGGTGCGCTTGAGCTGCTGTTTGATTTCCGCGAAGGCCGAGTAGGCCGGACTGTTCTTCGGGCGCAACGCGTCGGCGGAATGATCAAAGTGCGGAGGCCGCGAAAGCAGCGCCATGGCGCAGAGAAACACGACAATCACCGTGCTCAACCACGGCAACGGCACGCGGCGCAACGCGCGCTCCGGCACATGATGCCCTTCGTCGCTCTCCTGCGCGTGCGCGGGGCGGCGCATCAGTGGCGGCAGATACGCGTAGAGCATCACCACCGCCGCGAGCGCGATGCCGATGGCGACGAGCGTGCCGAGTTGCCCGAAGCCCGGCAGTCCCGCGAGGTTCAACACGAGAAATGCGCCGCACGTCGTGACCGTGGACCAGAGGATGCCGGGCGCGGCCATCTTCTGAATCGCCTTCACCGAGAGCTTCGGATGACTTTGCGCCTCCTGATACAGCACGATGCCGAAGTCCTCCGCGAGTCCGAGCAGGATGGACGCGAAGCCGAGGCTGATAATGTTCAACGTGCCGAAGAACAGTCCGCCCAGCGCCATCGTGCCGCCGAGGATGAGCAGCAACAGCGCGGTCAACCACAGCAGCGGTTTGAGCCGCCGGTGCGTGAGGTAAAACAGCGCGGCGATGACCAGCAGCGTCGCGCCGGAGGGCCCGGCGAGATCGCGTTTCAGTCCGGCGGCGATTTCCGCTGTGAACGCAGGACGCCCCGTGTAGCGCACTTTCACCGGAGCGCGGGCTGCCGAGTCCGCGTGTTCATTCGCGGCGGTCCGCGCTCCGAACTCCACGGTCCCCGCGACCTGCGCCGCGTGCAGCGCATTGGTCACGATGGTGTTGACCTCCTCCAGCCAGCGCGTGCATTTGCGGAAGTCCGTGATCACGGGCCGCGCTTCCACGAACACCACGCGGAACGTCCCATCTGCGGACGTGAAAAAATCCTGCCCTTCGCCGAGCGCGGCGGCCCCGGTGATGGACTCCGGCAATTGCGTCAGGCCAAAGGGATCGTAACCGCGCCGCGCGAGATCAATCGGCGAGAGCGACGTGGTGAGTGCCTCCTGCGTCTCGCGCAGAATCGTGGGCAGCTTCGGGACGGCGAGACGGTTCGTGAGTTCGGCGAGAACTTCGGGCGGCTGATTGAACCACGCGAAGGCCACCAACTCCGCCGACTGGCCGGGATTCTCCAGCCACAGCGGCTGCCAGGTGACCTGCCGCGTGAGGTTCGTGGCCGCGCGCAACGCCTGCGCAATGCCGCGCGCCGCGCTCTCCGCCGCCTCGGGGTCTTCCGAGTTCAGCGTGATGATCAACTCGCGCCCATTCGAGAAATTCGTCTGGTAAAGTTTGATCCCGCGCACGACCGGAAACTGATCCGGCAGCAGATTCAACACTTCTACATCAAGCCGAAGCCGCCACAATCCGAGGCCCATCGGAATGAGGAGCAACAGCCAGAGCCAGTGGCGGGAGAGTTTCATCAACGGGAGAGGAGAACTTCTAACAACCCAAGTTAGGCCAAACGGTCACTCGACACCTCTCATTGTCCAAATGAAGTGAACCAGGAAGAATGCAATGACTACGAGTGGCAGATAACCGAACCGAAGCAACTCAATGTCTATCCGTGTCGGTGACGGTGGCCGCCGCCAAATCAGCACCGCGGCACCACCCCAGAAAGCAACCAACGCAATGCCACAAATGCGCGCTGTCGTGCCGCCGTCGAGAATGAGCAGGCTAAACAATCCCAATAGCACCTGAAGACCGAGTGCCTCAAAAATTGGCTTCCTGTAATTCGGAGAGATGGGCAATGAAGGAGTCATGGTGCGTAGTACGGTCGAAGTCTTCCTAGGGATTCAAAAACCCCGTCACCATCTCGCCGGTCTTCGGGTTCTCCAGCTTGAAGCCGTTGGGGATCACGGATTGAAACTCCAGCGGAGCGGGCGGCTTCGTGCCGTTCAGCGCGCGCGCGAGGTGGACCCAGAGGATATCCGCGTCCGGCACGCCGTGGCCGTGATGGAAGCGGCGTTGCTGGATATATTTCAGTTCCCATTGCGTGCCGCTGCTTTGCACGTTCACGAAGGGCAGGGGATTCTTGGTCAGTTGCAGCATCACCCGGTCGCCACGCGTGGCCAGCAGCAACTCACCGGCAAACTCCGGCTTGTCGCGCTCGCGCCGCCAGACGGCCTGCCCTTGTCGTTGCGTCCAGCCCGGCTCGGACAAGTTGACCGGCGGGAGATCAGCAGTCGTGCGGCAGGAGCAGAGCAGCAGGGCGAGAATGACGAACTGGGTAGCACAGGCAACCTGCCTGTGCCGCCGGGCTACCAGCCCGGTGGAAGGGAGTGAGTGTAGTTGGCGAAAGGAACATTCATCTGACTTGCGGTGCTCCCTCTCATTCCGCTGGGCAGGTTGCCCAGCGGGACGGGCTGGTAGCCCGTTCCACCCATTCGTCATTCGTGAATTCGTCATTCTCTGATTTGGTCATCGTTCCATGCCTTCAACATTTCCTCCTGCGTCGGCATCTTCAGCGGGCGCACGATGCGGAAGCCGAGGAACTGCGCGTCAGTGAGATACCAGATGCTCTTGGGCAACTGCGGGTCCTGTTGCTTCCAAGTTTTGTCCGAGGCGCGGCGGATGGCGCTGCGGAGTTTCACCGGCCCATCATCCCACGAGCCGCCGCGCGCGACGTGCGGATACGCCAGCGTGCCGCGCACGAAAGGATTGTCGCCCGGCTTCTCGTAAGCTTTCGCCTCGTAGCCATCCATCGTCCACTCGGCCACGTTGCCGTGCATGTCGTAGAGGCCCCACGGATTCGGCTTCTTGCGTCCGACCTTTTGATATTTGAAATCGCCGTTCATCTCGAACCACGCGTATTGGCCGAGCAATTTCTCGTCATCGCCGAAGGAATACTTTGTCGTGGTGCCGGCGCGGCAGGCGTACTCCCACTCGGCTTCGGTCGGCAGACGGTAATACTCGCCGGTCTTCGCGCTGAGCCACTGACAGAACTTGTTCGCCGCGTGATGCGTCATGCTGATCGCGGGATAATCGTCCTTGCCCATGCCGAAGCTCATCTCGACGTAAGGCTTCGTCGGGCGCGCGACGGCGTCGGAGATTTTGTCCACCGCCTTGTCTGTGGGAATTTCCTTCGCGAACTTCCGCTCCTCGTCCTGATACATGAACATCTCGTACTCGTTCCACGAGACTTCGTAAGTGCCCATCCAGAACGGCTCGACCTTGGTCTTGCGCTGCGGGCCTTCGTCGGCGTTGCGTCCGGCTTCGCCCTCGGGACTGCCCATGAGAAACTCGCCGCCCTTGATCGGGGTCATGCGATAAATCACTTGTGAGCCGGGAATGGTGTTCGTGTAAGCCTGCATCTCCGCTTCCAGGACCGCCATGGATTTCGCGACGATGAACTTGTGAATGTTCGACACGATGGCCAGTTCGTCACCGGCGGCGTCTTCTTTTTTCTTTGGCGTGAGCGACAAACCGTCCGGCCATTCCGCACCCTGTTCAATCCACGCGGCGAGCAGATCAATTTCTTCCTTCTTCAGCGGGCCGTTCTTGCTCAAGGGCGGCATGAGCCGCTCATCGTTCGTGCTGACGGCGGTGGAGGTGAAGACGTAACTCTCCTGCGGCTTGCCCGGGACCACGCCCGCGCCGTTGTCGCCGCCTTTGAAGGCCAGCTTCTTGTCATCAAGCCGCAGGCCGCCTTTGGAATGCCCGTCTCGATGGCAGGCCACGCAGTTGAATTCGAGGATGGGCTGGATGTGTTTCACGAACTCCACTTTCGCCACGACGGCCAGTGTCACCCCGGCGGGCCACGTCGCGCCCTGGTCAATCCAGTTCTTGAGGACTTCGGTTTCCGCCGTCGTGAGCCGCGCATTCTTGGGCTGGTGCGGAGGCATGGATTTTTCATCGTCCGCCGGGAGCATGGTCGAGGTGTAAAGCGGACTGTCCTTCGACTTGCCGGCGACCAGGGCCGCGCCGCCCTCGCCGCCTTTCAGCGCATTGGCTTCGGTATCCAGGCGCAGGCCGCCTTTCTTCAATTCCGCCCCGTGGCAGCGCACGCAATTCAGTTCGAGCACGGGTTTAACCTGCCGGTTGAAGTCCACGGGTTCCGCCGCGAGCACCAGCGTGGGTGAGGCCAGCAAAGCCGCGACGAGAGGGAGACGATTCAATTTCATTCGCAATGTGATTGGATAGTTGGACGCCGCCTGTGCGGATGTCAATTCACCGGGCAGCGGACTCATCCGGAATTTTGCCGTTGTGGGCGGAATCCAGTGCGGCTATTTTCCCGCCCATGGATCCGTCCACGAGGTTCTTGCGAGAATTCCGCGCCTTGCGCACCTTTGTAATCGCCACGGGACTCTTGCTCTTTGGCCTCGCGGTCCCCTCATCCGAGGGTGCGGCAAGTCGCTGGTGGCTTATTGGTGCCGCTGCATTTGGCTACGCTATGGCGGCCTATTCCTTTTGGAGCAGCAAACGGAAGCCAAAAAAGCGGTCGCCTGAACAGGAATACACGCACCGCAACCCGCCCGCGAAACTGCCTCCCATCCGCCCAGAGTGATTTGGGAGCAACCGGAAAAAGGCAATGAGTCCTCGGCCTCAACTTCCGTCTAGGCGAAATGCGTCGGCGTCTCACCCGAGTTTGAAGGTCAGAGCAGCGCCCGCAAGTCCGTCACCAGCGCCGCTACGTCCTCCGCCTGCGTGTCCCACGAGCACATGAAGCGGCAGCCGCCCGCGCCGATGAAGGTGTAGAACATCCAGCCCTTCGCCCACAGCGCCTCGATAGCCGGACGTGGCAACTCCGCGAAGACCGCATTCGCGTCGCGCGGAAAGAGCACCTTCACGCCGGGCAAAGCGGCGAGGGATTTCTCCAACAACGCCGCCATGTTATTCGCGTGCGTGGCGTGACGCAGCCACGCGCCGTCCTGCAACATCCCGACCCACGGCGCGCTGAGGAACCGCATCTTGGACGCGAGCTGTCCGGCCTGCTTGCAGCGGAAATCAAACTCGCGCGCCAGTTCGCGGTTGAAAAACACTACGCACTCGCCCACGGCCATGCCGTTCTTCGTGCCGCCGAAACAGAGGACGTCCACGCCGGCCTGCCAGGTGATTTCCTTCGGCGCGCAGCCGAGCGAGGCCACGGCGTTCGCAAAGCGCGCGCCGTCCATGTGCATTCGCAAGCCGAAGGATTTCGCCTTGGCCCACACCGCTTTGATTTCGTCGGGTGTGTAAACCGTTCCGACTTCCGTCGCCTGCGTGATGCTGACCGCGCGTGGTTTTGGGAAATGAATGTCGGTGCGCTTCTTCACCATGCGCTCGATGCTGGCGGGATCAATTTTCCCGTTCGTCGCGGGGACGAGCAGAACTTTGGTGCCGTTGGAAAAAAACTCCGGGGCGCCGCACTCGTCCGTCTCCACATGCGCCACGTCCGTGCAGAGAATGCTGTGATAGGACTGGCAGAGCGACGCCAGCGAGAGGGAATTCGCCGCCGTGCCGTTGAAGGTGAAGAACACTTCGCAATCCGTCTCGAACACGTCGCGCAGCAGATTCGCCGCCTGCTCGGTCCATGCATCATCGCCGTAGCTGCGCTCGTGATGAGTGTTGGCCTCCTCCATCGCCCGCCAGGCTTCGGGACAGATGCCAGCGTAATTGTCGCTGGCGAACTGGCGGTGGCGTGTCTTGGGGCTGCGCTTGAACTGGGCGCGTGTCTGCGGTTCAGGACTGTTCGATGACATGGCGCGAAGAATTAACGGGCGAATCCTGCGGTGACGAGAATTTCTTGGGAAAGGTGGCGCATGGAACGGGAGGCTCGAAAGCCTCCCAACCTGCCGACAAGAATGTCGGCGTTACGTCGTCGGCGTTACGTCGCGTCGGCTTTCCAGCCGGCAGGTTGGGAGGCTTTCGAGCCTCCAGTTCCCCTCTCCGAAGTTTCCAACATTCCCACGGCGCTCCCTGTCTGCCACCTTCCACGCCGTGCAGATTGAAATCATCAACATCGGCAGCGAGCTGATGCTCGGGCGCGTGCTGAACACCCATCAGCAGTGGCTTTGCCGCCAACTCACGGACCTCGGCTACACCGTGGCGCGGCAACTCGCGGTCGCCGACGAAAGCGCACCAGTCCAGGCCGCGATGCGCGAATCGTTGGCGCGCGCGGACCTCATCATCATCACCGGCGGACTCGGTCCCACGAGCGATGATCTCACGAGAGATTTCATTGCCGGACTTCTCGGCGTGGAACTGGAGCGTAACGAGGAAGTGCTCGCGCGCCTTACGCACTTCTTTACCTCGCGCCAGCGGCCCATGCCCGAGAGCACGAAGATCCAAGCACAGGTGCCTCGTGGCGCGACGGTGCTGATGAACGCGCACGGCACCGCGCCGGGCCTGATTCTGTCCGTAACGGGAAAATTTCGCGAAGGCACGACGTGGATTGTCATGCTGCCCGGGCCGCCGCGCGAGTTGCGCCCGATGTTCACCCACCAAGTCGTGCCGTGGCTCGGCACGGCGCTGCCCGTCGAGGGCGACTTTGTTTGCCGCACCTTGAAGACCACGGGACTCGGCGAATCGCGCGTCGAGGAAATCATCGCACCCCAACTCAAGCATCTGACCGACGCCGGACTGGTCCTGGGCTACTGCGCGCGGGTCGGTGAAGTGGACGTGCGCTTCGTGGCGCAAGGCTGCGGCGCGCATGAGAATGTGGGCGAGGCGGAGGGCATCACGCGACGTTTGATCGGCGAGCACATTTTCGGCGTGGACGATGATTCACTCGAAGAGAGCGTGGTGCGTCTGCTCACGGAACGAAAACTCACGCTCGCGCTGGCGGAGTCCTGCACCGGCGGTTTCATCGCGCATCGCCTGACCAATGTGCCGGGTGCATCGGCGGTGTTGTGGGGCGGCGCGGTGAGCTACGCGAACGAGGCCAAGGTGAAAATTCTCGGCGTGAATCCTGTCACACTGGCCGCCCACGGCGCGGTCAGCGAAGCGACGGCGAGCGAGATGGCGACGGGTGCGTTGAAAATCAGTGGCGCGGATTTCGCGCTCTCCGTCACCGGCATCGCTGGGCCGGACGGCGGCACGGCGGAGAAACCGGTGGGCACCGTGTTCATCGGCCTGGCCAGTCGAGAGGGCGTGACGGCGAAAAAATTTCTCAACCGCTTCGACCGCGAGACCTTCAAGTACGTGACCTCGCAGCAGGCGCTGGAGCTCGTGCGCCGGAGCGTGGCGGGTATTTCTAGCAGTTGCGCCCCGCCCGCCTTTGCGCCATAACGCCGTCCGAATTCAACCAAGGAAAATTATGAACCAGATCATCAAATCTCTTCTCACTGTCACCGTTGTCGCGGGTGCGTTTGTCATTGCGGGCTGCGCCTCCGGGGATCATCACCACGCCCACCGACGTCATGCGCGGGCGGAGTTGAACCCGGCCTCCGGCAGCAATGTGCGGGGCGTCGTGGATTTTTATGAAACCGCCAAAGGGGTGCGCGTAGTCGCCACGGTCAGCGGCCTGACGCCGGGCCTGCATGGTTTTCACATTCACGAGAAGGGCGACTGCTCCGCGCCGGACGCCACGTCCGCCGGGCCGCATTTCAATCCCGGCGGCATGAAGCACGGCGGGCCGGGCGATGCCATGCGCCACGCGGGCGACTTCGGCAACATCACCGCCAACGCGGCGGGGATGGCGAAGTTTGAAACCCTCGATCACCACATCACGTTCGACGGGGCTAATTCCATTCTCGGTCGCGGCGTGATTGTCCATGCCAGCGCCGACGATCTTTCCGGCCAGCCCGCGGGCAACGCCGGTGCGCGGCAGGCGTGCGGAGTGATTCAGGCTCATTGAGGCAACAGTTTTTCCCAGCCACGCCGTCGCGCCCAAACGCGGCGGCGTTTTTCTTTCCTTGGCAGAGCCGGTAAAATTTTCCCCCGAGGGCAAATCCTGATTCCCTCATGGCGGCGGGACGAATAGTTTGGGGTCGTGCTTGAATTCAGAGGTAGTTCCAACCTGCTCGTAAAGTTTTTGGAAACCGGCCTGGCGCTGGCGGTGCTGGTCTCGGCGGCGGTGGCCCAATCGCCGGCCCCGTTGCGTTCTTATCAGGACTGGGTGGCGGCGTGTGAAAAACTTCCCTCGAACCGCGCGCTGAACGGACGCCTGCCGCCGCGCGCGCTGCTGCCGCTGGCGCAGTTCGCGGAGTTCGACGCGGTGCTGCAAGCCTTCTTCGCGCTTTCCCAGACCGGCGCCTTGTCGCGGACGACGAACTGGACGGGATCGGCACCGTCCACCAACACGTTCTTCAACACGGCCCGCGCGTATTTCATGCCGGCCTCGGAGCAAACCGTCGCCATTCCGTTCGAGCCGTTCGCGCAAAGGCTGGCGCTGCCGGCGGACAGTGAAGTTTGTTTTCGCGGCGACTTGCACGGCGACATCCGCTCGCTGCTCGCGAACCTCGCGTGGTTGAACGCGCAGGGCCATCTGCGCGGCTTCGACATCGCGCGCACGAACTTCCACATGGTCTTCCTCGGCGACTTCACGGATCGCGGCGCGTATGGCGTGGAGGTGCTCTACACTTTGCTGCGGCTCAAGCTCGCCAATCCCGACCGCGTTTTCCTCGTGCGCGGCAATCACGAGGAGGCGGCCATGCAGTCACGTTACGGATTTTTCCTCGAAGGGCAGGGGAAGTATGGCCGCGAGTTCAACGCGCTGAAGGTCGGGCGTGCCTCCGACTTTTTTCCGGTCGTGGTTTACGTGGGCGCGGGAACGAACTTCATCCAGTGCAATCACGGCGGGTTGGAACCGGGCTTTGCGCCGCGCGCTTTGTTGGCGTCGTCCGTCTCGCCAGGTTTTCAATTCCTCGGGACGTTGCACCAGCAGCGTTTCCTCGCGGAGAATCTGGATTCTTTCGGCGACGCGGAGACGAAGGCACTGGCCCGCGCCGCTCTGCGAGATTTTCAACCACTGGCCCCGACCGATCCTGACGTGCTGGGTTTCATGTGGAACGATTTCACCGTGCAGCGCAGTGAGCCTGAGTTCGTGCGTGATCCCGGTCGCGGCCAGGTGTACGGCGCGCGGGCCACGGCGGCGGTGTTGCGCCACGCCAGCGGGCCGGGGCGCGAAGTGCGGGCGGTCTTTCGCGCGCATCAACATTCAACCGTGCCGAATCCGATGATGCGCCGCCTCGTCGCGAGCCGCGGCGTCTTCCGGCACTGGCAGACGGGAGATGTGCCCTCGTTGATCGACGCTCCGGTCACGCAGTTGCGCGGCGTGCTGGAGCAGGACGAAACGCGTTCCGTCCCGGCGAACTCGGTGTGGACCTTCAACGTGGGCGTGGACAGCGTGTATGGCACGGGCAACCAGTTTGATTTCGATTCCTTCGCGCTGCTGCGCCTCGCGCCCGAGTTCTCCGCGTGGAAACTGCGCGTCGTGAACGTGCCGGTGAAGTTTTGACGGAGCGCGGGTTTTTAATCCGCAGCAATGCACCGGCTCCGGTGGTTATTCCGCCTTGTGGAAAATCGCCGTGTTCGCCGCCTTGATCAGCCGCAGCCGGGCCACGCGCGCGCCGTCCATTTCTTCCACGCGCAGTTCATGCGGGCCGACGCGGACCACGTCGTCATGCTTTGGGAAGCCGCCGAGTTTGTGCGTCACCCAGCCGCTCGCGGTCGTCACGCCCTCCTCGTTCAACGGTTCGCCGGTCAGTTCCGCGAGATCGTGCAAGGGCAGCGCGCCGTCCACGAGCCAGGTGCGTTCATCCTGCTTCACCAGCAGCGGCTTCTCCTGATCGAACTCGTCCTGAATCTGCCCGACGAGTTCTTCGAGAATGTTTTCCAACGTCACGAGTCCGACGGTGCCGCCGTATTCGTCCACGACCAGCGCCATGTGAACCTTGCGTTCGAGAAAAATTTTCAGCAGCCGTTCGAGCCGCGCGGTCTCGGGGACATAAACCAGTTTCTTTGCGTGCGGCAGCAGCTCGCGCACGGTCGAGGCCTTCTCGCGTGCGGCGTACAAATCTTTCACATGCAGGAAGCCCAGCGCGTGATCCAGGTTCCCGTTCTCCACCACGGGCAGGCGCGAGAAGCGCAACTGCGCGGCGGTTTCCAGTGCTGACGCGAGCGGCGTGGCGACATCGAGCGTCACGATCTCGCGGCGCGGGCGCATGACTTCGCGGGCCACGCGCTGGCGCAGGTCAAAGGCGTTCAACACGATGTCGCGGCTCGCTCCGGCACGGCCCTCGCCGTGGTCCGAGGACGCCACCAGCAGGCGCAGTTCTTCCTCCGAATGCGCGATCTCGCCCTCGCCCGCCGTATTGATACCAAGCTGACGGAGGAACCAGAGCGAGGCGTTGTTCAGCACCCAGATGAAGGGATAGGCGATGTAGTTGAAAATTTGCAGCGGCATCGCAACCCAGAGCGAAGTGGGCAGCGGCTTTTGAATGGCCAGCCATTTCGGGGCCTGTTCCCCCACCACGATGTGCAGAAAGGTGATGAGTGAAAAACCGACGATGAAAGACAGCGTGTGCTGCACGGCCAGCGATTCGATGTGCAGCATGGCCATGAGCGGTTCGAGCAGCTTGGCGAAGACCGGCTCGCCGATCCAGCCGAGGCCCAGGCTGGCGAGCGTGATGCCGAGTTGCGCCGCGCTGAGCGAGCGGTCGAGATTTTGCAACACCTGCCGCGCGACGCGGGCCCGCCGGCTGCCGCGCCGGATGAACGGCTGCAACTGGGTGTCGCGGATTTTGACCAGCGCGAATTCGGCGGCGACGAAGAAACCGTTGACCAGCACGAGCACGAGCACGGCCAGCAGCCGCCAGAGAATGCTGATGAATTCGTCGAGGGTCATGAGCAGGGTTCGTCAGACGGACGGCGTTGTGAACGTCGTGCCTCATTCGTCTTGGGAACGCGAAACTGGAAAGTTTCGCAACCTGCCGGCTGGAAAGCCGGCCCTACGCCGTAACGCCGACATTCTTGTCGGCAGGTTGCGAGGCTTTTCAGCCTCGTGTTCGAAGAGCCGGCCT
This sequence comes from Akkermansia sp., assembly GCA_043758205.1. Lineage (GTDB taxonomy): Bacteria > Verrucomicrobiota > Verrucomicrobiia > Limisphaerales > SIBH01 > JANNGC01. Next base: position 26,400 of record JAYVNY010000111.1, read on the forward strand.
GCTGCGTCCGACTCAGCGCGACGGCTCCGCACCTGATGACGGCGCAACGCTGCGAATTTGAAATTTGGAATTTCACAACTTCACCTCCCCGAAAATGGACTTGAGCAAATCCTGCAAGCTCACGATGCCCGCTTCGCGTCCGTCCCGCGCGAGCACGATGGCGAGGCGCTGGCCGGCGCGTTGCAGGTGGCGGGTCGCCTCCTCCAGCCGCATGTCGGCGTCCACAAACGTCGCGGGCTGCACGTAGTCGCCCACGCGTTTTCGCAAATCGAGGTCCGCGCGGTAGAGCAGGGACCGGAGATTGAACAGGCCCGCGATGCGCCGCTGCTGGTCCGCGCGCCACACCGGCAGGCGGCTCAAACCGCGTTCACGGCACAGGGCCAGCGCCTCGGCCACGGGCGTTTCCGTCGTCACCGTCGCGGCGCGCGCCATCGGCACGAGGACGTGCGAGACGGTGAGATTCTGCAAATCAAGGACGCGATTGATCATGCCGCGCTCCTCGGAGGAGAGTGATTGCGACGACTCCTGCATCAAGACGCGCAACTCTTCGCGCGTGCCGAACAGGCGGCCCTCGAAGGTCTGCCCGCCCGTCCAGTGCAACAGGCCCGCCGCGAGCCACCGCAAGATCGCCACCACCGGGCGCAGGAAAAAATGCACGACGGCGAACGGTCCTGAGAGCCACAGGCAGAGCCGGTTGGGATACACGCGGAAAAGCATCTTCGGCAGCAGCTCGCAGACGCCGTAAAACAAAATGGTGCCGAGGAAGAACCCGGCGGCGAACCACCCCGGATGCGCGCGCATCCATGACTGGAAGCCGACGACCACAAGGCTGGCGACGGCAAAGTTCGCCAGTGTGTTGCCGGCGAGGATGGTCCAGAGAAATTCCTCGGGCTGTTCGAGGTAGCGGTTCAACCGGCGGGCGTTGGAGTGACCCGCGCGCATCATCCGCCGGATGCGCACGCGACTGAGCGCGAACACGCCCGCCTCCATCCCGGAGAGGAAGAACGAGGCCGCCAGGCCCAGCGCGATGAAGAGGAGGAGGGCGGAGGTCATGGGAGTGTCGAGGGACTTAGGTCGAGGGACGAGGGCCAGACGCGCGCGCAAGTAGTGGGGCGGGCGTCTCGCCTGCCTTTAGTCCCTTGGCCGTCCCGGCTGAAGGACACCAGCCGGGACGGCCCGTGGACTGGTGGCAGCCGAGACGGCTGCCCCACTACAAATTGACCCGGGTCAACGAGTGACAGCATCACCCCCCACCTCGCTTCGCTGTTCTTTCCACCGTGAGTTCCCGCACCACGCGCTCCTCCGCGCGCGTGGCGGTGAGTTTTAGCCCGCGAAAGTTCGCCGACTCGCCCGCGCCCGGCACCACGTCGCAGAGCATCGTCAGCAGTCCGCCCATCGTCTCGACTTGCGGCACGTCGCCCACCTCGGAGCATTCGCGGCGGAAGTCGCGCACCGTCACGGCCCCGCTGATCCGCCACTTGGTCGCGCTCAACTTTTCCAAAACCAGCGGGCGCTCCTCGGCCTCGTCGCGAATCTCGCCGACGACTTCTTCGAGAATGTCCTCCATCGTGACCACGCCGGCGGTGCCGCCAAATTCATCCACCACCATCGCGATGCCGCGCTTCTGCCGCTGCAAGGCCACGAACAGTTTCAGCAGGTTCATGCTCTCCGGCACGAAGGACGGGAACTCAATCGCATCCGCCAAATCCACCTGCGGGTTGAGCAGGAGAATTTTCGTGTCGAGCACGCCCACGATGGTCTCGGGCGTGCCATCGAACATGGGCAGACGGCGATGGCGGAACTGGCGCGCGGCGGCGATCATCTCGGCCACGCTCAGGTCATCGGGGATGCACGACATGCGGGAGCGCGGGGTCATCACGTCCGCGGCGGTCTGCTTGTCGAGCCGGATGATTTCAAAAATGATTTCCTTCTCGCGCAGGGCGAGCGTGCCTTGCTGCGCGGCGAGTTCGATCAATTCCCGGTAATCTTCCTCGCTTCCCGTGGTCTGCGGTTTCACGGCGCGCACGAGCACGCGCAGGAAGAAATTGTTGATGGCCTGGGCCAGCCGCTGGGCGGGCCGCGCGAGGTTTTGCCACCAGAGCATGAAGCGCGCGACGCGTAGTGACCACAGCTCCGGCGCGCGCACTGCCAAAGTTTTCGGCAACACCTCGCAGCCAATGAGGATCAAAAGCATTAGCGCCGCGACCGTGAACGCGATGGAGCTGCCGCGCCACACCGCGACGCCGAGACCGACGGCGACCACGACGGCATTGGCCACGGTGTTGCCGAGGACAATGGTGGCGAGGAGCTCGGAAGGTTGCTTGAGCAGTTGCGCGACGATGGCGCCTTCGCGCGGTGAACGCTCGGCGAGTTGTTCAATCTGCCATTTGCCGAGCGCGAAGAGGGCGGACTCCGCGAGCGCGAAAAAGAAGCTCGCGGCGGCAAACCCGAGCACCCCCAGCAGGACGAGCCACGGCGTGACATCCACGCCCGGACGTTATTCGCAAGGGACGCCGGGACTAAAGCGAAAATTGGGAGCGAGCGGGCATTCCTCCTTTTCGCCAGGCCCGGCCTCGTCTTACGTTCGGGCCATGAAAGACGCCGCGCTCTCCGCACTCGTGAAGTATTCCGACCGCCTGCTCCGCACGTCCGAAGTCATGGACTACGACGGCGCGGTGAACGGGTTGCAGGTGGAGAACTCCGGCCGCGTGTCCCGCCTCGCCGCCGCCGTGGACGCGAGTCTCGCCACCATCCGCAAAGCGATTGAGGAGCGCGCCGACGTGCTGCTGGTGCATCACGGGCTGTTCTGGAGCAAACGTCATCCGTGGACGGGAAAAAATTTCGAGCTGATGCGCCTGCTGCTGGACCACGACCTCGCCATTTACAGTTCGCATCTGCCGCTCGACATGCACCCGACGCTCGGGAACAACGCACAGCTTTGCGCCTCCATCGGCCTGCGGAATTTGAAGCCCTTCTTCCGCATGAAGGAACAATTCCTCGGCCTGCAAAGCACCGCCTCCGTGACGCGCGATGAATTAAGCCGCCGCCTCGCGAACGTGATGAAGTCCGAGGTGAAGCTGATTCCCGGCGGGCCGGCGACGTGCAAACGCATCGGCGTCGTCACCGGTGGCGCGGGCGCGGAGGTGAAGCTGGCGGCGGCGGAAGGCGTGGACACCTTCATCACCGGCGAAGGTCCGCACTGGACTTACGCGCTGGCGGAAGAACTCGGCGTGAACGTCCTCTACGCCGGGCATTACGCGACGGAGACGTTTGGCGTGAAGGCGCTCGCGGCGCATCTCTCGAAGAAGTTTCGTGTGCCGTGGGTGTTCCTGGATCATCCGACGGGGCTGTAAAGTGACCCCGGCATCCTGCCGGGCGGGGACTTACTGACGACGAACACTGTTCGACGAGGGAGTGGCTTGCTGACGGGGGACGCCTCGACCCGGCGGGACGCCGGGGCACGTTAATGATCGTGCGAATCCAGCGCGGGACGGTAGCCGAATTTTTTCCCGAGCGCGAGACACGCGGACAGCGGGCGCAGACCACCGGTGCAAGTCGGTTCAGAGAGTGACGCGGCGGCGAGACACACGGCGGTTTCCAAGCATTGATCCAGTTCCCAGCCCTCGTGCAATCCATAGAGCACACCGGCGCAAAACGCGTCCCCCGCGCCTGCGGTGCCCGCAATGTTTTTGTCCGTGAGCTTGAGCGAAGACTGCCACACGTCGTCGCCTTTGCGCGTGCGCGCGAATGAGCCTTCAGGAAAATGAATGACCACGACTTCTTTCACGCCCATTTGCAGAAGCGCGCCCGCCGCGTGGCGCAACGCCACCGTGTCGAGCTTGCCGTCGGCCTGGCGAATCTTGAAGCCGGTCGTCTTGCCCGCCTCAATTTCGTTCAGGATGCAGTAGTCGCAGAACTTCAACGCCGGCCCGACGATCTTCGCGAAGCGATCGCTGTCCTCGCTCACCACGTCCACGCTGGTCTTGAGACCGGCGGCTTGCGCGGCCGCGAGCAGGCGCGCGGCTTTGGTGCCGTGCTTCACATCGGCCAGGTCCAGCGCATCCAGCAGGAGCAGGTAGCCGAGGTGAAAAATTTTCGCCTTCGTCTTGGTGAAATCGAGATCCTCGGCCGTCCACAGCGCATTCGCGCCGCGATTGTGAAAGAACGTGCGCCGTCCGCCGGTGCGCTCCGTCATGACGTCCGTGTAGGAAGTGGCGGCGGCGGCGGTGGCTTTGAGAAACTTCGCGTCAATCTTCAGCTTCTTGCAGTCGGCGAGAATCTGGTCACCGAACGCGTCCTTGCCCACGAGACCGGCGGCGGTGAGCGGGAACTTCGCGCCGATCTTCGCCAGATCGATGAGCACGTTGTAAGGCGCGCCGCCCGTGCCGAGTGCGACCGGGCCGTGAATGTTCGCCAGCGACTCGCGCTGCGGGAACACGTCAATCATCTTGACCTGATCAATGATCCAGTTGCCCCCGGCGAGGACGCCGCTACGGTTCGAAGGTTGCTTAAGTTTCATTTCCGAAGACGCCGTGCCCCGGTGAGAGGGGTCCAGCGTTCAATGTGCGCCATCATTGAAGAAAAACCGGCGCGTTGGGGCAAGCCAATTCCCCGTCCGTCTCTTTTCTGGCTTTCCAGTGAGGAGGGAATTAAGGGCAAGTCATGGATGTTGAACGCGACGGCAACCTGATCGAGGCGGGTGTTTGGTTTGTATTTGCCATCGTGTTGTTCATTTACGCATTTCGGCGCGAGCAGCGATTGCGCGCCACGTTTTGGTTTCTGGCCGTGGTCATCGTGGCGTTTGGCTTTTCCGATGTGGTGGAGGCACGCACCGGCGCGTGGTGGAAGCCTTGGTGGCTGTTCGTGTGGAAAGCGTCGTGCGTGCTGCTGATGCTGGCGGGCGCGTGGCGTTACCGGCGGCTGACGAAAAAGGATTCAGGCGGGACGCCCGACGCGAAACCTTAAGCGTTTGATGCATCGCGCCCGCGGGACGCAGGCCGCACGCTGCCAGTAACATTCCCCGAATAAATCGTTGCGCGCAGCAGCGGACTGCCGAAACTCATTCCCGAAGAAAATTTATGACACCTACTGCCACTGCTGAAGGGCCGTCCAAAGTGACGGCAGACCTCACGCAACTCGATCAACTCAAGAAATTCACCAAGGTCGTCGCCGACACCGGCGACTTCGCGAGCATCCGCAAATCCCAGCCGCGCGACGCCACCACGAATCCCAGCCTGTTGCTCAAGGCCGCGACCATGCCTGAGTATGCTGACCTCGTGAACAAGACCATCGCCGACGCCAAGCAGGAGACCGGCGGTTCTGGCGCGCTCGAAGCCGCGCTCGACAGGCTCTCGGTCGCGTTCGGCCTCGAGATTTTGAAGATCGTTCCGCACCGCGTTTCGACCGAGGTGGACGCACGGCTGAGTTTTGACCGCGCGGGTTCCGTGGCGAAGGCTCGCTCGCTCATGGCGCGTTATGAGAAGGCGGGCATCGCGCGCGAACGCATTCTCATCAAGCTCGCCTCGACGTGGGAAGGCATCCAGGCCGCCGCCGAGTTGAAGAAGGACGGCATCAACTGCAACCTCACGCTGCTCTTCTCCTTCGCGCAGGCTGTGGCATGCGCCGAGGCGGGCGTGCAGCTCGTCTCGCCGTTCGTGGGCCGCATCCTCGACTGGCATAAGAAGAGCACGGGCAAGGATTATTCAGCGACGGAAGACCCCGGCGTGGTCTCGGTGACAAAGATTTACAATCATTACAAAAAGTTCGGCTACCAGACGGAAGTCATGGGCGCGAGCTTCCGCAACCTCGGCGAGATTCTGGAACTGGCCGGCTGCGACCTGCTCACCATCAGCCCCGGACTGCTGGAAGATTTGGCGAAAGGCGCGGCCCCGGTCACGCGCAAGCTCTCGCCCGAAGCCGCCGCGAAGTCTGACGCGCAGAAGCTGCATCTCGACGAGAAGACCTTCCGCTGGCAGCACAACGAAGACCAGATGGCGACGGAGAAACTCTCCGAAGGCATCCGCCTCTTCGCCGTGGACACGCTCAAGCTGGAAAAGTTCATCGCGGAGAAGTTGTGAGAGGATTTGGGCGGCGCTTCGAGTGGAGCGCCGCCTGATTTGTTGGTGGCGTTCACATGAAACACAGCAAACAGACATCTTGGCTGAAGCGTTTAGGGCGGGGACTGCTGCATCAGATTTTGCTCGTCGCTGTGTTTTTCGCGCCGTTCATCGTTTTCAATCTCCTGCGTTTGATCTTTCCAAAATTTCGCTTCTCGACGGCTTACATGTTCGTTTCTCTTATCTGGATTTTCGGTGCCATGATTGTGTATTTCGCGAGAAAGGATCGAGCTGAACAGTTACAGAAATCGAAAGACGACGACCACACCGCTTAACCAGGCGCCGTACTGGGTTCGTCAGTCCACTCGGACGCGCACATGAAAAATCTTCCCGATTCCGGCGCGGCGCAGTGAGGACACCGCGCCCTACCACACCGGAACAATCGCGCGCTCGTTGCGGCCTCTTGGGCGGCATCTCACAAATGCAGATGCGGCCACAGGTCTGCCGGGGCCATCTTCAAATTGATGATGAACTTTCCGAAGTCGCCGAAGCGCGCGCTCACTTCGTCGAAGCGCATTTCATAGACGATCTCCTTGAGCGCATCCACCTGGTGGGCCATGAGCGTGACGCCCCATTCCCAATCGTCGAGTCCGGTCGAGCCGGTGATGAGCTGGGAAATGCGTCCGCCGTACTTGCGCCCGATGCGCGCATGGCCACCCATCATTTTTTTCCGTGCGTCGAGGTCGAGCGAATACCAGTTGTCGCCGCCGCTGCGGCGCTTGGACATGGGGTAGAAGGCCATGACTTCCCAGTCGGGCAGCTCGGGCTGGAGGCGATACAGTTCGTAGTCGGCCTTGCGCTTGGCGAGTTCGGCCCAGCGTTTCTCGTAGGCTTCGCTGCCCGGCTCCAGCTTCTCGGCGACGAGCGCGGCGCGGTTGTCGTCGTCGGTGGCCATGTATTCGACGAGTTCGGTGACGCTGAAGTAGGAGAACTCGCGCGTGAGCGTGCCGGCGGGAAAACAGTTTTCCAAATCACGATGCATCTGGGCGAGTGCGCCGAGTTCCGCCGCATAAAGAATGAAGGCCATGTCGCCCTTCGCGCCAATGGTGGCGTAGCTGCGGAGCTTGGGATGCGAGGGCGCGTTGTTCTTCGCCGCCAGCGCCTCGACGCACTTCAACGCCTGCGCGGATTCCTCCGGCTCAAGTTGCGACCAGCAGTAGCGGTCAATGGAGTAGAAGAGATGCAGCACATGGATGCCGCGGTCGAGTTTCACAGTGGGGATGGTCATGGTTTGGAAAAATTATGAGTGAGTCAGTAATCAGCTTTCGTGCAACGCCTGGTCAAGGAACTGCGCGAGGTGCTGGAGAATGGCGGCGTCGGTGACGACGAGATTCGCCCCGGCAGCGGCGGCGGACGGATGCGCCGACTCGTCCGCGCTGAAGGCGATGATGGGGATATGCGCGGTGCCCTGGTTACGCCGCAACGCCGCCACTTGCTCCGTGACCGAAGTGCGCGTGGAACTGAGATCGATGAGCGCGAGCAGCGGCTTGTGTTCCTCGGCGGACATGACGAGCGCGGTCGGGTCGTTCACCGTCTGCACGCGCCAGCCGGTGTCCGCGAGCCGGTTCGCGAGCTGCGAGCCGGGCAGCAGCTTCTCGTAGCAAAGCAGGGCCAGCGGTTTGGTCATGTGCGCGCGAGTGTGGGTCATGGTTGCGGGCATGGCAAAAAATTTTCCGGGCCGGTGAACATCCGGCCCTCGCCTACGGGCCGCTGGTTATGAGCGGAGGGGCTGTCCACGGCCCTGCCTGACGTGGTGCAGTGCTGGAAGAACTCCCTCACTTCAAGTTCTTCGGATTGAGCGGCTGCAAATCTTTCGGCACGAACAGCCCGTTCTTGCGAATCACTTCGCCATCAAACTGCACCTCGCCTCCCCCCCACTCGGGACGTTGGATGAGCACCATGTCCCAATGCACCGCCGAGCGATTGCCGTTGTCCGCCACTTCGTAAGCCTGTCCCGGCGTGAAGTGCAGCGACCCGGCAATCTTCTCGTCGAACAGGATGTCGCACATCGGACTCAGGATGTACGGATTGAACCCCAGCGAGAACTCGCCGATGTAGCGCGCGCCCGGGTCGGTATTGAGGATCTCGTTCAGGCGCTTGGTGTTGTTGGACGTGGCCTCCACGATTTTGCCGTCCTTGAAGGCGAGGCGCACGTTCTCAAACTTGGTGCCGGAGTAAATCGTGGGCGTGTTGAATTGGATGTGGCCCTGGACAGAATCCTTCACGGGACAGGAGAAGACCTCGCCATCGGGAATGTTCCGCAAGCCCTCGCACATGACGGCGTTGATGCCCTTGATGCTGAAGCGCAAGTCCGTGCCGGGCGCGGTGATGTGGACGTCGCCGGCTTTCTTCATGCGCTTCTCCAGCGGGGCCATCGCGCGCGCCATCTTCGCGTAATCCATCGTGCAGACATCGAAGTAGAGATTCTCGAACGCTTCGGTGCTCATGCTCGCCGCCTGCGCCATGCTGGGCGTCGGCCAGCGCAGGACGCACCAGCGGGTCTTGTTCACGCGGTAATTTTGCACGGGGCGAATGGTCTTCGAGTAGAGGGCCATCTTCTCGCTCGGGATGTCGGCGTTTTCGCTGGCGTTGGCCGCGCCGCGGATGGCGAGGTAGGCCTGCACTTTTTTCATGCGCGCGAGTTCGATGCGGCTCACGAGCGCGGCGTGTTTGTCGTTCGTGTCACGGATGATCTCGCGGGTCACGCGGCTGTGGCGCACTTCGATGATGGGAATCGCGCCGACCTTCCGCGTGGCGCGCATGAGTTCCACGGCAAATTCATCGGGCACGTCAATGACCTCGATGAGGATGCGGTCGCCGCGTTTGAGACGGCAGGAATATTCGATGAGGAGCTTGGCGAGTTTTGTCAGACGCGGATCAGTCATGCCGGGAGTTCAAGGAATTGGCGCGGAAGTTGGAAGCGGAAAGTGCAGGAGGGGAGCGCGGGCCTGCCAGCTCTCAGCCATGTTCCACGTCAGGAAGGCTTTCTTCCAGACCAGCAGGTCGGATGGTCGAGAATTGCTGCGGCTGGAAAGTCCGCGCGCCGCCGATTTAGTAAATCGCCTTGCCGATGATCTGCGCGCGCGGCACGGGACCCAGCTTGGACATGGCGCGGTTGTCGCCCATGACGTAGTAGTCGTTCGCGCCGAGCTGCATGGGGGCGAGTTTCCAGAGCAACGGCTTCACGGGATACGTTTCCTTCAGCGGACATCCGTTGACCAGCACCGTGTCCCGCTCGAACGCGATGCGCTCACCGGGCAGCCCGATGATGCGCTTGATGTAAAACTCATTCCCGACATGCAGGCCCACGACATCGCCACGCTGCGGGCTGGTGGAAAAATACGCGAGACGGTTGATGACGGTGGGTTGGCCATCGTCGTAGTTCGGGGCCATGCTTTCGCCGTTCACCCGCACCGGCCAGAGAAACCAGTGCGTGACCGCGTAAAACGCCGCGCAAATGGCCAGGGCCACGCAGAGTATTTTGCGAGGCGAGCGGCGCGTCGGCAGCGTGGGGGAACTGGCCGTGGTGGTGACGGGGTGGTCGGGCTGAACTTGCACGAGTGTCCCGAATGAATGCTCCGGCGTGACGACTGACTTTGCTTCCAAAACCATGCTTTAGTTTCGGCAAACGCGGGGAAATTCTTCAGTAGGCCGCCCGCCCGCCCGCCGCTATTTCAGAATCCGCCGCGCGGACTCGCGCACCTTCTCCACCAGTTCCTTCGGCCCAACGGCCTTCGCATGGCCGCCCCAGCTCAAGACCCACCGCTGCACTTCATCGAGGCTCGACAGCTTCATCCGCAACTCCGCACCGCTGTCCTTCAGCTCGCGCAGTTCCTGCGACGGATGCCATTTCTTCTCGCGGATGTAGCCCGCGCCGAACGCATCGAAGCGGATGACCACGTTGAATTCTCCCTGACCGCTCACGACGCCGAAGCTGTCGTGCAGACGCTTCTCCAGCGAGAACTTCGCGGGGCGCGGAAAGGTTTTGCCGGTGGTCGTCACGTCGCTCATGCGCGCGGGGACGAAGGTGCGGATGTCCTTCCGCGCCTGATCGAAGGCGAAGAGGAACCACTCGCTGTTGATGTTCGCCAGATGGTAGGGATCCACGATGCGCGCCTCCGCCTTCGCTTGTCCGGGCTTACGGTAATGAAACTGGATTTGTTTTCGCGTCGCCGTGGCCGTGGCCAGCACGTCGAAAATTTCCAGGTTCAAAATCGGCTCGGCGCTCGTGCGAAAGGAAATCGTCTGGTCCCACTCCGAGATGTTGAACGACACGGTGTCGGGCAACTGGCCGGCGAGCTTCTTGAGCGCGCTGACCAGCGGCTTCTCGAAGTTCGTGCCGCGATATTGTTCCAGCGCCTTTTCCGCGATGAGCAGCGCGACCAGTTCGCCCTCGGTGATTTGCAGGGTCGGGAAGCCGCTCACCGGTTCGGTGTAGTGATAGCCATAGCGGCGCGCGTCGTATTCCACCGGCAGGTTCATGCGGTCGCGCATGAACTCGATGTCGCGCCAGATGGACTTCACGCTCACCTCCATTTCGCGCGCGAGCTTCGTGGCGTTCGGATAACTGCCTGAGGCGATCTCGTGGTGAATACGCATCATGCGCTCCAGCGGCGGGCGGGACTTGGGATTGAGGACGCTCATGTCGTGACGTGAATCTTCAATCTCCAATCCTCAATCCACAATCATCAATTCCCGTGAGTGCTTCGGTTCTTATTGGCCACGACCAATGAGCCGGTCGTATTCGCTGTGATGCCCAATCCAGAACCAGACCATGTCGGCACCATCCTCAACGGCGGCGGCTCGATAATGGATGCCAACGCGAGCCGACCACATCCGTCCGACTTTCTTGAAGTGCAGGGAAGGGTGGTGTGAATCGAGTTTGAGAAGTTCGAAATTCTTGTCCGCGAGCGTCTGGATTTCCTTGGGCAATGCTTCGTAAAACTTCCAAAACTTGGGTGTCGCGCGATGTTTCACAGCTCTGTGCAGCGCCCGGCGCGCAAATCGCGCAAGGCTTCTTCCGCGAGAGCGTCGAATCGCCCCGCCTTCACATCTTCCTCGAATTGCTTGTCCCAGGCCTCAGCGTCGAAGCCGAGAAACCAGTCGCGGAAAGCGGTCAAATCATTGCGGGAGAGCTTCTGGACGGCGTTCTCAATTTCAAAAACTGTGCTCATGTTGTAAGGATACCGACCGTGAATTTCAGAGCAAGCGTCGAAACGTCTGACTCATTGGTCCTCTGCCGTCATTGCGCGGTAGATGCATCTGTCTCGCGATTCAAAAACTTCATCCGTGTCGCAACTTAATGTCTGCTTCTTGCGCACATTGTACGCCCGCACCAGGTAGCCCCGGTAACTGATGGCTACTTGTTGCAAATCCTTGGTCCAGAAAACTTCAAATAATGCGGCTCCGTTCTTGGTGCGAAGGGCAGGGGCGGAAATGAGGTTTGTCAGGTAACTGACCCGCCTGTCGTTCGTCCGAAATTCACCAAACTTCATGTGACAGGGCAGTGAGGAGGAAATGAGGTCGCGCCGCCCATCCGTGCTGACCAGATACGCATCGAAAGAAGAGTCCACGAAGCCTTTGCTGTAAATCTCCACGTCCGGCGCTCCGGGTGGGCTGTGTCGCTCGAACATCTCTCCTCGGTAATCAAAGCGGAAAAGTCCCAGTACCAGCACCGCTCCCAGCAACAACAAACTGATTATGCTGACCAAAGCCACGGCTTGACGTGAACGCATCATTTCCTATGCAGCCTGTTACCAGCGGCCAGTTTTCGGGACGTAGTTAAACATCACAAATCTCCACGCCCTGCCGCAGCGACGCGATCTTGTCCGCGCGCTTGGGGATGAATTCCTGCGCGACGTAGCCCTTGAAGCCGGTGTCCACGATGGCCTTCATCACGGCGGGGTAGTTGATCTCCTGCGAGTCATCAATCTCGTTGCGGCCCGGCACGCCGCCGGTGTGGTAGTGGGCGATGTAGGGCGCGAACTTTTTGATCCGCACGATGAGATCACCTTCCATGATCTGCATGTGGTAAATGTCGTAGAGCAGCTTGAAGCGTTCGGAGCCGATGGCCTTGGCAAGCTCGACGCCCCACTCGGTGTGATCGCACTGGTAGTCCCGGTGGTTCACGCGGCTGTTCAACAGTTCCATCACGATGTTGACCTTCGCTTTCTCCGCCGCGGCCATGATGCGCTTGAGACCTTGCGCGCAATTCTTGATGCCCACGTCATCCGCCAAACCATCGCGGTTGCCGGAGAAGCAAATGAGATTCGTGAAGCCCGCATCAGCCACCTGCTGAATGCGCTGCTCGTAAGCCGTCACGAGTTTGTCGTGATGCTCCACGCGGTTCCACGCGCGCTCGATGCCGCCGAGTTTATCAATGACGGGATTGCTCACCATCGCGCAGGTCAGGCCGTGCCTTTTCAGCGTGGCGAAATCGTCGCCGGGATTAAGCAGTTCAATCGAGGTGAGGCCCATCACCTTGCCCGCGACGCACAGGTCTTCAAGCGAGATACCCGGGTAACACCACTTGCAAACGGAGTGATGCACGCGGCCTTTCATCGCGGGCGCGGCGGCATCAGCGGCGAAGAGACGTTGTGCGAGCGACGCGGCGGTGGCAGCGATGGCGCCGGTGCTGGCGATTCGGGTGAGAGCAGAGCGGCGGGTGAGTTGAGTTTTCATGGCGTTGGTGATTCGTGAAGATAGTGCGCGGGCTGGGCGTGGCGTCAAACGACAATTGCCACGCCGAATGACCAGTGTGCGATGCAGAGAATTTTCCTTCTCGACCTTGGCAGCCTTGGCGTGAGGCAAATCCCTCCTCCAGCAAAGTGACGGCAAACTCCAAAAAGCAGGTGCGCATCCACGGCTCCTTCGCTAGCGTCCCTGCATCATGAACCCCCTCGCTACGGAGTTGGTGCGCGATCAGGTGGCCGCCGCGGTTGAAGAGGCCGTGGCGCGCACGCCGGTCTCGGACATTCATACGCACCTCTACGATCCGGCGTTTGGGAAGCTCCTGCTTTGGGGCATTGATGAAGTGCTCACCTACCACTACCTCGTGGCCGAGTCCTTTCGTTACTTGGATTTGCCGTTCGAGAAATTTTGGGCGCTGCCCAAGTCCCGGCAGGCCGATCTGATTTGGGAACAATTGTTCATCAAGAATTCTCCCGTCTCGGAATCCTGCCGGGGTGTCATCACCACGCTCAATGCGCTGGGCCTCGATGTCCGCAAGCGCGACCTGAACGCCGTGCGCTCGTGGTTCGCCGAGTGGGAAGTTGAGGACTACACCACACACTGCATGGAACTGGCGAACGTCCGTTCCATCTGCATGACCAACTCCCCGTTCGACGACGACGAGCGCCCCGTGTGGGACCACGGCTTCGCGCGCGACCCGCGTTTCACCTCCGGGCTGCGCATCGACCCGCTGCTGCTCTCGTGGCCATCCACCGCCGCCCAATTGTCCCGCTGGGGTTACAATGTGAGCAGCGATCTGACCGCGCACACCTTCAGCGAGGTCCGCCGTTTCCTCCGCACTTGGACGGAGCGGATGAATCCGCGTTTCGTGATGGTCTCGCTCAGTCCCGACTTTGAATTTCCGGGCTCGCACGAATGCGCGATGCTCATCGAGAAGGCCGTGGTGCCACATTGCCGTGAGTTCGGGCTGCCCTTCGCCGTGATGCCCGGCGTGCGGCGGCAGGTGAATCCCGAGTTGCGCCTGGCTGGCGACGGCCTCGGCTACACCGACCTCAGCGCGCTGCAGAATCTCTGCGCACAATTTCCCGACACCAAGTTCATCGCCACCGTGCTTGCGCGCGAGAACCAGCACGAGTTGTGCGTCCTGGCGCGAAAGTTCCGCAACCTTCACATCTTCGGCTGCTGGTGGTTCCTCAACAACCCCAGCCTCATTGACGAGATGACGCGGATGCGCCTCGAGCTGCTCGGCCTCAGCTTCACCCCGCAGCACTCCGACGCGCGAGTGCTCGACCAACTGATCTACAAGTGGACCCACTCGCGCCAGGTCATCAGCCGTGTGCTGGTGGAGAAGTATGGCGACCTCGCCGCCACCGGCTGGGTGCCGAGCCGCGAAGAAATCCAGCGCGACGTGAAGAAGCTTTTCGGCGGCGCGTTCGATGAATTCTGCGCGCTCTCGCTGAAGTGACCGCCCGCGCGAAACTTTTAGATAAGCTTAGGTTGCGTCACGAGAGGCGAGATAAGGTGCCGGATGAATTCAATGGAAACGTACTCCTGCCTCCGCGACCTCCAAGTAGTGCCAACCGTCCCGCGCATCACGGAAGCGGAAATCACCGAGTTGCTGAAACGAAAACTCATCCTCCGCGCCGAGAAGACCGGCGGCATCTGGCTCACGCAACTCGGCGTCTATACCAAGACCGGCCAGATTTAACAGAGGCGCAGTTTCCTCCGGTCTTTTTTCCTTCGTCAGTTCGGCCCCTCATGTCACGCGGATAGAGGAGCGGATTTCCCGTGGAGTGGTGGCCCAACTTTCCATCAACAGGAATGACGAACGCCGCTTTATCAGACAAAAGATCACGCCAGGGTGGAGAAAGTTTTCCTGCCGGTGGAGCGGACGTGGGGAAAATATTTTTCCACAAATGAGTTTCCGCTCTTGAGAATTTTTTTTGTGCGCCGATAGTTTCGTCGTCGCCGCGAAGTGACATCGCTCTTTGACTGCGCCAGCAGGAAAACAATTTAACCCTGCCTATGCTCGTGTATCGAAGCCACATCCTTGGACCGTAATGACGAAACACGGGGCCCTTCATTATCAGCAGCCGCCAACAGGCCTTTACTGGACGTTGAACGCTGTCGAAGCCGGTCCCACTTGTCCATAAGACGTTCAACGGAACTGCTTCCCACGGCATTCACGGCGGGGTTTTTCTTTGGCCGACCGGCGCGGTTGAATCCGGGCTTGCCACGCCGGCCTCCAATCCCTTAAGCCCCGCCGGATGAAATCAGCTTCTGTAAAACAATTCGTAGCGTTGCGTGCCGCCCTCCTCAATGAGAAGGCCCAGCTCGAAGCCCGGCTCAAAGAAATTTGCGCCGGTCTCGAAATGACCGCCTCCGTGGCCACTGCGCCCGCCAAACCCGCCGCCCCGGGCCGCGTTCCGCGCAAGAAACGCGCGGCGCGCGTCGAAAACACGATGTCGCTCTACGAGGCCGTGTCCAAGGCCGTGGCCGCCAAGCCGCTGACCAAACCGGAAATTCTCAAGGCCGTTGTAGCCCTCGGCTACAAGTTCTCGGCATCCAATCCCATGATGTCGCTGAACACGCTGGTTTATACGCCGGGCAAATTGAAGAAGCACCCCGGTGGCAAGTGGGGTTCCGTGAAGAAGTAATTCGCGGCTACAGACAACCTGTCTGCCTCCCCGGAGCGGGAGGTGTTTCACGATGCTCGCCAAACGCGTCATTCCCTGCCTCGACGTTCATGACGGACAAGTCACGCGCGGCGTGCAGTTCGGCCGTGCCGAGGCGGGCGAACTCCGCAACGTGGGCGATCCCGTCGCCCTGGCCGTGCGCTACAACGAGCAGGGCGCGGACGAGATGGTCTTCTTCGACATCACGGCCAGCGCGCACGGTCGCGCGACGATTATTGATGTCATCGAGCGCACCGCCGACCAGTGCTTCATGCCGCTCACCGTGGGCGGCGGCATTCGCGCCGTCGAGGACATGCACCAGATGCTGATGGCGGGTGCGGACAAGGTGAGCATCAACTCCTCCGCGCTTGCGACCCCGGAACTCATCCGCGCGGGCGCGGAGAAATTCGGCAGCCAGTGCATCGTCGTGTCCATTGATTGCAAGCGCACCGCGCCCGGACGCTGGGAAGTTTTTTCGCATGGCGGACGCAAAGCCACGGGCCTCGAAACGGTCGAGTGGGCGCAGCGCGCCGTGGCGCTGGGCGCGGGCGAGATCGTGCTGAACAGCATTGATGCGGACGGCACGAAGGCGGGCTTCGATTTGGAAATCACCCGGCGCATCAGCGAGTCCGTGGGCGTCCCGGTGGTGGCCAGCGGCGGCGCAGGCAGCCTCGAACACATGGCCGACGTGCTGGAGCAAGGGCGGGCCGACGCCGTGCTGGCCGCGAGCATCTTTCACTTCGGCGAGTTCACCGTGGGCGACGTGAAAAATTTCCTGGCCGGAAGAAACATCCCCGTGCGGCTGGTGTAAGTTTGCCCGCCGTTCGCCCGCGCCCGCAGACTGATTACTGATTACTTTATGGACTCTCTCATTCAATCCCGCCTCACGCCCATCTTCCTCCTCACCATCTCGAACGTCTTCATGACCTTCGCCTGGTACGGGCATTTGAAATACGGCAAGCTCGCGGGCGGCGGCGTGATCCCGCTCTGGAAGGTGATTCTCCTGAGCTGGGGCATCGCCTTCCTCGAATACGTTTTCATGGTGCCGGCCAATCGCTGGGGCAGCCTGAACTACTCGGCGGCGGAACTGAAAATCATGCAGGAGGTCATCACCCTGATCGTGTTCGCGGGTTTCGCGGTGCTCTATCTCGGGGAGAAATTGAAGTGGAACCACCTCGCGGCGTTCGTGTGCATCCTCGGCGCGGTGGCTTTCACCGTGCTGCCGAAGAAATGAAGCTCCACGCGTGTCGCGAGGGCCGCGCGTGAAATCAAACTTGCACTCTCCCGGTGCGGCCCTTGAACTCCGCGCGCCATGTGGCCGGCGTTTTTAACCACCATTTTCTTTTCCATCTCCGCGGTCTGCGCGCAGCGGACGAGCAAGGTGCTGGGCGGCGTGCAGGCAAACTTCTGGCGCGTGCTGCTCGCCACTGCATTGCTCGCGCTGTGGGCGCACACGTTCGGGCAGGGATTGATCGGCAAAGCCCTGCCGATGTTTCTCCTGAGCGGCCTGCTCGGCTTCGGTCTCGGCGACATCGCACTGTATCAAGCATTGCCGCGCCTCGGCTCGCGGCTGTCCATTTTGATCGTGCATTGCCTGGCCGCGCCGTTTGCAGCGGCGACGGAGTGGCTGTGGTTCGACACGAAAATGACCGGGATGGAAATGGGCGGTGCGGCCTTGATTCTCGGCGGAGTGGCGCTGGCGATAGCTCCGGGCAAACACCTCGATATTCCCAAACGCGTCTTCTGGATCGGCGTGGCCTACGGCGTGGTCGCGGCACTGGGGCAGGGGATGGGCGCGGTCTTCAGCGGCCACGCCTCGCGCGTGGACGCGGCGGCGGGCACGCCGGTGGATGGCGGCACGGCGGCGTATCAACGCATCCTCGCAGGACTGGCGGTGGCCGTGGTTTTTTGGCTTGGGATGAAATTTAAAAAATGCACCACGGCTCCTGCTCTCAACTCTCAACCCTCAACCCTCAACTCCTCCGCCCCCATCTGGCCCTGGGTCGTCATCAACGCCCTCTCCGGCCCCGCCATCGGCGTCGCCTGTTACCAATGGGCGCTGATGACCGAGAAGTCCGGCGTGGTTCTGCCCATCGTCGCGCTCACGCCGCTCGTGATCATTCCCTTCTCGCGCTACGTCGAGGGCGAGCGCCCGACCAAACGCTCGATCCTCGGCGGTGTGGTCGCGGTGTCGGGCGTGGTGGTGCTGCGGCTGGCGATGAAGTAGCGGCGCGTCGGCAGACCGCCGCCATAATTTTCCCACCTTTGATTTTCAACTGGCGGCGCTCTGCCGAGACGCCGCTACGGGATGGGTTGAAGAAATTCATTTCGCCACGCGTCGGGTTTTGCCTAAATCAATTTTATGAAATCACTTCCCACGCTCTCGCGGATTCTTTCCATCGGACTATTGGCGGTCCTGGTCGGCGGTTGCGCCACGGCGCAGGACCGGGACTCGCGCTTCGTCTCCCTCTTCAACGGCTCCGACCTCACGGGCTGGCGCGGCGGCGACACTTACGATCATCGCAAGCTGCTCGCCCTGCCGGACGACAAGCGCGCCGAGCAAATTGAGAAGTGGAACAAGTCCATGCTGGCCAAGAACGACAAGACCGGAAAATCCCACTGGTATGTCGAGAACGAGGAACTGGTGAACGACGGCCTCGGCGCTTACGCCACAACAGAAAAGGACTACGGCGACTTCGAGCTGTTCCTCGAATACAAGACCGTGGCGCGCGCGGACTCGGGCATTTACCTCCGGGGCTGCCCGCAGGTGCAAATCTGGGACTACACCGAGACGAACAAATTCTCGCTTGGCGCGAACAAGGGCAGCGGCGGACTTTGGAACAACAGCCCCGGCGCACCGGGCAAAGACCCGCTCGTCTTCGCCGACCATCCCTTCGGCGAATGGAACAAGTTCCACATCCTCATGGTCGGCGCGCGCGTGAGCATCTGGCTGAATGGCAAGCTCACCGTGGACCACGCGCTCATGGAAAACTATTACGACCGCAAGTCGAGTGTGCCGGCGCGCGGCCCGATTCAACTTCAGACCCACGGCGGCGAGATTCGCTGGCGCAACATCAGGCTGCGGGAAATCGGCGGCGTGGAAGCGAACAAGATTCTCGCGAACCACGGCGGCAAAGATTTCGCGTCCGTCTTCAACGGTCGCGACTTCACCGGCTGGGCTGGTCCCGTGGACAACTATGTCGTGACCAACGGCGCGGTCATGTGCCTGCCCGGCAAAGGCGGAACGATTTACACCCAGGACCAATTCAGCGACTTCGTCGTCCGCCTGGAATTCAAAGTCCCCTCGGGCGGCAACAACGGACTCGCGTTGCGCTACCCCGGCCAGGGCGACACTGCGTATGTCGGCCTGTGCGAGTTGCAGGTGCTTGACGACAATTACGACAAGGTGAACGGCAAGATCGATCCACGCCAGGCGCACGGCTCCGCCTACGGCATGGCGGCGGCGCAGCGCGGCTATCATCGCCCGGTCGGCGAATGGAATTTTCAGGAAGTGACCGTGCAAGGCTCGACCATCAAAACAGAGTTGAACGGCGTGCTCATCCTCAACACTGACCTCTCGAAGATCACGAACTACATGGCGAACAGCCCGCACCCCGGGAAGAACAACACCAGCGGCCACTTCGGTTTCGCAGGCCACAACGATCCCGTCGCCTTCCGCAACGTGCAGATCAAGAAGTTGTAGGTGGAACAAGAGCGGAGGAGTGATGGAGTTTTGGGTGCGCAGATTCATTATTCCATTGCTCCACTGCTCCATCACTCCAATCTCTGCCCTGTGCGAATCATTGGCGGATCAGCCGGCGGACTCCTTCTCAAAGCGCCCAAGGGACTCGACGTGCGGCCCACGCCGGACCTCGTGCGGCAGGCGCTCTTCAACAGTCTCGCGCCGCGCATCGAGGGCGCACGCGTGCTCGAACTTTTTGGCGGCACCGGCGCGCTGAGTCTCGAATGCCTCAGTCGCGGCGCCCGCGAGGCGCTCTGCATCGAGCTTTCACCCAAACACGCACGCATCATTGAGCAGAACTGCGCGTCGTTGAACTTGCCGGCGAATTCTTTTCGTGTGCGCGTGCAGGATGTTTTCACCGCGCTGCCGCAGCTCGCAACGGCGGGCGAACGTTACGACCTCATCGTGGCCGACCCGCCGTATGGCGAAAAGAACGTGGGCCGACGCAGCGAGTCCTTCGCGCAACGTTGCCTGGATAATGAAACGCTCCCGCGCCTGCTCACGCCGGGCGGGCTGTTCGTGCTCGGCCACGCGCGGCGCGACACGCTCACGGTGCCGCCCCGCTGGCACGAACGGAAGTTCATGAAGCACGGCGATTCCATCATGCGCTTCCTGGAGATGAAGGGATGAAACCACTGGCTCTGGTCGGAGGACTCTTGCTCATGCTGACACCCATGTTCGCTGCTGATACTAACGCCCTCGGACCACGCGACACGCGGCTGCAAACGCTCGTGGATGAAACCTTCGCGGCGACGCTGACGGAATTTGCCGCCAAAAAACTTCTCACCAACCAGCTCGCCATCACCCTCGTGGACGTGCGCGATGTGAAACAGTTGAAGCACGGCAGCGCGCGTGGCGGCGTAGCGATTTATCCGGCCAGCGTGGTGAAGATGTTCTATCTCGCCGCCACGCATCGCTGGCTGGAGGACGGCAAACTCTCGGACACCGCCGAACTGCGCCGCGCGATGAAGGACATGATCGTGGACTCCAACAACGACGCCACGGCCTACATCGTGGACTTGCTTACCGGCACCACGGGTGGGCCGGAATTGCCGGAAGCGGAAATGAAACTCTGGGGCGAGAAACGCAACGCCGTGAACCGCTACTTCACATCGCTCAACTACACGAACATCAATGCGAATCAGAAGCCGTGGAACGAGGGTCCCTACGGTCGCGAGCGCGCCTGGGTCGGGGAGAAATTCGGCAACCGCAACATGCTCACCACCGACGCCACCGCGCGGCTGCTCGCCGAAATCGCCCTCGGCCAATGCGTCTCCACGAAGCGCAGCACGGAGATGATGACGTTGCACGCCCGCGATTTCACCGCTGCCGGCGACGTGGACGATCAGGCGCGCGGCTTCTCCGCCAGTGGCCTGCCGCGTGATGCGAAGTTGTGGTCCAAGGCCGGTTGGACCAGCAACACGCGCCACGACGCAGCGTATGTGGAACTCGCGGACGGCAGAAAATTTGTCCTCGTGATTTTCACCACCGGCCATGCGAACGAGCGCGGAATCATTCCGTTCATCGCGCGCACCATCGTCGCCAAACTATAAGGTGGGGTGTCGTCGCTCCACGCGCGCGGCGGGCCAGGCCGGCTACCGCGATTGCACCAACACCTTGAACGGACGCCCCAAATGCTCGGGGTGGGTGAGGGTTTGAAATTGTCGCACCTGGGGTTGTGACCATGAATCCTTCTTAATCCAGAGCGTACGCGCGATCTCGGTGAGGAACTGGCCTTGGGTGGTGAACGATTCGGTCTTCAATCCCGCCGCCTCGCCCGAGTGGATGATCTCCGTGAAGTTGACGTGCGCGGTGATGTCCTGCTCGCCCGGGTTCGCCAGCACATCTGCGCCGACGCGATGGCCGGAGTAGGCGCGGAGCGTGCCGGTGTTTCGCGCGGGGGAAAGCAGTTCTTCGAGCACGCCGCCGTAATCAATCGTCATCAATTTTCCACTGACCAAGGACGCTGCGGCCTCGCGCCACCAGTCAGTCGCCGCAGGGCAGAGTTCCACCACGTAGCCGTCCGGCAGCACGTCGAGGAGCGCGGAGGGCAGTTGTGGGTGCGAGGGATTAGGCTGGGTCAGTCGCGTCCAGATGAGCTGTTCGTCTCGGAGCGTCACGGCCATTTCCTCCCAACGCCGCTCCGAGGCGTTCCACGCGAAGGGATGCACGGGCATGGCGTCGAGCAGTTCGTTGGAAAAAATCACTCCTCGCACGCGGTGGTGGATGTCGCTGAACGTGTCGTGCCAGCGGACATTGTGAAAACGAGCGAGTTTCGCCTGCTGCGCGGCCCGCCGGGCGGGCGAAGGTTCGACGATCCAATACGCCGCTAGCGGGAACAGGGAAGGCTCTTGTTCCTCCAAACTTTCCAGAATGTCGAAGGCTAGTTGTCCATCATGCGCGCCGGATTCGACGATTTGCCATGTGGATTGCGCGTCGCGTTCCACCTCGATCCAGCGCGCGAATTGAAATGCCAGCAGTTCACCAAACATCGAACCGACGCTGACGCTGGTGATGAAGTCGCCGCGACGGCCGATTTGCCCGCGCGTGCCACTGTAGTAACCGTGCTGCGGGTGGTAGAGCGCGAGATGCATGAATTTCGCGAAGGGCAGCGGCCCATCGCGCTCGATGTGCGCCCGGACCATGTCGGTAAGCGCGCTCATCAGCGTGCCGCCAGCGTCGCGCTGTCAGATGAGTTGGGATTAAAATTCAACCAACCGGAGGCTGGCGGTAAGCTGACCTGGCTGATCCATTCGCCCTGCATCTCAAGTATCTCGTTTCTCATGCCGCTGTATTTTCTCGTATGGCTAAGATCGATGCCTTTTTTAATCTGATGTTCGAGCAGAAAGCGTCCGACGTGCATCTGTCGTCCGGCAACCCGCCCATTCTGCGCATCAACGGCGAACTCCAGCGCGTGGAGTTTCCGGCGCTCGAGAGCGATCAGCTCAAGGCGATGCTCTACGAAATCACGCCGGAGTACAAGATTAAACAATTTGAAGAATCCGGCGACGTGGATTTCGGCTACGAAATCCCCGGCGTCTCGCGTTTTCGCGCCAATTTTTTCAACCAGAAGAACGGTGTGGCCGCCGTGTTCCGCCAGATCCCCTCGAAGGTTCTTTCCTTTGAAGATTTCGAGAAGTTCGACGCGCCGCTGCCGCCGGTGCTGAAAAAATTCTGCATGTTGCACAAGGGCCTGGTGCTGGTGACCGGCCCGACCGGCTCCGGCAAATCTACCACGCTGGCCGCGATGATTGATTACGTGAACAAAAACCGGCGCGACCATGTGCTCACCGTTGAAGACCCCATCGAGTTTGTGCACGAGAGCAAGAACTGCCTTGTGAACCATCGTGAGGTCGGCATCCACACGCGCTCGTTTGCCTCCGCGCTCAAGGGCGCGCTGCGCGAAGATCCAGACGTGATTCTCGTCGGCGAAATGCGCGACCTTGAAACCATCGAACTCGCCATCACCGCCGCGAGCACCGGACATCTGGTCTTCGGCACGCTGCACACGTCGAGCGCGGCCAAGACGGTGGACCGTATCATTGACGTGTTTCCTGCCGACCAGCAGAACAAGATTCGCGCGACGCTCTCCGAGGCTTTGAAGGGCGTGGTCGCGCAAAACCTTTTCAAGCGCGTGGACAAGAAGGGCCGCGTGGCCGCGCTGGAAATTCTCGTCTTCACCACCGCCATCGCGAACCTCGTGCGCGAAGGCAAGACGCATCAACTGCCCGGCATGATCCAGGTCGGCAAGAAGATCGGCAACGTGCCGCTCGACGACGCCATCATGGACCACCTGCGCATGAAACGCATTTCCCCGGAGGAGGCTTACGACAAGTGCCTCGATAAGAAAAAATTTCGTCCCTTCCTCACCACCCCACCACTGGATGACGAAGTGGCCACCACCTAAACTTCATGCGCCGCAACGAACTCGATTACATTCTGACGACGATGCTCGATTTTCGGGCCAACGTCTCGGATCTCATTTTCACCGTGGACAAGCCGCCGCAGGTCGAGGCCGACGGCGTGCTCGTGCCGGTGCCGTTCACGCCACTGCCGTTGGAGAAGCTCACGTCGTTTCAGGCTGAGACGATTGCGCTGAACCTGTGCGGCGGCAATCCGCGTCTCGTGGACGATCTGCTGCGCACCGGTTCGTGCGACACGTCGTACTCGGTGATTGATAGGGCACGCTTCCGCGTGAACATTTTCTCGCAGCGCGGCAATTACTCCATCGTGCTGCGCAAGCTGAACACGAAGATTGCGACGCTCTCAGATTTGAAGCTGCCGGACATTCTGCACCAGCCCGCGAAGGAAAAAACCGGCCTGGTGCTCGTGACCGGCGCGACCGGCTCGGGCAAATCCACGACGCTCGCCGCCATGCTCGACGAGATTAACGGGACCAAGTCCGTCCACATCGTGACGCTCGAAGACCCGGTGGAGTTCGTCTATGCGCAGAAGCAGGCCACCATCAATCAGCGCGAGATGGGTTCGGATTTCGACAGTTTCTCCAGCGGCTTGCGCGCCGCGTTGCGCCAGGCTCCGAAGATCATTCTTGTGGGCGAAATGCGCGACCGGGCCACGGTGGAGATTGCTTTGAGCGCGGCGGAGACCGGTCACTTGGTGATGAGCACGCTGCACACGATTGACGCGGGCCAGACCATCAACCGTATTCTCGGCATGTTCGAGACCGGCGAACAGGAGCAGATGCGCCATCGTCTTGCGGACACGTTGCGCTGGATCGTGGGCCAGCGTCTGGCACCAAAGATCGGCGGTGGCCGGCACGCGCTTTTGGAAATCATGGGTTCCAACCTTCGCATCAAGGAGAGCATCGTGTTTGGCGAGGGCGAGGGAAAAAGTTTCAGCGAAATCGTCGAGGCCAGCTACACGTTCGGCTGGCGGAGTTTCGACCAGTCCTGCATGGACGCTTACGACAACAACCTCATCAGCGAAGAAACGGCGCTGCTCTATTGCAGCAAACGCGGGACGGTGCAGCGCGGCATTGACAACATCAAGAAGCGGCGCGGCGAGAACACCTCCGAGTTCACTTTGAAAATGGCGGAGAAAATGGAGACGCGCACCAAGTCCTCCGGCGCGGCTACACCCCCGTTGCAAACCATCAAGATGCACTGAACGAACTGACTTATGGCCGCCTCCTTTGATTTTCTTACGACGAGTGACAAGCCCGCGCTGCTCGCGTTGAGCACGCCCGAATGGACGGAACTGTCCAAAGCCGCGCTCAGCGAGCTCGGCTACAAAGTCCACCAGGCCGCGACGCACAGCGACTTCATCTCGAACTTCACGCAGGTTGCGTATCAGGTCGTGGTGATCGAGGAATGTTTCGCCGCCGACACGGCGCCGGAGAATCGCAGCCTGACATATTTGCAGACGGTCTCCATGCAGTTGCGCCGTCACGCGACGATCATTCTGGTGGGTGACCCTTACACCAGTTTCAACCCGATGGAAGCCTATCAGCAAGGTGTGCATCTGGTGGTCAACCGTTCCGAGATGCTGCTGCTCATCCAGTTCATCCAGAAGGTGACGGCGGACAACGACACCTTCCTGCATGGCTTCCGCGAGACCCAGCGCCGCATCGCACAGGGGCTGGGGAAGATGTGAGCGCCGCAGGAAAATGCCGTTGACCCTCAGCACCCAGCCCGATACGTTCCGCGCCGTGATTCAAAAGACGAACATCCGACTGCTGCTTTCCGCGCTGCTGCTTAGTGGCGCGGCGGTCAGGTGCTGATTCACAGGAAAACTTTCAGAAACCTCACTGCCCTAAAAGGCGGTGGGGTTTTTTGTTGCCCGAATCCCAAACGTCTTGGTTGAAACCGGGCAACAGAGTGGAGTTTTTTTGCTCCGCAGTGGAGCGCAGATTTTCGCAGATAAGATTTTTCATCTGCTTTTATCCACGTTTATCTGCGGTTCAAGAACTCCGAGAAACGACAAAATCATGTTGAAGAATCCTGCATCCAAGTATCAGCGGTTCGAGCCAGTCCAGTTGCCTGACCGCCAGTGGCCGAACCGCACGCTCTCCCACGCCCCCCTCTGGTGCAGCGTGGACTTGCGCGACGGCAACCAGGCGCTGGCCGTGCCGATGAACGTCTCGCAGAAGCTGGAGCTTTTTCAGGCGCTCGTGGCCTGCGGGTTCAAGGAAATTGAGGTCGGCTTCCCGTCGGCCTCGAACACCGAGTTCGCCTTCAACCGCCTGCTCATCGAGAAGAACCACATTCCTGACGACGTGACGATCCAGGTGCTCGTGCAGGCGCGCGAGGACTTGATTGAGAAGACTGTGCAATCACTCATGGGGGCCAAAAAGGTCATCATCCACCTCTACAACTCCACCTCGCCGGCGCAGCGCCGCGTGGTCTTTGGCAAGTCGAAGGAAGAGGTCAAGGCCATCGCCGTCCAGGGCGCGCAATGGATCAAGGACCGTTTGCCCCGGCTCGCCGGCACGGAAGTGAGGTTGCAGTATTCGCCGGAAAGTTTTTCCGCGACCGAGGTGGAGTTCGCCAAAGAAATTTCCGAGGCTGTGATGGACGTGTGGCAGCCCACCCCGGAGCGGAAGATGATTCTCAACCTCCCGGACACCGTGGAGGTCGCCATGCCGAATGTGTATGCCGACCAGATCGAATGGCTCTGCACCCACATCAAAAATCGCGACTCGCTCACGGTCAGCCTGCACACGCACAACGACCGCGGCACCGGCGTGGCCGCGACAGAACTGGGCCTGCTCGCTGGTGCGGACCGCGTCGAGGGCACCCTCTTTGGCAATGGCGAACGCACCGGCAACCTCGACATCGTCGTCGTGGCCATGAACTTCTACATGCACGGCCTTGACCCGAAGCTCGACTTCTCGAACCTCAGTTCCCTGATTCAAGTGTATGAGCGTTGCACGGGCATGACGGTGCCGCCGCGCCAGCCTTACGCGGGCGAACTGGTCTTCACCGCGTTCAGTGGCTCGCATCAGGATGCGATCAAGAAGGGGTTGGCCGAGTGGGAGAAAAAATCTCTCAACCCTCAACCTTCAACTCTCAACCCACATTGGGACGTGCCGTATCTCACCATTGACCCGGCGGACATCGGTCGGGAATACCGCGAGGTCATCCGCGTGAATTCACAGTCCGGCAAAGGCGGCGTGGCCTACTTGCTGGAGAGCGAGTTCGGCATCGCGCTGCCGAAAGACATGCAGCGGGAGTTCGGGCCGATTGCCAACGACGCCGTGGACGCGCTCGGGCGCGAAGTGACCGCCGGCGAACTCAAGACGATGTTCTGGAAGGAATACGTGGAGCGGACCACGCCTTGGCGGCTCGGAAACTTCCGCGCACTCAGCGAAAACGGATGCGACAAATGCGAGGGAACAGTATTTCACGATCAACACCAATTGGTCGTCATGGGTGAAGGCAACGGTCCCCTTTCAGCGTTTGTGCATGGGATGAGCAAACACGAGGCAACTCCGCGTTTTGAAATCACCAACTACAGCGAGCACGCCCTGAGCGCGGGCGAGGCGGCGGCGGCGATTGCTTACATCCAGATCAAAACGCACGACGGCCGGGTCCGCTGGGGTGCCGCTGTGGACACGAACATCGCCCACGCCTCCATCCGCGCCGTGCTCAGCGCGCTGAACCGGCTGTGAGATTCTGACCTTGCTGCAGCCCGTGGAAACAGCCTGGCCCGTGGAGACATAAAAAAACGCGCCGGCGAAAAGCCGGCGCGTTCCGAGTTCTGAGCTGTTACTTCTTGGCAATCGCTTCGTCCACGGCCTTGGTCACTTCCGGCGCGTCCGGCTTGGTGCGCGGGTCAATGCGCTTGACGATCTTGCCGTCGCGACCGACGAGGAACTTGCCAAAGTTCCAGCCCACGTCGCCGGGAAACGGCGCTTCCGGTCCGGACAATTCCTTGTAGAGCGGATGCTGCTTCGGGCCCTTCACGTCGAGCTTGTCATACATCGGGAAGGTGACGGCGTATTTGCTCGTGCAGAATTCTTTGATCTGGTCGTTGCTGCCCGGCTCCTGGCCGCCGAACTGGTTGCACGGAAAACCCAGCACGACGAAACCCTTGTCCTTGTTCTTTTCGTAGAGCGACTGGAGGCCGGCATACTGGGGCGTGTTGCCGCACTTCGAGGCGACGTTCACGATGAGGAGGACTTTGCCCTTATGTTCCTTGAGCGTGGTGTCCTTGCCGTTGATGTCCTTGAGCGGAATGTCGTAGAGCGATTGGGCGTTGAGCATGGTCGTGACGAGAAGGGTGGTGAGCAATGTGAGTGTTTTCATTGGGGCGGAGTATTTGGCGGGGCAGGGGAATGTCAATCGCGTGGTGGCCCCGGCGCGCGGACTTTCTCGTCCGCAGCGAGCCACGGACGCAGGAGAATTTGCGCAAGTTCTTGAACCGCCTCCTCAGCAGCTGGCTGCGGACTGGAAAGTGCGAGCGCCGTTTAATCTCCTTGGCAACGCCTCGCGCCACGGCAAACTCCCGCCCCGCATTCTGCGGAACTGTTTACAATCATGAACACACTGCCAACGGTATTGATCAAACCCGGCGAAGCCGACCGCGTGCTCGCCGGACATCCCTGGATTTACGAAGCCGGCGTGCTGCGTGTCACCGCTCCCGCGGAAGACGGCGACATCGTGCAAGTCAAAGACCACCGCCAGCGCCTGCTCGGCGTGGGCTATTGGAATTCCAGATCGCGCATCCGCGTGCGCGTGCTCGCGCCCGAGCGCGTGGACATCAATCAGGATTTCTTCGAGCAACGCATCCGCGAAGCACTGGCCGTCCGCACGAAGCACATGTCCGGCGCGAGTTCTTTTCGCGTCGTTAACGCCGAGAGCGATTTCCTCAGCGGCCTCATCGTGGACAAATACGAGGACGTGCTGGCGCTGCAAATTTCCTCGCTCGGCATGGACCGGCGCAAAGCCGAGATCGTGGCCGCGCTGGAAAAGATTTTTTCACCGCGCGCCATCATCGAACGCAGCGACGTGAACTCGCGCAAGTTCGAGGGTCTGGAAGAAACACGCGGCGTGATCGCCGGCGAATTCGGCGGCATGACGGTTGGCAGTGCTAGTGGGGCAGCCGTCCCGGCTGCCGATAGTCCGGCGGGCGTCCCGCCGGCCGTTTCCCCGACTGAGATGACCGTGAAGTTGAACGGCCTCTCCTTCGCCACCGATCTCATCACCGGCCACAAGACCGGACTCTACCTCGACCAGCAGATCAATTACGCGCGCGTCGCCAAGCTCTGCGCCGGGGCGAATGTGCTCGACTGCTTCACTTTCCTCGGCGGTTTCGCCCTGCACGCTGCGAAGGCCGGAGCGGTCCAGGTGCATGGCATTGATCAAAGCGCCGACGCCGTGGCCGCCGCGCAACGCAACGCCGCGACGAACGGCGTGGCCGACAAATGCACCTTCGACACCGCGAACGTCTTCGACTGGCTGAAGGCCGCGACCGCCGTGGCCCCACACGAGCGAGTCATCCCGCGCTACGACGTGATTGTCCTCGACCCGCCGTCCTTCACCCGCACGCGCGCCGCGGTGGGCGACGCCATGCGCGGCTACAAGGAGATTCACCTGCGCGCGCTCAAGTTGCTCAAACGCGGCGGCACGCTGGCCACCTTCTGCTGCTCGCACCATGTGGACGCCAACATGTTTCAGGATGTCATTCTCTCCGCCGCTTACGACGCGCGGAGAATCCTCCGCCGAGTGGCCACCTACCCACAGTCGCCGGACCATCCGGTCATCCCGTCCATTCCCGAGACGGAGTATTTGAAGGGGTATGCGTTCGAGTTGGTGCGGTAGTTGAAGGCCATTCCTCAACCCAGGTTCTTGGGCGTAGTCACCAGCAAACCGCCGCGAGATCGCCGACCTCGTCGGTCAAATCCAGGCTGGGCAGGTCTGGCAAAGTGAACAACCGATCACGCACGGCTTCGGCGTCGCCGCTCCTGCTGCTCTAGCGAATCAGTTCCCTCGGCGGCGTACTGCCGCGATCCGGCGGCAGCACGGTGCCGAACTTCTTGGCCTGCGACATGACGCTTCCCGAAGTCACCGACCACAGCGGCGTGATCGGACAGCCCGCCGAGCGCAGCGCGCTGGCCGTCCAACTGTTGCAGGTCTTGGGGAAATAGTAGCTGCCGCTGGCGCGATAAAATTCGCTCTCGCCGTACAGTCCCGGCCCGAGCGGAATCGCCCGCCCGCTCGCGGTGTGCGCGTAGGCGCGATCCATGAAAGTGCAAAGCTGTGTGAATCCTTCCGGCGATAGTTCCACCCGCACCACCTGGCTCTCAGGAAATTCCCGTTCGGGTGGTCCGTTGAAACCAACCACATGCAGCACGCTGGGCGTGGGCCAGAACAGCGCCTTGACCGCGATCGTGGCGGTGATTTTTTCGCTGCGATAAAACCCGTCATCGCCCCAGCCCACTTCCACGGATTCAAACGCCCCGAAGTCGCGCTGCGCGGGCCACACGTTCGTGGGAATGTCCGCGCGTGAGACGATGACGCCCGTGTGCCAGCCGTGGCTGACCACATGGATAATCTTGCGCGGTGCACCGGCGGCGGGCGGGAATAAACTTTTCTTTGGCCCGAGGCAGCCGGTGCAGAGCAGCGTCAGGGAGGCGAGTGAAACAAGTTGCCGGCAGTCGAGCATGGCCATCGCATTGGGGCGCGGACCGTTGAGTCCGCGTGTTCATAATTGCTGCAAAATTGAAACCAAATGCCGCAGCACGATCGCGCGGACTCGGCGGTCCGCGCTCCTCCTGCGCTACGCCCCCGCCCGGAACTGCTCGGCCAGCGCGATGGCTTTCATCATCGCCTTGGCCTTGTTCACGGTTTCCTGGTACTCGGCCTCGGGCGTCGAGTCGTTCACCCAGCCACCGCCGGCTTGCACGTAGGCTTGGCCATCCTTGAGCAACGCGGTGCGAATGGTGATGCAGCAGTCGAGATTGCCGTTGAATGAGAAGTAGCCGACGCAACCGCCGTATGGCCCGCGCGTCGTCTGCTCCAGTTCGGAAATGATCTGCATGGCGCGAACCTTCGGTGCGCCGCTCAAGGTTCCCGCCGGGAAGGTCGCACGCATCAAATCGTAGGGCGTCTTCTGCGCGGAGAGTTTGCCCTCGACCTGCGACACGATGTGCATGACGTGGCTGTAACGCTCCACGATCATCAGGTCGCGCACCTTCACGGAGCCGAAGTCACACACGCGCCCGAGATCGTTGCGCGCAAGATCCACGAGCATGACGTGCTCCGCGCGTTCCTTCGGATCAGCGAGCAACTCGGCTTGCAACGCGTCGTCCTCAGCGGGCGTGGCACCACGGCGGCGCGTGCCAGCGATGGGTCGAATCTCGACTTCGCCATCCTCGCAACGGACGTGCAACTCGGGCGACGCGCCGGCCAGCGCCAGCCCGTCGAGTTCGAGCAGGAACATGTAGGGCGAGGGATTCACGGAACGTGCGGCGCGATACACATCCAGCGGTGTTGCTTTGGTCGGGGTAGAGAAACGCTGCGAGCCGACGACCTGGATGATGTCGCCTGCCACGATATATTCCTTCGCCTTCAACACGTTCGCGAAGTATTTCTCCTGCGCGACGTTCGAGGTGAAGGGCAGGTTCGGCGCGCTCGGCGGCACCGTCACCGGCGGCTCCTGCAACGGCTGTTCGAGCAGCGCGACCAGGCGGTCAATTTCCCCAATGGCATCTTCATACGCGTCCGCCGCGCTCCCGCCGTTCTCGATAATGGCGTTGACGAGAATGGTGACGGTCTGCGCGACGCGGTCGAAGATGAGCAACTCATCTGCGATGAGAAAATACATCGTCGGCGTGCCGAGTTCGTCGTGCGGCGGGCGCGGGACGATGGGTTCCACGTCGTGAATGAACTCGTAGCCGATGAAGCCAACGGCCCCGCCCGTGAAGCGCGGCAGCCCCGGCACGGTCACGGCTCGATACCGCTTCAGCACGCGCTCGACGACTTCGAGACCATCGCGCACCGACTGGCCGGCGGGCGCGTCGCCCGTGCGCGGCACGACCTCGAACTGTTCGATGACCTTGCCGTTCTCGATCAGTTCCACACGCGAGCCAGTCTGCTTGATGACCGCGCGCGGATTGCAGCCGACGAACGAGTAGCGCCCGATGTGCATCCCGCCCTCGACCGACTCGAAGAGGAACGACTCGCCCTGGCCGCGAATTTTTTTATACGCGGAGAGCGGCGTCTCGAAGTCCGCGAGCAGGCGGCGCGTGACCGGAATCAGGTTGCCCTGTTCCGCCAGTTTCAAAAAGTCGGCTTGTGACGGCGAATACATGTGTCGTGGTTTCGTGCGGACGAAACGGACGTGAAGTTAGAGCAGGGCGCGGTTGGGATGCCAT
This sequence comes from Akkermansia sp., assembly GCA_043758205.1. Taxonomy (GTDB): domain Bacteria; phylum Verrucomicrobiota; class Verrucomicrobiia; order Limisphaerales; family SIBH01; genus JANNGC01. The sequence goes on from JAYVNY010000111.1 coordinate 57,960, forward strand.
TAGGAAAATTGGCGGGGCTTCAGTCCTGGCTGCACCTTGACTCACTGCTCGATTCGCGCAGACTGCGCTCATGCTACTCACAGCCGTTTTGCTTCCCGCTGAGGAGGGTGGTTTCACCGCTCTTAATCCAGAAACTGGCACCACCACGCAGGGGGAGTCCGTGGCCGAAGCCATCAGCAATCTCCGCGAAGCCACGGAGCTTTATCTGGAGGAGTTTCCGCTGGAGCCGAAAGGCCAGGCGTTGCTGACGACTTTTGAAGTCGCGGGCCATGCCTAAGCTCCCGCACGTTTCAGGCGCGGAGACCGTGCGTGCCTTGCAACGCCTCGGCTTCGAGGTCAAACGCCAGCGTGGAAGTCACATCGTCATGCGGCGCGGCGCAGCCGGGTGCGTGGTGCCGAATCATCGCGAGATCAAGACCGGCACCTTGAGCGGCGTGCTGCGGCAGGCCGGGGTCACGGCGGAGGAGTTGATCGCGGCGCTTTGATCCGGTCGCGACGCAAGCGGGACTCTATTTCACTCCAAGGAGTTCCGTCATTGCGGCCGGATTAGTAATCGGCCAGTTCACGATCCAACACGGCCTTCTCCTCGGGCGACTGGCTGCTACTTAATGCAGCGTCCTCTTCCATACGGCTTCACTTCCCGCAGCACTGCTTGAACTTCTTCCCGCTGCCGCAAGGGCAGGGGTCGTTGCGCCCGACCTTGGGGCCGATGCGGATCGGCTGGGCCTTGGAGACGGCTTCGCTCGCCTCGCTGACTACGTCGGAGGCGTTGCCACCGGCGGCGGAGGCCGCGCCGCCCATCGTGTCCACGCTGCTGTGCTGTGTCTGCTTGGGCATGCTCTTCAGGAAATTCTCGAAGGCCATCATGCTCGACGCGCTGCGGAAGATGTTGTGGCAGACCTCGGTCTTGATGTTGACCATCAGCTCGTCGAAGAGGCTGAAGGCCTCCGCCTTGTACTCGAGCAACGGATCGCGCTGACCATAGGCGCGCAGGCCGATGGAGTTGCGCAGCGAGTCCATGTTGTAGAGATGCTCCTGCCACAGTTTGTCAATCGCGCTCAGGATGGTGTAACGCTCGATGGACTTGAGCGCGTCGGGCTGCTCGAAACTGATCTTCAGCTCATAAGCCTTGCGCACCGCGTCGGCGATGTGCGTGCAGACGGCGAATTGCGCGGGCGTGAGTCCGTCGAAGGCGCTGCCGGCCACGGGCGAGTCCTGGCCGGCGTTCGCGACCCCGGTGAGCTGCTCCTCGGTGAAGCCGAGCGGGAAGTTCAAGTTCACCCAATCGGCGAGGCCGCGGATGTTCCATTCGCTCACGTCTTCGGCGGAGGTGAACTCGTCCACCTTGCTGATGACGACCTCCTCCATGATGTCCATGAGGCGGTCGCGCACGTCGTCGCCGTGGATGATTTCGTTGCGGAAGCCGTAGAGGACTTCGCGCTGCTTGTTCATCACGTCGTCGTATTCGAGCGTGCGTTTGCGGATCTGAAAGTTGTGCTGCTCGACGCGCTTCTGCGCCGTCTCGATGGAGCGGTTAAGGAGCGGGTGCTCGAGTTCCTGATTCTCTTCCAGGCCGACGCGCTCCATGACCTTCACGATGCGGTCGCTGCCGAAGAGGCGCATGATGTCGTCCTCCAGTGCGATGAAGAAATGCGATGAACCCGGATCGCCCTGGCGCGCGCAACGGCCGCGCAACTGGCGGTCAATGCGCCGCGCCTCGTGGCGTTCTGTCGCGAGCACATGCAGGCCACCCACGTCGGCGACGCCCGGCCCGAGTTTGATGTCCGTGCCGCGGCCCGCCATGTTCGTGGCGATGGTGATGGAACCGCGCTGTCCCGCGCGTGACACAATCTCCGCTTCCTGCTCGTGATACTTCGCGTTGAGCACGGAGTGAATCAGCCCCTCGCGCTTCAGCATCTTCGAGAGCTGTTCGCTGACATCCACCGAGACGGTGCCGACGAGAATGGGCCGGCCCAGCGCGTGAATTTCCTTAATCTCACGGAGCACGGCGGTGAACTTCTCGCGCTTCGTTTTGTAAACGGTGTCGTGCTTGTCCTTGCGCGCGATGGGGCGGTTCGTCGGAATGACGAGCACGCCGAGTTTGTAGATGTCGAGGAACTCGCCGGCCTCCGTCTCCGCGGTGCCGGTCATGCCCGCGAGTTTCAGGTAGAGGCGGAAGTAATTCTGAATCGTGATCGTGGCGTAGGTCTGGGTCTCGCGTTCGATCTCCACGCCTTCCTTCGCTTCCACGGCCTGGTGCAAGCCGTCGCTCCAACGCCGACCCGTCATCAGACGGCCCGTGTTTTCGTCCACGATGAGGACTTTGTTTTCCTGCACCACGTATTGCACGTCCTTGAGGTAGAGCGCGTAAGCCTTGAGCAACTGCGCGATGGTGTGAATCTGCTGCGCCTTGACTTCGAACTCCTGCTGGATTTTCTGCTTCTTCTCCAGCCGCTGTTTGGGATCAAGGTCCGGCGCGATGTCGATCTCCGTGTAGGCCGACGCGACATCCGGGAGCATGAAGGCATCCGGGTCCTGCGGCGAAAGGAACGCGCGGCCCTTCTCGGTGAGGTCCGCGTCGTGGCTCTTTTCCTCGATGGCGAAAAAGAGTTCTTCCTTGTTCGCGTATAAATCTTTCTTCGACTGATCGGCGTGGAGCGAAAGCTCCGCCTTGTTCATCAGCTTGATGTTCTCCGACTCTTCGAGCACCCGCTTGAGATCGTCGGAGCGCGGATTGCCGAGCTTCACGCGGTAGAGCAGGAGGCCGATTTCGCGTTCGAGTTCTTCGGGATGCTCGGGTTTGCCGCCGCCAGCCGGGCGCAGCTTCTTAATCAAGTCCTCGGCTTCTTTGAGGAAGCGTGAGCAGAGCCGTTCCTGATTGCGGACGAGACCTTCGATCACCGGCTTGAACTTCACATACTGGTCGTTCTCGATGCCGACGACCGCAGGACCACTGATGATGAGCGGCGTGCGCGCCTCATCAATGAGGATCGAGTCCACCTCGTCCACGATGGCGAAGTAATGGCCGCGCTGTACCTGCTCCTCGGCGCGCTGGGCCATGCCGTTGTCGCGCAGGTAATCGAAACCGAACTCCGCGTTCGTGCCGTAGGTGATGTCGCAGTTGTATTGCTCGCGTCGGACGTGCGGCGGCTGGTCATGGAGAATGCAGCCGACGGTCAGTCCAAGAAACTTATAGACCGCGCCCATCCACTCGCCATCGCGCGCCGCGAGGTAATCATTCACCGTCACGACATGCACGCCGCGCCCGGTGAGCGCGTTGAGATAAACCGGCAAAGTTGCCACAAGGGTCTTACCTTCGCCGGTCGCCATTTCCGCAATGCGTCCGCCGTGCAGCGCCATGCCGCCGATGAGTTGCACGTCGAAATGCACCATCTCCCACTTGAGCGGATGCCCACGCACGATGACCTCGGTGCCGCACATCCGGCGCGCGGCGTTCTTCACCACGGCAAAGGCTTCGGGGAGAATCTCGTCAAGGCGGCGTTTGAGTTCCTCGTTGTCGGTGATTTTGGAAAGTTCTTCCTTCCACGCGGCGGTCTTCTGCCGCAGCACGTCGGCAGGCTGATTTTGCAAATCCGCCTCGTGCTGGTTGATGGCCGCGACGCGCATACGAAACCGTTTTACCTCCCGGTCGTTCTTCGAGCCGATGAGTTTCTTGACGATGAATCCGATCATTTTAGAAAAGTGGCGCGAAGCTACGGGAGGGGAAAAATGCCGTCAAAGACTTTGGAGGAACTTGCTCTCCGCTGGGTGCCACTCAGCCCTGGCGTCAAGCAGGAGCGCGGGCTGATCGCCCGCGCTCCGGTGTGGATGTCGAGTTGGACCCAACGCGCTATGGCGCGAGCGGCGTGACGACGCGGAAGTAGCGCTGGATGCCGGGCGGGGCGATGGCGCTGTCCACGGCGATGGTCCGCACCTGCGGGCTGGCGAGGATGCCAGTAAGACTTGTCCAGGTCGGCGCGGTCAGGTTGGTCCGCCATTGCACGGCGTAACTCAGATTGGTCTGCGCGACGAAGCTGAACACGTTGGCGTTGGTCGCGGTGAGGACGATCTTCAGCAGGCTGGCGGCGTTGGTCGGGTTG
>JAYVNY010000112.1:0-20576 GCA_043758205.1 Akkermansia sp.
GGCACCACCGGCACGAGCGTGCGGAGTCCCTTGGTCTGGATGGGTTTTTTCTCGAAGGATGGCGCGCCGAAGACATCGCCACGCACGCGAAAGAGTTCCCCGTCCACCACCTTGGCGTGAAAGATTTCCTGACCCTTTTGGAATCGTCCGATTGCTGCCATAAAGGACACGGTTTCTAGCAAACGTGAAAAGCCGCTCGCAAGGAGGAATTCGGAAAACGCCAAACCGCTTGCCACTTTCAATCTTCCACCTTCAACCTCCGCGCGATGCCAGCCATCGAAGTCCAAGGTCTCACGAAAACCTTCCGCACCTACAAAAAGGAGCCGGGGTTCAAGGGCGCGCTGCGCGGACTCATCAAGCGCCAGTTTGAAAACACCACGGCGGTGAAAGATGTGAGCTTCACCATCGAGCCGGGCGAACTGGTCGGCTTCCTCGGCGCGAACGGCGCGGGCAAAACGACGACGTTGAAAATGCTCGCCGGACTCCTCTACCCCAGCGGCGGCACCGCGCGCGTGCTCGGCCATGTGCCATGGAAACGCGAGGACGCCTACCGCCGCCAGTTTGCGCTGCTGCTCGGGCAGAAGAATCAACTGTGGTGGGATTTGCCCGCGCGCGAATCACTGGAGCTGAACGGAAAAATTTACGGTATCGCGCCCGAAGCCTTCAAACGCACGGTGGATGAACTCACCGCATTGTTGCAAGTGGGCGACAAGTTAAACGTCATGGTGCGCGAGCTGTCCTTGGGCGAGCGCATGAAGTTCGAGTTGATCGCCGCCCTGCTCCACCAGCCGGAGGTCTTGTTTCTCGACGAGCCGACCATCGGCCTCGATGTCATTTCACAAAAGACGGTGCGCGAATTTCTTCGCGAGTACAACGCCACGCGCGGCACGACCATCGTGCTCACCAGTCATTACATGGTGGACATCGAGGCGCTCTGCAAACGGGTCATCATCATCGACAAAGGCACGCTCTTCTTTGACGGCCAGTTGAGTGCGGTGCTCGACCGGTTCGCCGATTTCAAACTCATCACCATCCAATGCGCGGTCGGACAAAACTGCCCGCGCGCGGGACTGGAGCGTTTCGGCGAAGTCATTGAACACACCGGCGCGACCGTGAAGTTCAAAGTAAAGCGCGACCGCGTGATTCCGGTGTGCAAGGCGCTGCTCGACGAACTGCCGGTGAACGACATTGATATCCAGGAAGTGCCCATCGAAGACATCGTGCGCGAAATCTTCGCGCGGTGAGTGTGGCAAACCGGAGGCCCGTGAGCGCATGTCCGCCATCCGCTTCGGGGATTGCGGAGAGAAACACGAGGCTGAAAGCCTCGTAACTTGCCGACAAGAATGTCGGCGCGACGTAACGCCGGCTTTCCAGCCGGCAGGTTACGAGGCTTTCAGCCTCGTGTTAGCGGATGGAGAGATACGCCCGCCGCCTGCCGTTGCAACTTTACTCTTCGCCCCGACCGGCCCTTCGCCTAAAACCCGCGCGCACCATGCTTCCCCGTCTGCAAATGTCCGGCGTGCAAAAGGCGTTCGGCGCCACCCGCGCACTCAAGAACGTCTCCTTCTCCGTCGCGCCCGGCGAAGTCCACGCGCTCATCGGCGAGAACGGCGCGGGCAAAAGCACGCTGATGAAAATTCTCAGCGGCGCGTATCGCGCGGACGCCGGGAACATCGTGATTGATGGCCAACCCTTCCAGCCGGAGAACCCCCACCACGCGCGCCGCAGCGGCATCGCGATGATTTATCAGGAACTCACGCTCGCGCCGCATCTCAGCGTGGAGGAAAATATTTTGCTCGGTGCGGAGCCGGCCAGCTTCGGCTGGCTCAACCGCGCCAAGCGCCGCGAGCTTGCGCGCCGCGCCCTGGCGGAGTTGCACAACGAGTCCATCGCACCCGCTGCCATCGTCGGTTCCCTGTCCGTCGCGCAAAAACAACTCGTGGAAATCGCACGCGCACTCATCAGCGAACCGAAGGTTCTTGTGATGGACGAACCGACGAGCAGCCTCGCGCAAGCGGACACGGAGAATCTGTTTCGCGTCGTCGAGCGATTGAGCGCGCGCGGCGTGAGCATCATTTACATCAGCCACTTCCTCGAAGAATGCCAGCGCCTCTGCCAGCGCTACACCGTGCTGCGGGATGGCGAAAGCGTGGCGTCGGGAGAGATGCTTGGCGGGCAAGTGGGACAGCCGCCCCCGGCGGTCAGAGTCCTGCCAGCGCCCCCGCTTGCAGAACACCAAGCGGGGACGCTTGGTGGACTAACGACTGGCGAGGGCGCCCGTCCCACTAACGAACAGCAGCGTGCGCAACTCACCGAGATCATCCGCGCGATGGTGGGGCGCGAGCTTTCAGAAATTTATCCGCGCACGCCGCATCAACTCGGCTCGTCCGTGCTGGAGTTGAAAAATATTTCCGCCGAACCCAAACCGTGCTCCGTCACGCTCAACCTGCGCGCCGGGGAAATTCTCGGCCTCGCTGGTCTGGTCGGCGCAGGCCGCACTGAGACGCTGCGCGCGCTGTTCGGATTGGATCGCATTCGCGACGGCGTGGTCATCCTCCACGGAAACGAGCGCACTCACGGAACGCCGGCCAGCCGTTTGGAAGACGGACTCGGGCTGTTGAGCGAGAACCGCAAGGAGGAAGGATTGATGCTGAACCGTTCACTCGCCGACAATTTGACCGTGACCAACTTTGGCTCCGTCGCCAGCGCGGGATTCGTCAGCGTCAGCCGCCAGCGTCAAACAACTCAGCGTTGGATGGAAAAACTTCAGGTCAAAGCCCGTGACGCCGCGCAGCCCATCGGCGAACTCTCCGGCGGCAACCAGCAGAAGATCGCCCTCGGCCGCCTGCTCCATCACGACGCGAAGATTTTCCTCCTCGACGAACCGACGCGCGGCATTGATGTCGGCAGCAAGGCGCAGATTTACCGACTCATCGGCGAACTCGCCGCGCAGGGGAAATCCGTGATCTTCGTCAGCTCGTATCTGCCCGAACTGCTCGGCGTCTGCGACACCATCGGCGTGATGTGCCGCGGGGTGCTGAGTGACGTGAAGCCGGTGAGCGAATGGACCGAACACAGCCTCATCGCGACGGCCGTGGGAAGTGAGGCGGCGGCATGATGGCGCACAGTCATCTTCAAGAACCCATCGTCGGTAGGGCGTCGCGCTCCGCGCGCGCCGGGTTGAGGCGTAAGAATTTATTGATGCGAGCCGCCGATCCGTGGCCAGGCGCGCGCGGAGCGACGACGCCCTACCGGTCACGGAAATCGTTATACCCTCAGTAATTTTCGCGCATGAAATCACTTTCCTTCCGCAAACTCTTCACCGTGCTCGGCCCATTCCTCGGCTTGGCGTTCGTCATTGGAATTTTCTCCGTCAAGCCCGAGGTGCGCGAGGTCTTCCTGACCGGCGGCAATTTCAAAATCATTTTCACGCAGACCGTCATCGTCGCCATCGGCGCGCTGGGCATGACCCTGATCATCGTCAGCGGCGGCATTGATCTCAGCGTTGGCTCGGTCGTGGCGTTCACCAGTGTGGTCGGGGCGAAACTGCTCTCGCTCCCACAGCCGTGGGGAGTGCCGGGCGTGATCGCGGCGACGGTCGGTGCGGGCGCCCTCGTCGGCGCGATCAACGGCTCGCTCATCGCGGGGTTTCGCATGATGCCTTTCATCGTCACGCTCGGAATGATGGGCGTGGCGCGCGGCGCGGCGAAGTGGCTGGGCGACAGCCAGACGGTGAACTACGACGAGAAGGCGGCAGTGAACTCGATCATGGCGCTGGACGAGCCGTTCAAATTTCTGCCCCTGCCGATCGGCGTGTGGGTCGCCATCGCGCTGGCGGTGGTCGTGGCGGTGTTGCTGCGGCAGACGGTTTTTGGCCGCTACATTTTTGCCATCGGTTCCAACGAAGCCACCGCGCGGCTCTGCGGCATCCGCGTGCGGATGCAGAAGGTGTGCATCTACTCGCTGGCGGGATTGCTCTTCGGGGTCGCGGGTCTGATGCAGCTCTCGCGGCTCACGCAGGGCGATCCGACGGTGGCCATCGGGTTGGAGTTGGACATCATCGCCGCCGTCGTCATTGGTGGCGCGAGTTTAAGCGGCGGCACCGGGAGCATTCTCGGATCGATGATTGGGGCGGTGATCATGGCCGTGCTGCGCAACGGCTCGAACCAGATGGGCTGGCCGACTTACACGCAGGAAATCATCATCGGCATTGTGATCGTACTGGCGGTGGCGCTGGACAAGTTCCGGCAGAACAAGGCGGCGTGAGAATTTGTTGACCGCTGATAATGCGAATTTACGCGGATGAAGAGCGGCGGCCGGCCCGCCCACGGAGCGCGGGCTTTCCAGCCCGCAGCAAGTTAAAAAAGGCAACCGTCTCCGCCTCGCCCGCCCTTTTCGTCGTTGAACATGGCTGCGGGCTGGAAAGCCCGCGCCCCGTTACTCTTTCTGATTTTTCCGCCGCGTGAGTTCGCCCCTAAGGTAGGTGTCCATAGGCGCGCTTTGCCAGGCGGTGAACCACAGGTCGCCGAGAAATTGGCCGCCCTTGATCAACTGACCGCCGATGAATTCTTTCCCTTCCACCACTTCGCCTTTGTTCGGGGAAAGCTTTCCATCGCGGTCCATCGCGTAGGTCTTCTCGACGAGCGCGTGCTGCTCCAAGATGAAGGCGAACGAATCCTCGAACACTCCCCGCCCCGCCGTGGTCACGCCGCCGATCAATTTCGCGCCGCGCACTTTCGGCTGGAGCTGCTCGAACTTCATTTCCGTGCGGCGGATGAAGCCGCCATCAATCCACGAGTGAATCGTCTTGTTCGTGTTGTAGCGGTTCGGGTTTGGCCCGACCCAGCCGTTGAAATGTTTCGTGGTGTGGAGCGGCTGCGACGAGTCGCCCGCGAAGTGGCCCATCACGCCCATCAGGTAGATGATGTTGTCCTTGGCGTTCGAGATTTCCTCGGGCGTGCCGCCGAATTGCTCGAAGGTTTTGAGATAGGAGAAGGCGGATTCCAGTTTCAAGAACTGCTCGTTCAACGCCCACGGCAACATGCCGATCAGGTCGCGCGTGTGGTCGGTGTTCTTCGTCTGGTCAATCGGCGTGAATTTCTCTGGGTGATTCTCGCGCGCGGATTTGAGCTGCGTGATGAAATCGTAGCGGAAAGGACTCGCGGTCTTCGGCGTCAGTCCCAGCGGCTCCAGGTCTTCAATGTCGAAGTAATGCTCCTGCTTGTGTGCGTGGTTGAAAGTCTGGCCGGTGGAATTGCGCCAGCGATCCGGCTCACCACTAAGAAAGGCGATGCGCTCGGCGGTGGCGGGCGCATTCACGGCGATGGGGAAATTAGTGGGCAACGACGCGATGGCGAGCTTGTTGACGATACGATGGCCTTCGTAATCCCACGCGCGCAGCGGGGTGATGGCAGCCAGCAGGGCGAAGAGGGTGAGCAAAACTTTCATAACTAGGCAGACAGTGAACGAGGCGGGCGTATTCGTGAAGATCATTGTTTTCATGGGGGACATGACGCGCGTGGGGTGCAGAGTTTGCAAAAATCCTGGCTCCGCTAAACTGCGCCATGACCATCATTACCGACGAACGCTGCACGGAGTATTTTGCGTCTGGTCATCCAGAACGACCCGCGCGGATCACCGGCACCCTGGCGAAACTCCGCGCGCAGACGGAAATGAAATTGAACTGGGCCGCGCCTGCGAAGGTGACGGAAGAACAATTGTTGCGCGCCCACTCGAAGCAGCACGTCGCGCAGGTGCGGAACGCGACGGAATCGTTTGACGGCGACACGCCCGCGAATCCGAAGATTGATGAGCACACCCGGCGCTCGGTGGGCGGCGCACTGCACGCGGCGAAGCTGGCGCGCAAAGGCGAGGCGTCATTCAGTTTGCTACGACCACCCGGCCACCACGCCACGCGAGATCACGCGATGGGTTTCTGCTACTTCAACTCCATCGCCGTGGCCGCGCTCGACGCGCTCGCGACGGGCGTGCAGCGCGTGGCCGTGTTCGACTTCGACGTGCATCACGGCAATGGCACCGAGGCGATTTTGAAGGACAAGGCCAACGTGGTGTTCGCTTCGATTCATCAGCACCCCTGTTACCCCGGCACCGGCACGGAGGACGTGGGGAAGAACTGTTTCAACTATCCAGTCGCGCCACGGACGCCGCGCGAGGCGTATCGAAAAGTTCTCACGAAGGCGCTGGAAAGAATTCTCGCGACGAAGCCCGAACTCATCGGCGTGTCGGCGGGCTTCGACGGCTACGCGCGCGATCCGCTCGCGCAGGAGACGCTGGAGGCGGAGGACTTTTTCTGGCTCGGTGAATCGCTCCGCAAAACCGGCGTGCCGTTTTTCAGCATTCTCGAAGGCGGCTACAGCGATGATTTGCCGGAATTGATTTTCTCCTATCTCCAAGGCGTGAGCGAGAAATGAACGTGTCACCGGACAGTTGCCAACCCCGCAGCCCGTTCCCGTCCCCCGGCCCATCATTTCTCTTTCGACGCCTTGCGTGGTCGGCCATGCTCACGCCATGTCTGGTTTAATCGCCATTGTTGGAAGACCGAATGTCGGAAAGTCCGCGCTGTTCAATCGCATCGCGGGGCGGCGCATTGCCATCGTGCATGATCAGCCGGGCGTGACACGCGACCGCGTGACGGCACAGGCCGAATGGCACGGCCAGCCTTACACGCTGGTGGACACGGGCGGCATCGGACTGCTGCGCCGCGAGAAGTCCGAGGACGTGATCGTGAAGGCCGCGGTCGAGCAGGTGCAGATCGCGATCGACTCCGCAAGCGTCATCATCTTCGTGGTCAACGTGCAGGAGGGCATCACGCCGCTGGATCAGGAAGTCGCGAAACGATTGCGCGTGGCCAAGAAGCCCGTGCTCGTGGCCGTGAACAAGGTGGACACCGAGCGGGTGATTCCGCAGGCGGATGAATTTCTCCGGCTCGGCTTCGACAAGATTTTTCCGGTCACGGCCATCCACGGCGAGGGCATCGAGGCGTTGATGGATGAGGCGGGGAAGTTCCTGCCGGTCCCAAGTCCAACGTCCGAGGCCGGGGCCGAGGCCGAAGACCTGAATGCCCCGGTGGACAATGAGGGCGGCGAAGAAGCGGACACGAGCGACAAACCCGCGAGGAAAATTGAGCCGCTGAAGCTCGCCATCGTCGGGCGTCCGAATGTAGGAAAGTCTTCCATCATCAATGCGCTCACGAACTCCGAGCGTGTCATCGTCAGCGCCATTCCGGGCACGACCCGCGACGCGATTGACGTGCCGTTTGAAGTCGAGACGGAGGGTGTGCGGCAGCAGTACGTGCTCATTGACACCGCCGGCATCAGGAAGAAAGGCCGCGTGGACGACTCGATTGAATTTTTCAGCGTGAAGCGCAGCGAGGAATCCATTGAGCGCGCGGACATCTGCGTGCTCGTGCTGGACGCCGTGTCGGGAATTCTGGAGCAGGATAAAAAGATCGCCGCGAAGATCACCGAGGCGCGCAAGGCCTGCATCATCGTGATCAACAAGTGGGACTTGATCGAAGAGTCCGTGCGCGAAGTGCGCGAGGAGGAAATCGAACGGCGCAACCAGAAGGATCGGGGTCACGGGAAGCGCTTGAGCACGCTCGTGGAATTCGGCGAATGGGTGCAGGAGCTTCTGTTCTTCCTGGATTACGCGCCGGTGATTTTCACCTCCGCGAAGTCGGGCTTTCATCTCGACCGTTTGCTCGAGGCCGTGCGTTACATCGCGGCGGAGTTGCAGAAGAAAATTCCCACGGCGATTCTCAACCGCACGCTGCATGACGCCGTGGAACGACGCCAGCCGGTGAGCGCCGTCGGGCATCGTTTGAAATTCTTTTACTCGACGCAGGTGCGGCAGGCGCCGCCCACGTTCCTGCTCTTCGTGAACCGCGACGAGTTGTTCTCCGATGCCTACAAAAAATATCTCGCGGGAAAAATGCGCGAAGCTTTTGGCTACGAAGGCTGCCCGATTGTGATTGTCCCGAAAGCGCGTCCGAAAACCATCGAGATGGTGCGAAGATTCAACAAGAACAGCCCGCGCACCCCGCGGCAGAAGAAGCACGACGCACGGCGCCCTCGGAAAACGTCGGCCGGCCGCCGACCCTAGCCGGCCCCGGCCTCGGCCGCTCAATGGAGACTGGTGCAGGCGGTATCACTCCGCTCGAATTCATGCCGTCCGCCGATGGCGGCTCCGAACTCGGACAGCACCGACGCGCCGGTGTTCCGGCGGACCGGCGCGTCCAGGCATTCGCGGACAAATTGAGCCAGCTTCCCGATGGAGTAAGGCTTGGGCAGGAAACTCGGGCTGTGCAGAATGGAAGAGTCCTTGCCCGCCATGCCCGGACTGTAGCCGCTGGTGTAGATGACGCGCAGGCTGGGCGACTGGCTCATGAGCCTTTCCGCCAGTTCACTGCCCATGATGCCCCCGGGCATGACCATGTCGGTGACCAGGAGGTCCACGGGGTGCTTGGCCTGTTCCCATACTTCCAACGCGTGACGACCGGACTCTGCTTCCAACACGGTGTAACCCTGAAGACGGAGAATCTCCGCCACCATCGCGCGCAACGCCTCCTCGTCCTCCGCGACGAGGATCGTTTCCCGGCCCCGGTGCAGGAAATTGTCCTCCACCGGATCGGACTTCACGGCCACCTGCTGGGTGGCCGGAAAATAGATGCGGAAAGTGGTGCCCTGATTGGGCTGGCTCTCGACTTCGACCCAGCCCTGATGTTGACGCACGATGCCGAAGACGGTGGACAAGCCCAACCCCGTGCCCATCCCAACCGGCTTGGTGGTGAAGAACGGCTCGAAGATCCGGCTGAGAACCTGCGTGTCCATTCCCACTCCGGTGTCCTGAAAAGTCATGCGGACGAACTCGCCGTCCCGCGCTTCGGGGTCCAGTTGCGTAGGCGCGCGGTGAATGGTCTCGAGGCTGGTGCTGATGGTGATGCGCCCGCCCTCCGGCATGGCGTCCCGGGCATTGACGGCCAGATTCATGGCAATTTGCTCCAGCATGCTCAAGTCGGCATGAACCGAGGCCAGCGACGGCTGCGGGCAGAAGGCGATCTCAACATGTTCGCCCACCAACCGTTCGAGCATTTTGATGGCATTGGCCAGGGTTTCATTGAGATCAAGATGGTTGAACTGCATGACCTGCTTGCGGCTGAACATGAGCAGTTGACGAATGAGCGCGGCGGCGCGGGCCGAAGCCTTGGTGATCTGTTCAAGGGAACGGATTTGCGGACTGTCCGCTTGGGCAAGGTGCTGAAGCAGTCCGGCATGTCCCTGGATGACGGTGAGGATGTTGTTAAAATCGTGGGCCACACCTGCGGCGAGTTGGCCGATGGCCTCCATCTTCTGGGCCTGGCGCAATTGGCGTTCGAGCAGCGCGTGTTCCGCCACATCCTGGGCCAGCAAGATCATGTGCGGCTTGTTTCCCATCGTGACCGGGGACAGGGAGACCCGCACCTCATGCAGCACCCCATCCCGTGTTCGGAGGTTCACTTCATGATCCCGCACGGCATCCCCCTGCAACAGGCGCTGGACCCGCCGGTCCGCCAGTTCCGGTTTTTCCCACAAAAAAAGTTCAGCCGGAGTCCGGCCAACCAGTTCCTCGCGCGGCCAGCCGGTGAGCTCGGCGAAGCGCTGGTTCACATCCACAAACCGGCGTTCGGGCAGGCTCTGGATGGCGCTGGGCAGGGGGCTTTCGTTGAAGGCCTGGGAGAATCGCTCCTCGGAGGTGGCCAGCGATTCGTTCATCTTGGCCAGTTCCTGGAGTTGTACGGACGACTGGCGGTTGAGCATCCACTTCTTGGTCAGTGCGTGCGCGAGCTGCTGCACTTCGATGTTGTCGAACGGCTTCTTGAGTACAAGCAGGCTGTCCGGCTGACCGACCCGGGCCCGCATGTTTTCCCACGAATAATCTGAGTAGGCCGTGCAGACCACGATCTGAAGTTCAGGGTCCACCTCCCAGATGCGGGCAATGGTCTCGATGCCATCCCAACCCGGAGGCATGCGCACATCCACGAAGGCCATGGCATACGGCCGGTTTTCCTTGAGCGACTGCGTGACCATCTCCAGCGCCTCCTGGCCCTGAAATGCGGATTCCAGCATGAACGTCGTGCTGTCCTGCGCCTGCGGCGCTTCATCGAACAGCGCAGCCTCCAAGTCGTTCAGCGCGGCCGTGCCGGTGCCGCTGGGGCAGAGGATGGTTCGGAAATCCTCGTGGATGCTCGTGTTGTCATCCACGAGGAGGATGCGGCGGTTGATGGTTTGGTCATTCACATTCATGCGTAGTAAAGCGCGGTGTTCAATCCTGATGACGATTGGTGGGAGCCACGGGCAGTTCCAAGGTGAACTCGGCCCCCTGGCCGGCACCAGCACTGCGGACGTGGAGGCTGCCGCCCATTTCCTTGGCGGCGTTGGCCCCGCTGTGCAGGCCAAAGCCGTGGCCCTGTTTTTTGGTCGTGAACCCGTGGTTGAAAACCTTGTTGATGTTTTCTTGAGGGATGCCAATGCCGTTGTCGGTCACCACAATCTTCACCCGGTCCGGCCCCGACAGTGCCACGGCGATGGTCATGCGTTTCTGTCCCCCCGTCACTTCGTCCATGGCGTGCTTGGCATTGCGCAGGAGGTTGATGAGAATCTGCAGGAACTTGTGCCGGTCCACGTGAATCTTCGGCACGTCGCGGGAAAAATCCCGAATCAATTCGATCTGGTGGCGTTCGAAAGCGGCGAGGTTCAAGCGGAGGGCGTCTTCGACCAATTCCGCAGGGTCCAGATTCTCGAAGAGGCCGGAAACCTTCGCGTAGTTCTGCTGCATGGCCACGATTTCCTTGATGTGCTCGATGTGCTGCCCCACCGCGGACATTTTCTCGACCAGTTCGGCCTGCTCGGCCACCAGTTGATCGGCCACCGTCCCGAGATATTCCGGCAACAGCTTGCCTTTGGGATCATTGGTTAGGAACTCGGCCAGGTGGCCGTTCTGCTTGGTCAGCATGGCGGTGGCGCGCTGGAGGTTGATGATCTTGGACCGCCGCAGCCGCTCGCCCACGACGGTGGCGGAGACGCTCACGCTGTTGAGCACGTTGCCCACGTTGTGGAGTACGCCCGTGGCCACGTCGGCCATGCCGGCGCTTCGTGAAGTGTCGATCAACTGCCGGTTGAGCTTGTCGAGCTGCTCGGCGGCCAGCTTGTGCTGGGTGATGTCCTGGAAAATGCCGCGCACCGCCACCGTCTCGCCCTTGTCCTTCAGGACCATGCCGCTCTCGCGAATCCACACGCTCCGGCCATCGGCGGCCAGCATCCGGTATTCATAGCTGTAAGGCTCGCCGCGGGCGGCCATCTGATGCCACGTCTTGACCGCACCGGCCGCATCCAGCGGGTGCAGCTTTTCTTCCCAGAAATTTGGACAGGTCAGCCACGATTGCGGTTCGTAGCCAAGGATATCCTGACACTGGCGGCTGATGAAACTGAACCGGAGCCGATCCGCCGTCCTTTCCCACACGATGCCGTCAATCGAATGGATCAACGCTTCCATCTTCTGCTGCGAGAGACTCAACGCGGCGTCCTGGCTTTCGATGCGGCCCAGCATCTCGTTGAAAGACGACGCCAGCAGTCCCAGTTCGTCCCCCCGGCTGCCGACCACCGCGCGCACCGAATAGTCCTTGTTCTCGCCGACGATTTTTGCGGTCTGCGCGAGTTGAAGCACGGGTTGGGTGATGGTGCGGACCAACCGGCTGGAGAGAACCACGGCCAGCGAAATGGCCACGACCAAGATGCCCGCCACCACCCATCCGTAAAACCCGAGCAACTCGAACAGCGTCCGGTTGTAATCCGTCCGGAGGTAGAGGATGCCCACGCGCTCGTTCTTCAGCACCACCGGCTGGGTAAGCATCAATTGCCCGGCGCGGAAATGATTTTGTCCGACCGGGGGAAATCCTGACAGCCCGCCCGCATATTCCTTCGGCCCGAAGTGGGCCAGGATCGAGCCGTCGGGCAACACCAGCGAGGCCGACAAGACAGTGGCCTTGGCCTTGAGGGAACCCACCACTTCAGCCGCCGTGGTCTCGTCCTTGAAGGCCACGGCCGCCGTGCTTTGGTTGGCGATGATCTCCGCCAGCGTGGAGTTGTCGCGCTGGAAATTGGAACGGAAGTTCAGCACCTGGAAGACGAAAAGTGCCATGATGGCGATGAGCAGAACCGCCCCGCAGATCAACAGCGTCATCGCCAGGAGCTTCTGTTGAATGGGGAGATTGTGGAATTGCTTCATGGATTACAGCGTGAGTTTGCTCGCGTCCGCCACGCCCGACGTGGGCGGACACCGGCGCGGGCGTGGTCCGGCAGCCTGGGGGCGGCCGGCTCTCTCCTTCGCAGGTGCTCGTTACTGTTCATCAGTCTCTGAAAGGCATCGGCCAAAGCACCGGCGGACTGTAGGAGATAGTAGAAGATCGTTGCACAAAAGCGGGAGGAACTGGGAAGCCCGGACCGGTCAGCGACTCGAGGGCACGGCCAGGCTCAACAGCTTGGAACTGATTTTGAACCCCGACTTCTTCGCGGCCGGTTCGTTGATCTGAAAACGGATTTTGTTGTTGTCCTTCACGAAATTGATCATGCCGCCGGTTTCGATGAAGTCGTCCATTTCGCTCACGGTGAGCACGCCCAGCGAACTAAGGGCCTGGAGGATTTCCGGCAACCGCTTCTTCTCCGAGCGACTGATGAAAAGGATGTGGCAGTTGGTGGCCGCGCCCGGTTCCACAAAAGTTTTCACCTCCAACGGATGGTTGTTGATGGATTTGTTGCGGATGGCGGCCTCGAGGTCGGGCCCGAACGGGTTTTCTCCCAGGATACCCACGACCATCGGCGTCGAAGCGTTGGTAAAGGCGACCGCCGGCCACTCCACGAACTTGGCGAAATTAAAAACAAAGGCGGCCTTGATCTGATGTTCCGAGGGCTGCGTCGCTTGAGCCCCGCTGCTGACGGGAGTCAGCAGCAGGCCCAGCAAAAGCAACAGGCTCGCACTTGAACGCATGCAGTGATCAGGTTGACTTAATCGCGATGTTGCTAGGGAAGCAGAGCAACAACGAGTTTCTTTTCCATTCGGTTTTACAATCGAGCTTGTGCCGCGCGGGACCCATCCGCATCCTCCGCTCGCCCAAAATGAACAAACGTCTTTGCGCACAGCACTATGGAGTTATCGGCGGAATCCGAGGATTCTTCATGCTCGCCCTGACCGTGACCGCCTTGGGCGCGGATTCCGAGCCTGGGATCAAGGCCCCCGATTTGACGGATCTGCCCCTCGAAGCCTTGATGAACATCGAGGTTCCCAAAGTCTATGCCGCCTCCAAGTTCGAGCAGAAGACCACGGAAGCGCCCTCGTCGATCTCCATCGTGACGGCGGACGATTTCCAGAAGTACGGCTACCGCACCCTGGGCGACGCGTTGCAAAGCTTGCAGGGCTTTCAAGTTTCGTATGATCGTAACTACGCCTTCCTCGGCACGCGGGGCATCAACCTCGGCGACTTCAACAGCCGCGTCCTCGTGCTCGTCAACGGGCATCGCGTGAACAACAACCTGACCGACGGGGCCTTCATAGACTCGGCCTTCATCCTCGACGTGGATTTGATCGACCGCGTGGAAGTGATCCGCGGCCCCGGTTCGGTGCTCTATGGCAACAACGCGTTCCTCGGTGTGATCAATGTCGTGACCCGCCAGGGCCGGCAGATCAACGGCGCGGAAGCCTCCATCGAGTACGGGGAGTTCAACACTTACAAGGCCCGCGTGTCGCTGGGTAAGGCCTTCACCAACGGCGTGGAGTTGCTCCTGTCCGGATCGTTCTCCGACAGCGACGGGCAGGAAAAATTGTTCTACAAGGAATTCAACACCCCCGCCCAGAACCACGGTGTGGCGCGGCATCGAGACGACGACTCTTTCGGAAGTCTCTTCGGCTCGCTGCGCTATTTTGATTTCACCCTGGAGGGCGCGTATATCACGCGAGAGAAGGGCAACCCCACCGCGCAATTTGGCACCACCTTCAACGACTCGCGGCTGCGCACCACCGACGCGCGCAGCTACACGGCGCTGAAATACGCGCACAATTTTCCCGACGTGGTGGACGTGACGGCCCAAGTTTATTACGACCGGAGCGAATTTGAAATCGGTTATCCGGCGGGCACCCGCCTGTTCGAGGAGAAGGACACGGGCGAGTGGTGGGGCGCGGAACTCCAACTGAACAAACATCTCTGGGACCGCCACCTCGTCACGCTCGGGGCGGAGTACCGCGACGACTTCCATCAGGAGCGGCAGACCACCGGGCAGCGCACGGTGCAACAGGATCGGCAGAGCCACGGCGTCTATGCACAGGGCGACTTCGCGGTGGTGGACAATTTCCACGTCAACGGCGGCCTGCGCTATGACCAGTATGGCGAGTTCGACGCCGCGTACAATCCTCGGGTGGCGTTGATCTACAACCCCGCGAAGGAATCCACCCTCAAGGCCATCTACGGCACGGCCTTTCGCGCGCCAAATTTTCTGGAGCTGACGCTCTCCCCGGCCGACCAGCTCCAGCCCGAGAAAATCACCTCCTACGAGCTGGTCTATGAACAGGGGCTGGCCCGGCATCTGCGAAGTTCGGTTTCCGGTTTCTACAATGAGATGAATGGGCTGATTGCGTTTGAGAGCGGCCGCTTCATCAATTTCGACGCGCAGACCCGGGGCATGGAACTGGCGCTGGAGGGATTTTGGACCAACGCCCTGCGGGCCCGGTTAAGCTACACGCTGCAAAAAACTGACGGCGAATCAATCAGCTACGAGCCGCCGGATTCCCCGGAGCACCTTGTGAAATTCAATCTCACCGTGCCGGTGTGGCGGGATAAAATTTTTGCCGGCGTCGAGTTTCAATACACGAGCGAACGGAATTCCCTCCGCAACACCAGCGCCCCCAGCGGCCAGCCCCTGACCGTGCAGGGCGACAGCGCGGGCGGTTATGGCGTGGTGAACCTGACCCTGTTCAGCCGCGAGATCGTCAAGGGCCTGGCCTTCTCCGCCAGCATCTACAATTTGTTCGATGAAACGTACTCCGACCCGGCGACCCGCTTCCATCGGCAGGATCTGATCGAACGGGATGGCCGCACCTACCGCGTCAAACTGACTTACCGCTTCTGAGTCCGAGGCACGCGAATCGCTGTTAGTGTTGAGCATATGCATTCGGCGGTTCGTCTTCATTGGAACGAGAAACTGAAAAAGGCCTTCTCGGGCCTGTTTCTTTTTGGTTTTCTCGTGTCCAGTGGTTTCGCGCAGGTGGGCACCCCTCCTACCATCTCTGTCCAACCTTTGGATCAGACTGTCCCAAGCGGAGGCACTGCCACCTTCCAAGTGGCTGCTTCCAGTTCAACCGTGATGACTTTCAAGTGGTACCGAAACGGCGCGGCCGTCAGCGGGGCCACGAACAACATTTACACCATCACCAATGTTCAGACCAACCACGCCGGCGTCTACAAGGTGGATGTCAAAAATGCGACCGGCACGACCACCAGTTCCAACGCCATTTTGTCGGTCTTACAATCGCTCGTCGCCAACACCGCAAGCATAACCACCGCGCAAGACACGGCGACCAACCTGCAACTGACGGCGACCTCAGCGAACGGTTCCGCCCTCACATATGCAATCGTGGCTGGCCCGACCAACGGCGTGCTGGCTGCACTCGACCCGTTCACCGGGGCGGTGACTTACCTCCCAGCGACGAACTATTACGGCACTGACAGTTTTACCTTCCGGGCTTATGACGGCAGTGTCTATGCGACGGGATGGGTTAGTCTCACCATCACCCCGACAGGTGTGCCGGTGGCTTCGATGTGGTTCAGCACCGCCGGCTCGGCCACGAATGGCACAAGCGGGACGAGCAAACAAATCATGCAGTTTGGCGGCGTTGGGGATGTCTTCAGTGCTCCCGGGGTGGCGACGGCAGGAACTCTCCAGACACTGCCGGGCTTTGCCGCTCCGTGTCCAATTCGCGCCCTGCATTTTGTCCAAAAGCCAAATTCGGTCGGCACCACGGGGACGCGCTTCACACTCAAACCGGGGGATTTGGTCATGGTGCTCGATCCTGGCAAGGCGCCGGCTACCGTGACTTTGAACAGCAATCAGAACACCCAATTCGTTGCCACCCGGCAAGACATCGTCGTTTACCGGCCCACTGCTGCGGATAATTACACCAACGGCACCTGGTTCATGCTGCTGAACAAAGGCGTCCACGTTGGCACCACGATTTACAATGTGCATGAAGTGTCCATCGTGGAAACTCCCACCACCATCGGTGGAACGACTCTGGCCGCCGGCACCTTCCTCGTCGCGCATTCCGACGCCACCATGCACATGAACATCTACACACTGACCGTCTCCGGGACCGGGATGGGCACCAATACCCAGACCTCGGATTGTGCCGCCTTGCTGCTCGGTGCGCCCCTGGGCAACCTTGCCAGCCAGGTTAAAGGGCTGAGCTTGCTGAGCTATCCCACGGCGTTCAATAATAACGTCCTGCCGGCGGGCACCCTGCTCGTCTCGATCAATACCAACGCTTCTTTCGCCGGCGTGGCTCAGACCCCCTTTGATGTGGTGGCGCTGCAGGTGACTAAAACCCAGCAAGACTCTGTGCCGGGAACAGTCGCCACCGGCACGATGTTGTTCCGCGGCTCCGATATCGGACTGACGGATGCGTCGGGTGCCATCAACATTAACAGTCTAAGCCTTCAGAGCTATTCTGCCCCCACCTTGATAACGCTCGCCGCTTCCAATATTATGAGCGGATCATCATTGCTCAATGCGAGCGTGGACCCGCGAGGAACTGCGACCACTCACTATTTCCGCTACGGTCTCACGCCTAGCTATGGATCATCTTCCGCGACAGGCACCCTGGCGGCGGCCTTCAACCCGGTCAGTGTGGCTGCGGCGATATCGGGACTTCAAGCCGGGACGCTCTATCACTACTGCATCGTGGCGGCCAACTTCGGCGGGATGTCCGTGGGACAAGATGCCACTTTTACCACCAGTTTTCTCCCGCCGACGGCTTCCACCCTGGACGCTTCCCCCGTGGCGTCTGGTTCGGCAGTGCTTAACGCGGCAGTCAACCCGGGAGGGGCCGCGACCATCTGCTACTTCCAGTACGGCACGACCACCAACTACGGCTCGCTCTCCGCGACCAATGTGTTTCCAGCCGTCACCAACTCCGTGACCGGCTCCACTCCCATCTCCGGCCTTGCCCCAGGCACCCTCTATCACTGCCGCGTCGTGGCCACCAACACCGCCGGCAAAGTCATCGGCCAGGATGTAGCCTTTACGACCACTTCCCCGGCCCCTCTCCAGCTCAAGGCGGCGCTGACCAGCTTGGGGGGGAATATACAGTTCAATTTGTCGGCGGCTTCCGGGACCAGTTTCACCTTGTTGAGCACCACGAACATTGCCCTGGCCATGAGCAACTGGACCGCCCTCGGCGCGATGGCGGAAATATCACCCGGCCAGTATCAGTTCACCGAACCGTTGCCACCCATAGGCTCGCAGCGTTATTTTAGCGTCAGGTCGCCGTGAAGTCTTCCGGCTGATCGCGCTCCAAGTTTGATGGAGCGTCGGCGCTCCGTCAGCAATCAACCAACCAGCGGCCTCCACGGTCCGTTTCGCCTGCACCTTATCCGCGCGGTTGAAATTTCCGATGCACCTCGCGCCGCCGCCGCCCGGCGACGTGCGTGTGAACCTCCGTCGTGCTGATGATCGCGGGCCCACGCCATTCCTCGATCACCCGCAGGTCGGATCCAGTCCGGGGAAATGCAAAAGTATTCCGCACCGGCCATGCGCTTTTGAGCCAGGGGCACGCGAATCGCTACTCTTGTTGAGCGAATGCATTCGCCATGTCATCTTCATTGGAATGAGAAACTGAAACAGGCCGCCTTCGGCCTGTTTTTATTGTGTTTCCTCGTTTTGGAAGGCTCCGCACAACTGGGCCTCCCCCCGAACATCACTGTCCAACCTTCGAACCAGACTGTCCTGAAGGGAGGCACGGTGAGTTTTTCGGTCGTCGCCTCCAGCCTCACTTCCATGTCGTACAAGTGGTACCGCGATGGCGCGCTCGTCACCGGTGCGACCAACAGCACCTACACCATCTCGAATGCCCAATCTGCCCAGGCCGGCGTCTATCGCGTGGACGTCATAAACCTCGTCGGCACCACTCCGAGTTCGAATGCCACCTTGACGGTGCTGGCGCCTCCCTCAATTACCACTCAGCCGGTCAGCCAGACCGTGGCGGTGGGACAGAACATTTCGTTTTCCGTCGTGGTCTCGGGCTCGCTGCCCATGAACTATCAGTGGAGATACAACGGCGTGGACCTGTCTGGGGCCACCAACTCGACGCTGGCGCGCAGCAATGTTCAGTTGGCCGACACCGGAGGCTACGACGTGGTGGTGAACAACCTCTACGGCTCGGCGACGAGTTCGATGGCTTCGTTGACGGTGTTGGCCGGTTGGTTTCGCGTCGTGGTCAACACCAATGACAGCGGCGCCGGTTCCTTGCGGCAGGCCCTCCTGGATGCCAGCGTCAGTGTGGCGCCGGCTCCCAGAACGATCGCCTTCAACATCACGAACGCCTCGACCGGCGGCCCCTACACCATCAGCCCGTTGTCCGCACTGCCGAGCCTGGCCACCAACCTGGTCATTGATGGCTACACCCAGCCGGGCGCCAGCGAGAACACCCTTACCGATGGCAATAATGCGGTGATCAAAATTCGTCTTTGGGGTGCTTCCAGCGGAGCCAACGGCTTGGATATCGGGGTCACCGGTTGCGCCGTGTATGGGTTGGCGATTGTGAACTTTCCTGGACACGGTTTGTATCTGCGCAGTTCGGGCAACGCCACCATCCAAGGCAATTTCATCGGGCTGGACCCGGACGGTATCACGCTGCGAGCCAACACGGGCCTGGGCATCCGTGCCAGTTCCGGCCAGGCCGTCATCGGCGGCTCTCTGCCGTGGCAGCGCAATGTGATTTCCGGGAATCTCGGCGGCGGCATTTCCATGCAAAACTCGCCGGTCAACATCATCCAAGGCAATTTCATCGGCACGGATGCCTCCGGAACACGACCGCGCGGCAACAGAGGATTTGCCCTGGAGCTGACTAATCCGAATTCGTTCTTCAACGTCATTGGTGGCTCGCAGCCCGGCGAGGGCAACGTGATTTCCGCAGCGAGCGGCACCGGCACCACCAACCACGGCATCTCCATCTTCAACGCTGGGTACAACCTGATTCAGGGCAACTATATCGGCACGGACGTCACCGGCACCAATGCGCTCGGCAATCTCGGCTGCGGCATCTACATGACCAATACTCCGGTGGGTAACCTCATCGGCGGCACGAACAGCGGAGCCGGGAACGTGATTGCCTACAACGCTCAGCCCGGAGTCTGGATTGCCGACGGCACCAATAACGGCGTGCTGGGCAATGCCATCTACTCCAACGGCCGCCAGGGCATTGACCTCGGCGTGGCGGGCGTGCTGGCCAACGACGCGGGGGATGCGGACAGCGGTCCGAACCAACTCCAAAACTATCCCGTGCTGACCAGCGCGGTCATCGTGAGCAGCGTGCTGCGAATCACAGGCAGCCTGGACAGCCGTGTCGGTTCGACCTACCGGCTGGAGTTCTTCTCCAGCCCCGGGCCCGCTGCTGCCACCAATAATCAAGGCCGCCACTTTATTGGCGCAACCGACATGACGCTTTCAACCACGCCCGGCAATTTCAAGGCGAGCGTCCCGTGGATTTTTACCAACGATACGGTGGTCACGGCGACTGCCACCGACCCGGTGAACAACACCTCGGAATTCTCGGCCTCGCGCGCGATTGTGGACTCCGCCATGTGGATCACCAACCAACCACAAAGTCAAAAGGTGGCGGGGGGTCGGACTGCTTCCTTCTCCGTCGGGGCCGGCGGCATGGGGCCGTTCACCTATCAATGGATTTTCAACGGGACAGCGCTGGCCGGCGCTACCAATTCAGTTCTGACCCTTGACAATGTCCAGGCGGCCAACGCCGGAGACTACACGGCGGTGGTGTCAAATCCCTGGATTTCGGTGACGAGCGCGGTGGCGGTCTTGACGTTTAATTTTCCGCCCGTGTCCACCAACGACCTTTATATCGTCGCGGAAGACCAACTGCTGACCGTCTCGCCGGCCGATGGCATCCTGAGCAACGACGTGGACCCAAATGGCGACGCGTTGACCGCCCTGCTGGTCAGCACCACCACCCGCGGCACGCTGGCGTTGAATGCCGACGGCTCATTCAGTTACCTGCCAGCCACCAACTATAATGGCAGCGACAGCTTCACCTACCGCGCCAGCGACGGCCCGAACACCGGCAACGTCGCCACCGTCACCTTCTCCATCACGCCAGTGTACGACCCGGCCGTGGCGATCAACGACACCCACAACACGCTGGAAGACACCAGCGTGACCATCAGCGTGCTGACCAATGACTACAATCCAGACGGCGCGTTGCTGACCATCACCAGCCTCTCGACCACCAACGGGACGGCT
>JAYVNY010000113.1:0-7696 GCA_043758205.1 Akkermansia sp.
CACGGCCGCCAGCGGTCGTCTTTTTCTGCCGGGGCGAGCGCATTGGCACCCGCCATAAATTGAAAATTGGGAAATCGGCTTGGTTCAGCGTTTCCTTAGCGGCGTGTCCCGCGACGACATCCGAACTAACTTCGGGCTGGTTGTAAAGAGCTTCGTCACGATCTGAAGCTGAACGAGGCGCAACCGGTCGTTCGAACTGGACCCGTCGATTGACACAAACAGGATCGTCGCGGAAATCCAGCAGGGCGTGGTGACGTTGACGTTGCCGAAAGCCGCGCGCCTGCAGCCGAGGAAGATTCAGATCCACTGAGAAGTTTGGTTCGAGAGGGGTTGGTTCAGGAGCGCGGAGGAGTCTCCGCGCTCTTTTGCGTTCGATGCTCAATGGGCGAATTGCTCCTGGGCGAAGCGCGCAATCATCACGCCCACCACGGTCAGGAAAATGACGCGGACGAATTTGTTTCCTTTGAGCAAGGCCAGGCGCGTGCCGAGCAGCGCGCCCGCGATGTTGCACGCGCCCATCGGCAGCGCGTAGTGGTAGAGCACGTCGCCGCGCGCGGCGAAGACGAGGACGGCGGCGAGGTTGGTCGCGAAGTTGATGGCCTTGGAACTCGCCGAGGCGGTGAGGAAATCAAAACCCAGCCAGCCGATGAAAATGAAAATCAGGAAGCTGCCGGTGCCGGGACCGAAGAAGCCGTCGTAGAATCCCAGCACCACGCCGACACCGACGGCCAGCACGCGTTCATGGTGCGCGACAAACTTCGGCGCGTGGAGGTCGCCGAGTTTCTTGTTCCAGTAAGTGTACACGGCGACGGCGATGAGTAGCACCAGCGTGAGCGGTTTCAGAAATTCATTTGGCACGCTTTGCACCACGCGCACGCCGAGCGCGGAGAAAAGAAACGCGGCGGCGGCGGCCGGCAGCATGGACGACCACGGAATCGGCACGCGTCGCGCGTATTGCGCCACCGCCACACTCGTGCCGCAGAGGGAGGAAAGTTTGTTCGTGCCGAAGACGAGCGGGATGTTCGCGGCGAGTTCTTTCGGGAGGAAGACGAAGAGCGCGGGCAGTTGAATCAGCCCGCCACCGCCCACGATGGAATCCACGAAACCGGCGAGAAAGGCGAAGAGGCAGAGCCAGGCGAGGTCCATGAGTCAGTCCGGCAAAATGCCGTGGGCCATTTGAAAATCGCGTGTGAACTTGGAGCGCCTTCCCCTCACCCCGGCCCTCTCCCTCGGGGAGAGGGAGAAAGTCAGCCAGCGCAAGCTGACGACGAACGCGCCTGCAAGGTTGAAGACTGAATGCCGCTCTCCCTCTCCGCTGGGGAGAGGGCCGGGGTGAGGGAAAGGCGGTGCGCCATCGGCGGTCGCGCGGAAAAGATTCCTTCGGACGAACATGGGAAATTTCCGCGTTACGTCCGCCGGCGCGACACCAACGACACCAGCCACGCCACGCCCAGCGTGGTTGCGGTGCCCATGAGCGTGAACCACGGCCAGAACACTTCCGGGCCGATGTGCTCCTTCCACCAGCCCTTGGTCGCTTCGAGTTGCGGCGGCCAGTAGAGCACGTTCATCACGAGGGCCGAGACGATCATGCCGCAGACGGCGGCGTTCGCGCCGAGACGTTTCCAAAACAGCGCGACCAAGAGGCTGCCGAGCAACGCGCCGCTGGTCAGGCCGCGCAACGAAAAAGCCGCGTTCAACACGAACGGCACTTCGCGCGTCAGCCACGCCACGCCGATCAACGCCAAGGCCCAGAAGACGGTCGAGTTGCGGCTGAAGCGCAGGAAAAATTGTTCATCGCGATCCGGCAGAAGGCGCTTCACGAAGTCCATCGTGGAAACCGAGGACAACGACGTGAGCGCGGAACTGATGCTGGACATCGCGGCGGAGAGAATTGCCACGATCAGGAAACCGCGCAGCAGGTGTGGGACCTCGCTCATCATGAAAATGGGGAAGATGAAATCGTTGGCTTTGATGCCGGGCCGCGCCTCCGGCAACGGAATCTGGAACGGATGCGTCTGGTAAAACACCCAGAGCAGCGCACCGACGAGCAGGAAAATCAGGAACAGCGGGAACACGACGACGGCGCTGAGGATCAGGGCCTTGCGCCCCTCGGCCACGTTCTTGCAGGCGAGCACGCGCTGGACGATGAGCTGCTCCGCTCCGTGCGTGGACATCACCAGCACGGTGCCGCCGAGGATGCCCATCCAGATGTTGAACGGCGCGGAGAAGAAGAAGTCTTTCCACACCACGCCCGCCGGCGGGACGGCATTCAGCCAGTGAAGTTTTCCCGCTTCGCTAGCCTTCGCAAAAGCCCCTGCCCAGCCGCCCTCCATTAGCGTGGGGATGTAGATGAGTGCGTACAAACCGCCGAGCAGGAACAGCCCGAACTGGACCGCGTCCGTCCAGATCACGGCCTTCACGCCGCCGATGTAGGTGTAGATGAGCGACAGGCCGACGAAGAGAATGATGGCACCAAGGATGGGATTCAGCATGCCGCCGAAACTGAGCAGCGAATCGCCCAGCATCAGACGGATTGGAATACACGCCACGTACACGCGCACGCCCGCCGCCATCGTTTCCATGATCAGGAACATCGCTCCCGCCAGCCGACGCACGCGCAGGCCAAGGTGATTTTCCAGAAGCTGGTAGGGCGAATAAATTTCTCCTTTGAAATAATGCGGCACCATGATGACCGCGAGAATGATGCGCGCGATCACGTAGCCCACGATCATCTGGATGAACGCGATGTTCCCGCCGAAGGCCATCGCCGGGACGCCGATGATGGTCAGCGCGCTGGTCTCGGCGGCGACGATGGAGAAGCCGATGCCCCACCACGGGATGTTTTTGCTGCCGAGAAAATAGTCGCGCGTGTTCCGCTGGTCTTTGCCGAACCAGACGCCCAGCGCAATGATGCCAAGCAGGTAAGTGACAATGATCAGCCAGTCACCGGCATTAAAAAACTGCGGCATGGGAGTCGCGGAGAAACGACGTGACGCGAATTAATCTTCGCCGTAGTCGCCGAGTTCGCGGTCGAACGTCAGGTTCCAAGGATGACGCACCAGCGCGTCAAACGAGTCGCCCGTGGTCTTGGTCGGCACGGTGATGGGGAGCGCCACGGTCCAGACCACGCCGCCGAGCAGGGAGGCGACAAAGGTGAAAGGACGCGCGATGAAAATATCCACGGCGGTACCGGCCACACGCCAGCCGTAGTCCTCCCCGGCGCGCAGATTGGTGGAGGTGAGCAGCAGGAGAAACAACGCGAGCGTGCAGAGTTTTTTCATGGCGGCTCGAAACTACCGCGCGCCGTCCCCGTGGCAAGCGCGGAAAAGGAGCGGGTAGTGGGGCGGGGCGCATCTTGGCACGGTTGCTTTAGTGGGACAGCCGCCACCGGCTGTCCTAGTCCTGCAAGCGCCCCCGCTTGCAGTTCGACAGGCGAGGGCGCCTGTCGGACTACTGACCGGCGAGGGCGCCGGTCCCACTACCCAGCAACCGTGCCAAGATGCACCCTAGTGGGCAGCCGGGACGGCTGCCCCACTAGCTGATTTGCAGCGCGCTGCTTGCTTCAAGCGCTTGGGCCACGGCGGCGGGCGCGGCGAGGAAGCAATGGGCGGTTAATTCTGCGACACTGTTTTCCGAGAGCCGCAGCGGACGCGCGGCGCGCTCGATGAAGCCGCGCGCGGTCTGCTCAATGTAATTCTGCAAACCCTGGCGCAACGGCACCGAGAACATCGCGAGGCTCACACCATAAACCAGAGTATGCCAGCCGCGCGCATCGCCGGACTCGATGGCGGCGAGGTAGCGTTGCACCACGCGCTGATCACGGAGCGGGCGCAGCTTGCTCAACTGCCGTTGCCCCACGCGGCAACTGGCGGCGGCGAAATCGCGGATGATGGTTTCCTGCGCGAGCCGTTGATCGAGCGCGACCAGTTCCCTCGCCTCGCCGCGCGTGGCGTGTTGATGGGCGGCGACGATGGCGGGCAGTTCGATGGGTTGCAGGACTTGCGCCGAATAGGTGTCGAGGAACGCGCGCAGGCTGGCGAGATCGCGCACGCGGGAAAATTCCATCGCGCTCGACAGGGTGCTGGTGACGGCGAGTTCGTCGGGCGAGCCGAGTTGGTCGAGCAAGGGATGTGCGTCGCCCAGCAGTTCAGCGGGCGAGTGCGGTGCGGATTTGGTTTCCAGCATCATTCGTCAATTCCACGTCGGAAAATCCAGTCCGTGGATTGAGGCGAAGCTAGGCCGGGGTGCGCGGCGGGCAAACGGATTTATTTTTCGGGCGGGAGAAAAATCCGTTGACGGCAACAGTCAAAAACGCGGCGCACTCTGGGCAAAAAAGTCAGGCAGCCGTCCCAATTACCCATCAAAGACCCAAACTCAAAGATGGCCCGCCGCCGTTCGCGGAAATGCAGAATTAGGAATCATTGTTTGGTTGGCGGGAAAATGTAGATGCCCGCCCTCCATTTTCTCATCTTGGAACTTGGATACGCGACAAAATTGGTCGTCCCAATCTCGACATGCGGGTCAGTGCGGACCCAACTCAACGTAATGTATGGCTCGCGGCCACCTTCGCTCTCCATGACCGACACCCGCGGTGAAGCACCCTTAACTCTGCAAATGGACTGTGGGGCATTGGTAGCCACGTCGCCATACGCGTGAGGGTGCTCTCGCATAAAAGTAATTGCCCACCGGCGCAACTCTTCTGGGTCAACATTTTGTTGAAGGGACGTTTCGAACTCTAGCGCTCGTTGTGCATAACCGCGCTCTACACGCAGATACCAAAGCAAAAGCACTACCACCGCCGTGAGACCGCAAAGCAAGATGAGTCGAAGAACGCGCATGAGCCTCACATCTCAGTAACCCGCCGCGCCAGCCGCGCCTTTGATGATGGCCACGCCCGCCGAAGTCCCGAGGCGCGTCGCGCCGGACTGGATCATGCCGAGCGCAATCTGCGCGTCGCGGATGCCGCCGGAGGCTTTCACACCGAAGTCCGGGCCGACGCATTCGCGCATGAGCTGGATGTCGTGTGTGGTCGCGCCGCCGGTGCTGAAGCCGGTCGAGGTTTTCACGAAGTGCGCGCCGGACTCGACGGTGAGCTTGCAGGCGAGAATTTTTTCCTCCCGCGTGAGCAGGCAGGTTTCAAAGATGACTTTCACGGTGCGCTCCTCGGCGGCGTCCACCACGTCGCGCAGTTCGCGCAGGACATACTTCGCGTCGCCGTCCTTGAGCTTGCCGATGTTCAGCACCACATCAATTTCCTGCGCGCCGTCATCAATGGCCGCCTCGACTTCGAGACGCTTCACGTCCGAACTCATCGCGCCGAGCGGAAAGCCGACGACGGCCGCGACCTTCACGCCGGAATTTTCCACGAGCGCATAGGCCTGCGCCACGCGCGAGCCGTTCACGCACACGCTGAAGAAGTGATGCTCCAGCGCCTCGCGGCAAAGCTTCTCGATGTCGCCCGCCGTGGCCTCGGGTTTGAGCAGGGTGTGGTCAATGTATTGGGCGAGGGTGAGCGCGTTCAAAGATTCAGACATAGGGCGAGTTCTAGCGGGAGCGGCGGGGGATGTCGAATGACAACTGAAGCGGTGGAAGGGGGAGAAATTTTGGCGTGAGGACCGCGTTCCTCGTGCACGTCCCGGCGGGCCGGACAGTGCGAAAACCCCCGTCAGCCCTGAAATAAGTAGTTGCACGGGCCGGGAGTTTCCCCTTTATTCACGCCCGTTGAAGGTCCAGCTGCGGTGTCATTGTTCCGACGCCCGGTTTTCCAAAAGTTCATAATTCATTGGGTTCTGGTTTTCTGGCTCTTCATCAACACAACATATGAGTAACGCCCCACAAGGCACCGCCCAGCAGGGCCATTCCCCCGCTGGCAATCCGCCGCAAGGCAATGGCGCAGCCGAACTCGGCTCGGGATTTCTGGAAATTTCGGAGAAGGGTTTCGGTTTCCTGCGCTCGCACGAGCAGCATTTTTCGCCGAAGCCCACGGATATTTTTGTCACGCCCGACACGATCAAACGCAGCTTCCTCCGGGAAGGTGCGTTCATCGAAGGCTACCTGAATCCGCCGCATCGCGGCAGCAATCCGCAGCTCAAGACGGTGGAGAAGGTCAACGGGATGGCCTTTAACGACTACACCAAGGCTTCGCGCTTCGAGAATCTCACGACCATTGATCCCATCGAGAAATTCAGCCTCGAAACGACGCCCGACCAGCTTGAGACGCGCGTCATTGATATCGTGACGCCCATCGGCAAAGGCACGCGCGGCATCATCGTGGCCCCACCTCGCACGGGCAAAACGACCATTCTCAAACAAATCGCCAACGCCATCACCACGAACCATCCCGAGGTTCACGTCATGGTGCTGCTCATTGATGAGCGGCCCGAGGAAGTGACCGACTTCCAGCGTTCGGTGAAGGCCGAGGTGGTGGCCTCCTCGAACGATCAGGAACTGGAAACGCATGTGCGTCTCTCGCGCTTCATGATCGAGCGTTGCCGCCGCGAAGTGGAGGCGGGCAAGGACGTGTTCGTGCTGCTCGACTCGCTGACCCGCGTGGCCCGCGCCTACAATTCCGTCCACGGCGGCAGCGGCCGCACGATGACCGGCGGCGTGGATGCGCGCGCGCTGGAGATTCCGCGCAAGATGTTCGCCTCGGCGCGCAAGATCGAGAACGGCGGTTCGCTGACCATCATCGCCACGGCGCTGGTGGATACCGGCAGCCGCATGGACGAGCTGATTTTCCAGGAGTTCAAAGGCACCGGCAACATGGAGTTGATCCTCGACCGCAAGCTTTCGGAGCGGCGCTTGTTCCCGGCCATTGACATCCCGAAGAGCGGCACGCGCAAAGAGGAAAAACTCTACGTGCCCAAGAACATTGAAGCCGTGCGCAAGCTGCGCCGCATGATGGTGGACCTGAACCCCGTCGAAGCGATGGAGACGCTCACCGCCGCGCTCAAGAAGCACAAGACGAACGACGAGTTGCTGGCGAAGCTGCTCTGAGGAATTTCTATTGCGAATCGGCAACGGCCTGGCGAGAAGCCAGGCCGTTTTTATTTTGCGGTGGTGCGTTGGGTGGCCGGTGAAACACGCCGCAAACAAAGTGTCGTCGTGACATTCCTTGAATTGACTTCCCGAAGCCTTCGTCCCGAAATACACACATGAATCAATCGCCCGACTCCAATTTATCCGCCGCCACGTCGCGGCGGGAATTTCTGAAAACCACCGGCAAGGTCGCCACCGTCTCCGCGCTCGCGGGCATCGTCCTCCCGCATGTCCACGCGCAGGACAGCCAGACCATCAACATCGCCCTCGTCGGCTGCGGCGGGCGCGGCACCGGTGCCGCCGGCAACGCCATGACCGCCAAGGACGGCCCGGTGAAAATCGTGGCGATGGCGGATGTCTTTGAGGACAAGCTCAACGCCAGCCACGACAATTTGAAGAAAAAGTTCAACGACCAGGTGCAGGTCAAGGCGGACAACAAGTTCATCGGCTTCGACGGCTACAAGCACGCGATTGATTCTCTCCGCAAGGGCGACGTGGCCATCTTCACCACGCCGCTCGCGTTCCGCTGGGTGCATTTCAAATACGCCATCGAGAAGGGCGTGAATGTGTTCATGGAAAAACCCGTGACCGCCGACGGCCCGACCTCGCGCCGGATGCTCGAGCTCTCCAAGCAAGCGGATGCGAAGAACATGAAGGT
>JAYVNY010000114.1:0-14307 GCA_043758205.1 Akkermansia sp.
TCGCGCTGCCGCCGTATTACCCGGACCACCCCGTCGCGCGCCAGGACTGGGCCAAATATCTCGACTCCGCGCGCGAACTGGATCGCAAGGTCGGCCGCATCCTCGCGCAACTCGCCGCCGACGGACTCGCGAGCAACACCATCGTCGTCTTCATGGGCGACAACGGGCAGTCGCAGGTGCGCGGCAAGCAGTTCCTCTACGAAGAAGGCTTGCACGTCCCGCTCCTCATCCGCTGGCCGCGCGGCGTCGTGGTGCCGGCGGGCTTCAAACCCGGCCACGATGAACCGCGTCTCATCGAGGCGATTGATCTCACCGCCTCGACGCTCGCCTGGGCCGGTGTGAAAAAGCCCGCCACCATGCAAGGCCGCGTCTTTCTCGGCGACGGTGCCGAGCCGCCGCGCGAGCTGGCCTTCGCCGCGCGCGACCGCATGGACGAAACCGTGATGCGCCACCGCGCCGTGCGCGACGCGCGCTTTCGCTACATCAAAAACTTCACGCCCGAAGCGCCGTTCTTTTCCTCGAACGCCTACAAGGCGAAGCAATACCCCGTCTGGAATCTCATGCAGCAGTTGCACGCCGAGGGAAAGCTGAATGCCGTGCAGGAATTTCTCTGCCAACCCCGGATGCCGGTGGAAGAACTCTACGACCTCGAAACCGACCCGCACGAAATCCACAACCTCGCCGCCTCGGAAAAACCCGAGCACCAGGCCGCGCTGAAAAAACTCCGCGCCGCCGTCGAGCAATGGATCGAGCAAACCGGTGACCGGGGAAGGCTGCCCGATCCGGATGCCGCCAAACCATGAAGACATCACTCACCCTTTTCGCGCTCTTCTGGTTGCTCTGCGGCCAACTCCCCGCCGCCACGCCGCCGAACATTATTTTCATCCTCACCGACGATCTGGGACTCGGCGATGTGGGCGTGTTTTTTCAGAATGCGCGGCGGGCGGCGAACGATCGCGCGGAACCGTGGCATCTCACGCCGCAGCTCGACCGGATGGCGGCGGAGGGCGTGCAGTTGCGCCAGCATTATTGTCCCGCGCCCGTGTGCGCGCCGTCGCGGGCGTCGCTGTTGCTCGGCGTGCATCAGGGGCACGCGAACGTGCGGGACAATCAGTTCGACAAGGCGCTGGAGAATAATCACACGCTGGCCTCGGTGCTGAAGGGCGCGGGCTACGCCACGGCGTGCGTCGGCAAGTGGGGCGTGCAGGGCAAGCGCGACGACGCGCTGCCGAATCGCTGGCCGGCGCATCCGCTAAGTCGCGGCTTTGATTCCTACTTCGGCTACATCGGCCACAACGCGGGGCACTGGCATTATCCGAAGGAGGACGGTCAGGTGTTGCTCGACGGCGCGACGGACGTGACGACGAATTTTGATCGCTGTTACACCACCGACCTGTTCACGGCGCGCGCGAAGAAGTGGATTGTCGATCAGCACGCGGCGAAACCGCAGCAGCCGTTCTTCCTCTATCTTGCCTACGACACGCCGCACGCGAAGCTGCAACTGCCGCCCGGCACATTCCCCGTTGGCGCAGGCGCGAGGGGCGGCGTGCAATGGCTCGGCACGCCGGGCCACATGATCAACACCGCCGACGGCACGCCCGATTCCTTCACGCATCCCGACTACGCGACCGCGACGTGGGATCACGACCGCGACCGCGCGACGCCGGAGCAGCCTTGGCCGGACGTTTACAAGCGCTACGCCAGCGACGTGCGGCGCATTGACGAGTGCGTGGGCGACCTGCTGCAACTGCTGAAAGACCTGCGCATCGATGACAACACACTCGTCGTCTTCACGTCGGACAACGGGCCGAGCAAGGAGTCGTATCTGAAGGAGAATTACGATCCGGGTTTCTTCAACAGCTTCGGTCCGCACGACGGCATTAAACGCGATCTCTGGGAAGGCGGCATCCGAGTCGGGGCGCTGGCGCGGTGGCCGGGGCAGGTGCCGCGCGGACGCGTGAGTGAGGAGCCGAGTCAATTTCACGACTGGCTGCCGACTTTCGCCGAACTTGCAGGTGTTCCTTCGCCCGCGCGCAGCGACGGTGTTTCGCTGGTGCCTACATTGACGGGCCGGGGAACGCAGATGCCCTCGCGCGTTTACGTGGAATATTCTCAGAACCAACGAACGCCGCCCTACGAGGAGTTTGCCCCGATCCATCGGGGTCGCGTGCGCGAGCAAATGCAGGCGCTGCGCGTCGGCGACTTCATGGGCGTGCGCTACCAGATCAAAGAACACGCCGCGCCCTACGAGATTTACAACGTCGTGACTGACCCACAGCAGACGAACAACCTCGCGCGCCTCCCCGCCTTCGCCGCGCTGCAACAGCAGATGCACGACACCGTGCTGCGTGTGCGCCGGCCCGATACTCAGGCGAAGCGCCCTTACGACAACGAATTCGTGCCCGCCGTGAAAACCTCGAACATCATCAGCGGCCTGGAGTGGCGCGCGTTCGAGCAATCAACCCCGTGGGTCGCGAAGCTGGACGACGTGAAGCCAACCGCCACCGGCACCGGCGGCGAAGTCTCGCCCGGCGTGACGAAGAATGCCGACGCGCTTCTGTTCACCGGCTACCTCGAAGTTCCATCCGACGGCGAATACACCTTCCACCTCACCGCGAATTCCGGCGCGCTGCTCCGCCTGCACGAAGCCACGGTGATTGACGCCGACTTCGGTCACGCCGCCAGTGACGAAGTGAGCGGTGCGATTCGCCTGCAAGCCGGTCGGCATCCCTTCCGTCTCTACTACCGCCGCAGCGCCGCCGCTCCCGCGCTGAAGCTGCAATGGAGCAGCGCCACGTTGCCCAGGCAGGATGTCCCTGCGTCCGCGTTCTCGCGCAAAAATACTTCCGGGCCAGGCCGGGCTGGGAAAGGATGAATCTATGACCAAGCCAGTTTTCTTCTTCGCGGTCCTTTGCGCTCTTTGCGGCCAACTCTCCGCCGCCGCGCTGCGGCCCCACATCGTTTATCTCCTCGTCGATGATCTCGGCTACGCGGATGTCGGCTTCACCGGCAGCAAGGATATTCGCACGCCGCACATCGACAAGCTCGCCAAGGAGGGCGCGGTGCTGGCCTCGTTTTACGTGCAGCCGGTCTGCTCGCCGACGCGGGCGGCGCTGCTGACCGGGCGTTACGCCACGCACACGGGTGTTTACAATGTGGTGCGACCGGGCGCGCCGTGGGGATTGCCGCTCGCGGAACGGTTGCTGCCGCAGGCGCTGCGCGAGGCGGGTTACACGACGGCGATTTGCGGCAAGTGGCACCTCGGCGAATTCAAGCCGGAGTACATGCCGACGCGGCGCGGGTTCGAGCATCAGTACGGCCACATGTTCGGCGCGCTTGATTACTTCACGCACATTCGCGACGGCAAACCCGACTGGTATCGCGACGACGTGCCGTTGAAGGAGGAGGGCTACTCGACGCATCTCGTGGCGAAGGAAGCGTGCCGGCTCATTCGCGCGCAACCGGCGGACAAGCCGCTCTTTCTCTACGTGCCGTTCAACGGCGTCCACGCGCCGCATCAGGTGCCGGCGGAATACAAGCGGGCTTATCCAAATCTCACCGGCGTGCGCCAGACCTACGCGGGAATGCTCTCCGCCGTGGACGAGGCCATCGGGCAAATCACCGCCGCGCTCGACGAGAAGGGATTGCGCAAGAACACGCTCATCATTTTCTCCAGCGACAACGGCGGCCCGGCACCCGGCCGCGTCACGAGCAACGTGCCGCTGCGCGCGGGTAAGGGAACCATCTACGAAGGCGGGATGCGCGTGTGCGCCTTCGCGACCTGGCCCGGCCACATCGCAGCGGGCACGACAAACAAGGAACCGATGCACGCCGTGGACTGGTATCCCACGCTGCTGAAACTCGCTGGTGCCTCCGCGCAACAGAAGCTCGCGCCCGACGGACTCGACCTCTGGCCCGTGCTCACCCAGGGCGCGAAGTCCCCGC
Organism: Akkermansia sp.; assembly: GCA_043758205.1. Lineage (GTDB taxonomy): Bacteria > Verrucomicrobiota > Verrucomicrobiia > Limisphaerales > SIBH01 > JANNGC01. Next base: position 3,946 of record JAYVNY010000114.1, read on the forward strand.
ACGACGCCATCCTGCTCATGGGGACCACGCCGGGCCGCGCCGCCGTGCGGATGGACGATTGGAAACTCCTGCTCAATGCCAGCGAGACCGACGCGGAGGAAGCCTCCGAGGGCGCAGAAAAAACTGACGGCGTGAAAGGGGTGGAACTTTACAACCTCGCCGAAGACATCAGCGAATCAAAGAACCTCGCCGCCGCACAGCCGCAGAAGGTGAAAGAACTTCGCGCGCGATTGGACGTCTTTCTGAAAAACGCGGTGCCCCCGGGCAATCCCGCTGCCGCCCGCGCCGCTGCCCGAAAGAATTCTCCCGCCAAATGAATTCATGATGCGCTTCACCCTCACGCACCTTCTGACCGGGTTGGCCGCACTGGGCCTGCTCGTCCCTTATTCCGCTCGCGCCGCCGCCGAACTGGCCAAGCCCAACATCGTCTTCGTCCTGGCCGACGACATGGGGGCAGGCGACGTGGGTTGCTACGGCGGAACCATTCAACCGACGCCGAATATTGACCGTCTGGCGAAGGAAGGCACGCGCTTCACCCGCTACTATGCGGCCTCGCCGATCTGCTCCCCGTCGCGCTGCGGACTGATCACGGGGCAATTTCCCGCGCGCTGGAAGATCACGAGCTTCATGCAGACGCGCGCGGGCAATCGCGAGTGCGAGCAGGTGGACTTTCTCGACCCGCGCGCGCCCTCGCTGCCACGCGCGCTTCAGGCCGCGGGCTACGCCACCGCCCACATCGGCAAGTGGCATCTCGGCGGCGGGCGCGACGTGACGAACGCGCCAAAGTTTGCCGCCTACGGCTATGACCTCGGCCTCGGCACTTACGAAAGCCCGGAGCCGGCCGCGCCGCTCGGACGGAAGACGACGCCGTGGGGACCGGATGAAAAACGCGAGCCACAGCAGGTGCCGCGTCACGAGCGCACGCGCTGGATGGTGGATGAGACGCTGGCCTTCTTGAAAAAGCACGACAGCCAGCCGTGCTTCGTGAACCTGTGGTTCGACGACACGCACACGCCATGGGTGCCGATGAAGGCCGAGAACGGAAGGCCCCGGAAGAACCTCGCCGTCGTCATTGCCGAGTTGGACCGGCAAGTGGGTCGCCTCATGGACGCCGTGCCCACGAACACCCTGCTCATTTTCGCCAGCGACAACGGCGCGCTGCCGACCTTCAACGGCGAGCGCAACGTTGGTCTGCGCGGCAGCAAACTCAGTCTCTACGAAGGCGGCACGCGGCTGCCATTCATCGTCCGCTGGCCCGGAAAAATTCCAGCCGGCAAAGTGGACGCCACCTCTGTGCTGCACGCCGTCGATGTGTTTCCAACGCTGGCGGCCATCGCCGGCGCCGGGCTGCCCAAACGATACTCCAGCGACGGCGTGGACATCTCCGCCGCGCTCTTCGGCAATGCCATCGAGCGCACGAAACCGCTCTTCTGGGAGTACGGTCGCAACGACACCTCGTTCAAATATCCCGCCGCCCCGGACCGCAGTCCCAACGTCGCGATGTTCGACGGGAAATGGAAGCTGCTCCTCAACGCCGACGGCAGTGGCGCGGAGCTTTACGATCTCGCCACCGATCCGAATGAAACAAAAAACCTCGCCGGGCCGCAGCCCGAGCGGACCGCGAGGATGAAAATCGCCGCTCTGCAATGGCGTGCCTCGCTCCCAAAACTGAACTAACGCAACCGACTCTTGATGAAACCAAGCCAAACGACGCACCGCACTTCCATGAGCAGGGCGAGCCTCGCCAGCCTCGCCGCATTCTTGCTCTGCAACACCGCCGCCCCCGTGGCGCACGCCGAGGTGCAGAAGGGCGAGATGTTCGGCTATCTCTTGTATGGCGGTGAACGAGTCTCCAATGAATTCAACGCCGGCTTTTCCCTCTACGCTGCGGCGTGGCCGCTGGTGGAGACGTATCCCGGCCACGATTTCCAGAGCGGTCTCGTCGGCACCTGGATGCATCCGCAGTATAAACCGGGCCAGAAACCGGAGGCCAAATGCTACACCGACATCGAGGGTGGCCTCGGCTGGTGGCGTGACACGCATTTTCCCACCACCACGCCGAAGTTCATCATGGGCGGCGTCGGCGACAACTTTAAGTGGATCGCCAACGGCCCCGGCTACGGCGCGGGCAGTTGGGAAAAACCGCGCGGCCTTTACGGTGTCGCGCAGCTTAGTCCGTGGCTGCTCTTTCCACTCGACGGGCTGAACCTCAAACAAGGCACGAGCGGCGAACTGTTCGGCTACGGCTACCTCCCGCTGCCGCTCACGAATCCGAAGGCCACGACGGCGGGCAAGGCTGTGCCGACGGGCAACCAGTGCTGGACGCTGTTTTTGAACACGGGAAATTTCAAAGGCCCGGCCACATTCTTCACGCCGTTCTTCTGGTCCGCCGCCTTGCTCGATCATCCCGAGTGGGCGGGCCGGCTGCTCGATTCGATCCCGGCGGACCCGAACAAAGCCATCCAGATGGAGACGCAGCACATCCCCGCCATTTTCGAGTCGGCGAAGGACGGAACGATGTTTGCGCGCCTGACCCCGACCTCGTTCCCGGTCGCGCCGGACGGTCGCTCGACGTTGCTGCATCGCCACACGGTCTATAAAAAAGCCGCGCTGTGGGACGAGGTGCAGCGCTGGTTCGACGGCGGTGCGCCCGCTGATGGTGTCATCAAGTCCGAGGCCGCCGCCGTGCAGAACTTCAAGGCCAACGGCGGATCGAGCTGGAGTTTTATTCCCCCCAAGGCCCCGCGCGAAGAAAGATTCCGGCTCGCGTGGAAATCATTCGCCACCTCGACCACGCCGGACACAAACACCATTGGCGGTCGCTGGGACGAAACGCTGACCAGCAGGAATGGCGGTCTCGTGACGCTGCCGGGTTTCTATCGTCTCGGCACGAATGGGAAAACGAAGGAGTGGTCGGTGGTCGCCGCGAAGGAGGTGCCGCCGGAACTCAGCCTCGCCGCCCACCGCTTTGAGACGCCGCAGGAAAAGCCCCAGAAGACCCGCACCACGCCGGACGATCCTGCGAGCAGTTGGAAAACCCCCGGCCCCGTCGCCGGCCCGTTCAAGGTGAAGCTCGGCGATGGCAGCACTGTGACTTACTACTGGTATCGCTTCGCCGATCAGCCCGCCTTGCTGAACGCTGATCTGACGAAAGAAGAACGCGAGCAAATGCAGACGCGCGTCGAGAAGTTGCATCGCGCCTGGACCAAAGACCGCAACTACCTCGCGCCGCCCACCGTCGGCCAGCTCGCGGATCTTGATCCCGCCCAGCTTGTGACTCCGCCCAAGGGCATGGAGATCGGCTACGTGCCCATCGCCACGCGTCAGGAGTTGGAGAGGAGCGCATCCGTGAAATGAAAATCATTCTCACACTCGTCGCCGCGCTTTTGCTTTCATTGTTGGCCACACTTCGCGCCGCCGAGACAACGAACTCCGCGCGACCGAACATCGTCTTCGTCTTCAGCGACGATCATTCGCTGCAAACGATCGGGGCCTACCACGCGCGGCTCTCGGAATTCTGCCGGCAACAGGGTGTCACGCCCAACATGGATCGGTTGGCGGCGCAGGGCGGGTTGTTCGTGAACAGCTTTTGCGGCAACTCACTTTGCTCGCCGAGTCGCGCCTCGATTCTCACCGGGCTGCACTCTCATTCCAACGGCGTGATGACGTTGAGCAAACCGATTCGCGACGGACTGTGGACCTTCCCCACGACCTTGCGCGAGGCGGGCTATCAGACGGCGGTGATCGGCAAGTGGCATCTCGCCGGCACCCCAGCGAAGACCGACTACTGGCGGCTGTTGATCGGTCAGGGCGAATACTGGCACCCCGATTTCATCGGCCCCGACGGGAAGGAACAGCGCAAGGGTTACGCCACGGACGTCATCACGGACATGAGCCTCGACTGGCTGCGGCAGCGGGACAAGACGAAGCCCTTCATGCTCATGGTGCAGCACAAGGCGCCGCACCGGAACTGGATGCCGCCGCCGCGCTATTACAAGTGGCTGGCCGACGTGAAGGTGCCGGAGCCGGAGACGTTGTTCGACGACTACGCCGGACGGACTTCGTCGGCGCACGCGCAGGAAATGGAAATCGCCCGCGAGATGAATCTGCCCAGCGACTTGAAAGTGTTTGAACCGGGCCGACGCCCCGGCGAGATGAAGCGCCTGACGGACGCGGAACTCGCGGAATGGCAGGCTGTCTTTGGCCCGCGCAACGAAGCATTCACGAACGCCAATCTCTCCGGACGGGAACTCACGCGCTGGAAGTATCAGGAATACATGAAGGACTATCTCCGCTGCATCAAGGCGGTGGACGACAGCCTCGGTCGCGTCGTTGATTACCTGAAGGCCGAGGGTCTGGAGAAAAACACCGCGGTCATCTACGCGTCCGACCAGGGCTTCTACAACGGCGAGCACGGCTGGTTCGACAAGCGCTGGATTTACGAGGAGTCGCTGCACATGCCGCTCATTGTGCAATGGCCCGGCGTGGTCAAGCCCGGCAGCCGCTTCACGCCGCTGGTGCAGAACATTGATTACGCCGCGACCTTTGTGGAGATGGCGGGTGGGAAAGCACCCGAGGGACTCCACGGGCGCTCGCTCGTGCCCATCATGCGCGGCGAGACGCCGGCCGACTGGCGCACCAGTCTTTACTACCATTACTACGACCCCGGCCACGGCGTGGCGCCGCATTACGGCCTGCGCACCGACCGCTACACCCTCGCCCACTTCTACCGGACGAATGAGTGGGAACTGTTCGATCTGAAAAAGGATCCCCAGCAACTGCGCAGCGTGTACGACGACGCGGCCTACGCGAAGACGGTGACGGATCTGAAAGCCGAACTCACCCGGCTGCGGGCAGAATTCAAGGATGACTCCGACGCGGTGCCCGCTCCGAAACGCGCGGCCGCCGCGGCTCGACGGAACAACCAAAAGAAATAAATCTCACTGCAACATGAAAGCCACCATCACCAAAGCGCTCGCCCTCGCGGCCCTGCTCCTGATTCCACAGGCGATCCTTCGCGCCGCTGATGGCCAGCCCCCCGCCCGGCCCAACGTCCTCTTCATCGCCGTGGACGACATGAATAACGACCTCGGTTGCTACGGGCATCCGTTGGTGAAGTCGCCGAACATTGACCGGCTCGCGGCGCGGGGCGTGCGCTTCGACCGCGCGTATTGCCAGTTCCCGCTGTGCTCGCCGAGCCGCTCGTCGCTCATGACCGGGCTGCGCCCGGGCCACACGCGCGTGTTTGATTTGCAGTATCACTTCCGACAAGGGCTGCCCGACGTGGTCACCCTGTCGCAATGCTTCGGGCAGAATGGTTACTACTACGGACGCGTCGGGAAGATTTATCATTACGGCAATCCGGGCGACATCGGCACCAGCGGACTCGACGATCCAAACTCGTGGCAGGAGTTTTTCAATCCCGCCGGACGCGACAAGACCGCGCTGGAGCAGGATCTGATTCGCTATCCGGCTTCGAAGAAAGCGGGCCTGGGTGCCGCGATGGCCTTCCTCTCCGACAAGCCCGGACGCGACGAAGACCACACGGACGGCAAAGTCGCCACGCAGGCGATTGCACTGCTGGAGAAGCACAAGTCCGAACCCTTCTTCCTGGCCATCGGTTTCTACAAGCCACACACGCCGTGGATCGCGCCGTCGAAATACTTCGACCTCTATGCGCTCGACAAAATTACGCTGCCCGAGGTGGCGACGAACTTCACCCAAACCGTCCCCGCGCCCTCGCTCGCCTCGACCAGGCCCTGGCCTTATCAGGGCGTGACGTCCGATCAGGCCCGCGAATGCAAGCTGGCCTACTACGCCGCCATCTCGTTCGTGGACGCGCAAATCGGCCGCGTCCTCGACGCGATGGATCGGCTCAAACTCTGGGACAACACCATCGTCGTCTTCTGGAGCGACCACGGCTACCACCTCGGCGAGCACGGTCTGTGGATGAAGCAAAGTTGCTACGAGGAATCGGCGCGCGTGCCGCTCATCATCGCCGCCCCCGGCCAGAAAGCGCGGGGCCAGGTCTCGCCGCGCATCGTGGAACTCCTCGACCTTTATCCCACGCTCACGGACCTCGCCGGTGTCACGCCGCCGAAGAATCTGGAAGGCGCGAGCCTGCGTCCGTTGCTCAACGATCCGCAGGCGACGTGGACGCGCCCGGCCTTCACGCAGGTGCAGCGCGGCGGCTTTCCGGGTTACACCGTGCGCACGGATCGCTGGCGTTACATCGAGTGGGATGACGGAGCGAAGGGCGCGCAGCTTTACGACCACGACGCCGACCCGCAGGAGTTGAACAACCTTGCCGGCAATCCGAAGTTCGCGTCAGCCCAAGCCGAGCTGAAAGCCCTCGTGAAAAAGAACTGGCCCGTCCGCGTACAGGGCGGCAAGGGGCCGGCGAAAAACAAGCCGGCCGCGGAGGAACAGTGATCGGCCCATCGTCCATGAAGCATCCTGGTTTCGCTCTCGCACTCCTTGGATTCTTCTGCGCCGCAATGCCCAGCGGCGGCGGGGCGGCGGTTCAATCGCCTTTACGCGCAGCAAAGTTGCTCGCCGCCGCGGACCAGCGTGCAGACGGGGCGGCACCCGAATCGCATGAAAGTTTTCTGGCCGGGAATGCCGCTGCAAAAACTAGCTGACCTGATTATGAACATGCGCACGATCCGACGGCCTCTGTTGCTCACCGCTCTTCTGCTTTGGGCTGGTGCCGTGCTCTCTGCCGAGAACACGCCGACTGGCACTTCGCTAATCAAAGACTACGGGTTGAAGGACTACGTTCGCACGTCGAAGGATCTGCCACATTCTGAAGAAGCGGCGTGGAAGCTGGTCTGCACTCTGCCTTACAATTGCCATTTCCAACCTTCGCTGCGAGTCGAGGCACCGGCGGGAAAAGTCATCCGGCTCAACTCGAGCAATCCACTCGTGCTCTATCTCACGCCCACCGAAACCTGCACCACGGAAGCGGGCGAGCACACCTACGAGGCGAAGAATTGGGTCAGCGGCGAAGGCGCGATTTACACCATCCCAGCGGGCGTCACGGTGAGGTCCGTGCAGTATCGGGAGACGGGATTCAACACCGAGTTCGCTGGTTCGTTCGAGTGCAACGACCGCGACTTCACGACGCTGTGGAACAAGGCGGCGCGCACCGCTTATGTCTGCATGAGGGATCATTTCTACGATTGCCCGGATCGCGAGCGGGTCGGCTTTTGGGGCGATGGAACGCCGGAGATGAACCAGTGCTTTTACGTGTTCGACTCGTCGGCGCATCGGCTGGCGAAGGATCTCGTGCTGCGGAAACTTCAACCGAAGTTTTATCCCGGCCAGCACCTGGAATTTTTGAGCGAATCGGGCTTGTGGTTTTACTACTTGCAGACGGGCGACACGGAGTCGATGGCGGCGATTTACGACACGACGAAGACGTTCCTCTTCGAGACGTACAAGTTCGGCAATCCGCGCACTTGGTTCGACTGGGGCAAGGAGGTGAAGGATACCGCCGTCATCGAGACCTGTTTCTTTTACAGTTGCCTGAAGACACTGCGAAAAATGGCGCTCGTGACGGGACACGAAGCGGATGTGCCGGTGATCGACGCGAAACTCGCCGACATCCAAGGCACGTTCGACACTAAGTATTGGCAGGGGTCGTTCTACATGTCATCGCAGGTGAAGACCCCCGACGACCGCGCGAACGCGATGGCGGTGCATTCCGGCCTGGCGGATCGCGCGAAGTGGGATGCGATTTATAAAAACGTGTTGCGCAAGAAGACATATTCAAGCTGCTTTTTTGACCGCTGGGTCTTCGAGGCGCTGTGCATGATGGGCCGGCAGGAGGCCGCGTTGCTCCGCATGTCGAGCCGCTATCGCACGATGATCCCGGGCAGCTTCACGACGCTCTGGGAGCACTACGACCGCTGGTGGGCGTCGCGCATCGATGCCTACGACGACGCGTCATCGTTGAATCACGGTTGGAATCCGCCCGCGATTTTTCTGTCGCAGACCATCACCGGAATTTCGCCGGAGGCACCGGGCTGGAGCACGTATCACGTTTTGCCGAAGGAAGCGTTCCTCACGTCGCTGAAGTGCGTGGTGCCGACCATCAAAGGCAAGGTGGCCGTGGAGATGACGAAGTCGACTTCGGAGTATTCGCTGCGCGTGGATTCGCCGCCGGGCACCACCGCGATTGTCGGCCTTCCGAAAGGTTCTTTTTCCAAACTGGAATCCATCAAGGTGAACGGCACCGCGATTTGGTCGGGCACTTTCAATGGCGGCGTCAAAGGTGTCACTTGGAATGGCGAGGATGCGGACTACGTGAAGTTCAACGCGGAGCCGGGGACGTGGACTTTTGTCGGCGTAGGCGCACTGCCCATCACCTCGCCGAAACCGCTGCCGCCCCCGCCATCGCGCGACGTGGCACTCGACAAGAAATCGTGGACGGCGACGGCGTCCGTGCCCGACACCACGTTTCCTTTCAGCGGAGCGAAGATTCCCATCGACATCTCTGCGGCCAATGCGCTCGACGGGGATCATTGGAACGGCTGGCGCGACCGGACGAAGCCGCAATATCCCGGTCAATGGTTCCAGGTGGACATGAAGCGGGAGCAAACCTTTCACCGCCTCGTGCTCGATAACACCTGGGCGCTGTGGGATTCGCCGGTCAAGTATGCGGTGTCTGTGTCGAAGGACGGCACGACATGGAGCGAACCGGTGGCCAGCAGCGCGGGAGAATTAGGCATCACGAGCATCACGTTCCCGCCGCAGACCGCGCGCTACATTCGCGTCACGCAGACGGGAACGAGCAGCACCTATCACTGGTCCATTTATGAGTTGGATGTTTACTGATTCGCCCATGCCGGAGTTCTCAAACGCGGGCGGGGTCCCGTCCACGAGGACTCATTTGAGACTCATTATCCTTGGGGCCGCGCTGCTGTTCAGCGTGGTGCCGGTCGTATTCGCGGAGATGGTTATTCCCGGACTGGTCTCCACCCAGCTTGATGCCGGACTCAAGGGTCTGGTCCTGATCGAAGAATTAAATTGCGCGGCTTGTCACACGAGCGAAGCGCCGTTCGCCGGTCGGTCGAAGAAAGCGCCGCGTCTTTCGGCGGTCGGGTCTCGGGTGAATCCGGAGTATCTCGAGTCGTTCATCCGCAATCCGCATGGGACCAAACCCGGCACGACGATGCCGGATGTCCTGACTCAGTTGGGTGCGGAAGAAAAAGGACAGGTCGCAAAATCTCTCACGCACTTTTTGCTCTCGCTGAAGAAGAACGACTTTTCTTTGCAGCCGCCGGATGCGGTGGCGGCGAAACTCGGAGAGCGGCTGTTTCATGCGCGGGGCTGTGCGGCGTGTCATTCGCCGCGCGATGCGAGCGGAACGGAGTTGCTCCCAAAAACTTCCGCGCCGCTCGGGGCGTTGGAAAAGAAATACAGCTTCAAGAGCCTGGTCGATTTTCTGCGGCAGCCGCACGCCAGCCGGCCCTCCGGGCGGATGCCTGACCTGCGCTTGTCGGGGCAGGACCTGGAACGCATCGCCCATTACCTGCTGCGCGAGACGCGGGTGCCCGGGCATCTCAACTACACGCTGTATCGCGGGGATGTGTGGGAAGGTTTGGGCGGCGACAATGTGAAGGCGGAGCGGGCGGGAATGGTGGATGATTTTGCGGCGGCGAGCCTGGGGAAACTCCAGCAGCACTCGGCGCTGAAGTTCGACGGCTGGCTGAACATTGCTCAGGCTGGGCGCTACACATTCTTTCTGCAAGCGAACGGCGGCTCGCTGCTCGTGGACGGAAAGGAACTCGTCCAGCAGGAGCCGAGCGACCGGCGCGGGGTTAAAAACTTGGAGACCGCGACGGAACTGGCCGCAGGTTGGCGGAAGATCCAGCTCGTCTATTTTCACACCGGGCCTGGGCCGAAATTCTCCTTCGAGATGGAAGGTCCGCAGTTCAGGCGGCAACCGATTCCTTCGTCGATGCTTTCGATTTCCGACCAGCCCATGACGGCCTTTGAACCGCTCCGGGTGGATGCCGGACTCGCGGCGCGTGGACGCGAGCAGTTCGGGAAACTCGGTTGCGCGAAGTGCCATGATGATCTTGGTGTGCCCGCAAAATCCGCCGCCGCTTTTGCCAAACTCGATCCCAGCCGGGGATGTTTGAGCGAGGCCGCCGGACCGTGGCCGCGCTTCGACTTGAATGCGGAACAACGAGGATTGATCGCGAAAGCATTGCCGCAGGCGGAAGGACTGCGACTCAATGATCGGCAGCAGATCAACAAGACGCTGGTCACCTTCAACTGCCTCGCCTGTCACGAACGCACCGGCCTCGGCGGGATTGCTCCCGAGCGCAATGCGAACTTCACCGGAACCCGCGA
>JAYVNY010000115.1:0-9109 GCA_043758205.1 Akkermansia sp.
TCAAAATCCACCAGGCACATGTCTTCCGGCTTGAGCGAACCTTTGCTCACGAGTGTGGGCGTGCAGATCGCGATGTCCTCACCGACGCGGATGGCCATGTTGCCGCCGTTGCCGTCCACGTATTCGCGTTCCCAAAGGCGTTTGCCCATCGCACAGATCTGTTCCTTGAACGCATGGCAATAGGGCGAATTGAAGAATGCTTCGAGGTCGGCTTTGGGCGTCTTGGAATTGAGCGGAGTGCCCGGAGCGGTCGTGGTCGTGGCCAGGCTGCTTGAGGCGGACGAAACGGCCACTCCTTCCGAAAACGGGATGCGGCGGGCGCGGGCGTAATCGCGTAACGCGTCCTTGGCCGACGGTGTCAGGATTGCATCGGCGGGGAGATTCTTTGGATCGCCACCCTTGGCAATGATGTCTTCAATTTCTTTGGCGGTAATGACAGCAGGCATAAAATCTTACTTCATTGGATTGTAGAAAATCTCGTCCACCAGCGCCGCATTGATGGCGTCAATGGGCGGCGATTTCTCGAACGGCTGCGCGGCTTCACGGCCCTCGATGTAGCCGATGCTCTGGCCTATGCCACCGCCGAGCGCGTCGTAAACGACGACGCTCGGGTCTTTGCTCAGACCAGCAGGCGTCTCGGTGCCGCGCTGATAATGTTCGCGCGTGAATGGCGAGACGATGAGCCAGCGCGCGCCGGTCAGTTCCGGCAATGCTTTGCTCAAGGTGACACGCCCGATTACAGAGCCGAGTTTCATACCGGCACCCCCGGTTCCAACTCATCCACGATTCCCACCACGAGCCACCGCGCCGGACTCTTCAGATCGCCCACCGCTTTGCGCGCTTCCGAACCATCGCTGGAAATAATCACGCGCTGGTGCATCCCCGCGCCGTGCGCATCAATGGCGATCTGCGGTGCGCCTTCAGGTGTGCCCGCATTGTCGATGGGCTGGCAGATCACGAGCCGCCAACCCTCGAAGCTCGGATGCTTCCGGGTGGCGACCACATTGCCTTCAACACGCGCGAGCAGCATGGCTCAGTAAATCCTCAGGTTATCCACCATCACGCAGCGACGGACGCGTGTGAACGTCTTCGGGTTGGTCACGCCTTCGCCGGTCGGCGTGGCGATGCTGTAGCTAAGATAGCCTTCGCCACCGAGACCGAGGCCCGCCATGGACGGGCCGTTCTTGATGAAGAGCGTGGTGTCGAGAGCGCGGCCCATCGCGGTGAGCGCTTCAAGATCGTGCGAGTGAATGATGCTGGTGTGTTTGTAACCGTGCTCGGCTTCGAGCGAGCGGGCGACGCCTTCTTCAAGGTTTTTCACACGCGTGATCGGTATGAACGGCATCATCTGCTCCTCGACAACGAACGGATGGTCCGCGCCGGTCTCGGCGAAAAGTAGCTGTGTGCCGGGCGGCAGATTCAACCCCGCCGCCTTCGCGAGCACGATGGGATCTTTGCCAATGAAATCTTTGTTCACCGAAGCGTGGCCGCAGCCGCCGCCCTGTCCCGGCGTGATGGTGAACGCCGCCTTGGTCAGCGCGTCGAGCTGCGCGTTGCTCAAACGCACCGCGCCGTTTTGCTCCATCTGCGCCATCAACTTGTCGGCGATCTTGTCGAGCGCGAAGACCTCCTTCTCGCCGATGCAGAGCAAATTGTTGTCGAAACTTGCGCCCGCAATGATCGCTTTCGCAGCGCGCGTCATGCAGGCCGTGTCGTCCACATAGACGGGAGGATTCCCCGGACCCGCGCACACGGCGCGCTTGCCGGTCTGCATTGCGGCCTTCACCACGCCCGGCCCGCCCGTGACGAGGAGCAGTCGCACGGCTTCGTGTTTGCACATGGCCGCAAAGCTCTCCATCGAGGGCTTGGAAATGATGGTCGCGATGTTCTCGATGCCCGTCTCGCGATAGATAGCTTCGTTGTAAGCGCGAATGGCCACGGCGGCGCAACGCGCGGCGGCGGGATGCGGATTGAACACGACGGCATTTCCCGCCGCGCAAATGTTCACGATGTTGCCGCTCAGCGTCGGGATGGAATGCGTGCTCGGCGTGACTGCGCCGACGACACCGAATGGCGTGTATTCCTCGAGCGTGATGCCGTGGTCGCCGCTGCGCGCATCCGGTCGCAGCCACTCAACGCCGGGGACAAGCTTAATGATTTCCAGCTTGGCAATCTTGTGATCGAGCCGACCGATCTTCGTCTCGTCGAGTTCGAGCTTGCCCCAAACCTCGGCGTTGGATTCCGCCATCGCTTTCACGATCTCGACGATCTTCACGCGCGCGGCCACACCCTTCTGCTGAAGTTGGAGAAACGCTTCCTGCGCAGCAGCGCAAGCATCGGCTGCGTCCTCGAAGACACCGAGGTTGCCGCGCCGCGCCGGACTGCTGCTGGACGCGCTCTTGCCGTGGCAACCGCAGTCCTGCTTGGGAGCGGGAGCGGGAGCAGAAGTTTTTGCGACCGGTGCCACGCCGCCCAATCGGCCCAGCACCTCAGCCACCACATCACGGATCAAAGTTTCATTTACTGCGCTCATAAAATTTTAGTTCTTCAGCCGCTTGGCTTTCTTTGCTGATTGCGTCAGCGCGAGATAGTTCTCGCCGGTGACAACTTTGCGGCCGCTGCGCTGCTCCAGTTCGCGACGTGCGTTGCCCGCGACCGTGCCGCCCTCGTGCGCCGCCTGCTTGTTCGGATCAAATCCTTGCGTGTCCTTGTTCCGCGCAATCTCCGTCGTCGCCGCCTCGCCCAGCATCGAGAAGATGAGTTCGAGGTCGGTCATGTGGTCGCGGAGATTCTCGCGCTTGAGCTTCTTGAACTCAGCGTATTCGGTGGGCGTCAGTCCGAACGTGGCCTTGGAAATTTCCGCCGTGAGGATGGCGTATTCGCGCTGCTCCTTTACGCCGCGCTTTTTCCACTCGTCGGTCAGCTCGTCGCGGATGGCGATGGAGCGCAGCCGCTTCTCGATCCAATCGTCGGAGTAGCCTTTGGCCTTGTAGATCGCGCGCGTCCGTTTGGTCGCCAATTCCGGGTCTTCAATCTCCTGGATGCGCTCGTAGCCGACCTTGGCCAGCCAGCGTTTGAACGGCTCGGCCTTGGGGCTGGGGATGGATTGGATGATGCGGAAAAGGCCTTCGGTGTTGGCGCAAAGCATTGATTGCACCCCGCCCTCAGTGGGGACGGAAAGGGTATGTACAATTTGTACCCACCCTTTCTGCAACTCCGGATCGCGCAATTTTATGCGCTGGATGTATTGCTTCGGATCGCGGGAATCGATGAGGCCAAGCACGACATCCTCAACCACAAACCACCATTCATTCTTGTGAATGACGCGACGGATTTCCTTCCGCTGGAACAGCGCGATTTTTCGCTCTGGTGGTTGGTCGCTCATCTTGGCTCGTCAGCTCCTGGCGCTGTAAATTTCTTTCCCCAGCACGTCCACGGAATCCACGATGCCGATGATGACGGCGTCCACCGGGGCGTCTTTCATGCCGCCCGCGAGACGGGCGCTGCTGCCCTGGCAAAACAGGACGAGTTCGTTGATGCCCGCGCCCAGGCTGTCCACGGCGACGATGGTGTTGGCACCGGGACGGAACTTGGTGGGATCTTTTTCATCCACCAATTGCGGGCGCAGCAGGAGCAGCTTGCGGCCGTTCATGCTGGCCTCCTTTTTGGTGGAGACCACGGAGCCTTCGACGCGTGCGAGAAACATAATTTGTCCTCTGTAGCGGCGTCTCGTGAGAGCGCCGCATTTTGAAGTTTAATCGGCGGCGCTCTCACGAGACGCCGCTACGAGTTACTTCTTCTTCGGCAGCACCGCGTCCACGTCGCTGTGCGGGCGGGCGATGACATGCACGCTCACGACTTCGCCCTTGATGGCCTTGATGGCCTGGGCGCCGGCGTCAGTGGCGGCCTTCACGGCGGCGACATCGCCGACCACGACGGCGGTGACGAGCGCGTTGCCGACTTGCATCATCGGGCCGGCGAGTTCCACGTTTGCGGCCTTGAGCATCGCGTCCGTGCCCTCGACGAGGGCGACGAGGCCGCGGGTTTCAATCATTCCAATTGCGGGTTGTGCCATAATTTTGCTTTGTGTTGATGGTTGAGATTTTCGGGAAGTAATCAGTGATCAGTTTTCAGTAATCAGTTTCGCGATTCGAGCAGCCGCTTCGCTTCGCGCGCCACGACGAGTTCCTCGTTCGTCGGAATCACCAGCACCTTCACGCGTGAAGTCGCGGCGCTGATGACGGCTTCGGTGGCGCGGGTCGCTGCATTCTTTTCGGCGTCGAGCACGATGCCGAGCTGGTCAAGATTCGCGCAAATGGCGGCGCGCAGTTCCGCCCGGTTCTCGCCGATGCCGGCGGTGAACACGATGGCGTCGGCCCCGTTCATCTGGAAGAAGTAGCCGCCGATCCACCGGCGCGCTTCGCTGACGAACACGTCGAGAGCAAGTTGCGCCTTGGCGTTGCCCTTCGACGCAGCTTCCTGGATGTCGCGGATGTCGTTTGAAAGTCCGCCGGCCAATCCCTTCAGCCCGCCTTCCTTGCCGAACTGGCGCTGCGCTTCCTCGATGGAGATGCCGAGCGTCTTGACCACGTAGGGCAGGGCTTCGGCGTCGAGGTCGCCGACTCGGTTGTTGTGAGGCAAGCCGGATTGCGGACTCATGCCCAGGCTGTTGCCGATGGCGACGCCGTTGACGATGGCCGTGATGCTGGAAGTGCCGCCGAGATGACAGGAGATGACCCGAAGCGGCGCGCCGTTCACGGCGAACTTGCCGCGATTCACGTAAAGGCTTTGCGCGCGGACCGCGACATCGGAGCGCCCGAGCATTTCCGCGCTGCGTTCGGCGATGAACTTGTGGCTCGCACCGTGAAAGCCCCAGCGGCGGACACCGATGTCGTGCCACGCCTCGGGCACGGCGTAACGCATCATCGGCTCGGGCGCGAACTGGTAGAACGCCGTCTCGAACAATCCGATGAGCGGCACGCCAGGCACGCGCTGGGCGAAGAGGCGGATGCCGGTGATGTAGGGCGGATTGTGCGCGGGCGCGAGGGCGTTGTAATCCTCCATCGCCTTGAGCACACGCTCGTCGAGTCGGACGCAGCCGGTGACGTTCTTCGCGATGACCGTCTTGAAGCCGACGGCGGCGAGCTCACTCTCGGTGGCGATAGCACCGGCCTTCTTCAACTCCGCCAGACAATCCTCAATCGCCTTGGGGTAATCAGTGACACGCTCAAAACCGCCCTTGTGGAGCAGCGTCTCGGCACCGTTCGAGAAGTCGAACAGCCGCCACTTGAGCGAGGTTGAACCGATGTTGGCGATGAGGATCTTCACGAGAAGAATTCCGAAGACCGAGATCCGAAATCCGAAAGAAACCCGAGGGCCGAAATCCGAAAACGAGCCACCAGCGCGCGGGCGCTTCGGGCTTCGGGCTTCGGGTTTCTTTCGGATTTCGTCATTCGGATTTCGGGTTTCCAGTAGGAACTACTGGAGCCACTTGCCGAGCACCGCCAGTCCATCGTGCGGGCGCGGAATCACCTGCACGCTGACGATCTGACCGACCTGTGATGCGGCCGCCGCGCCGGCATCCACAGCCGCTTTCACGCTCGCGACGTCGCCACGGAAGAACGCGGTCACGTAGCCGGAGCCGATTTTTTCCCAGCCGGTGAAGTTGACGTTCGCGGCCTTGAGCGCGGCGTCCACGGCCTCAAAGAGGGCGCAGAGACCTTTGCATTCGATCATGCCGATTGCTTGTTGTGACATAAATTTGTTCGGAGTGATGGTTGAGGGTTGAGAGCTATTTCTTCACCGCAGCGACGTCGCCGAAGAAAATTTTGCCGAGGTCTTCGTGCGGGCGGGCGATGACGTGGCTGGCCACGAGTTCGCCCACTTTGTCGGCGGCCTTGCTGCCCGCGTCCACGGCGGCTTTGACGCTCGCCACGTCACCCTTGCAGATGACGGTGATGAGACCGCCGCCGATGGAGATGGTCTTGGTGATGGTGATGTTCGCGGCCTTGGCCATGGCATCAGTGGCTTCGATGCTTCCGGTGTAGCCCTTCGTTTCGATCATGCCGATTGCTTCGCTCATAGATGGGTATTGGAGTTATGGAGTAATGGAGTGTTGGGAAATCATTTGATCAACTCGCAGGACGTATCGGGCTGCAAATTGCAGGCGTTGCCTTCGTCGGTGTCAATGTGGACCTCCAGCTTGAAGCTCTTGTCCACGCGACACAGCATCCGGTCGAGGGAGATGCCGCAGTCGCCGCCGATCTTCAGCTTCATCCAGTCGCCCGGCTTCACGCCGTAGTAATCCGCGTCCGTCGGACTCATGTGGACATGGCGCAGCGCGCGGATGATGCCCGCCTCCATCTCGAAGAAGCCCGCTGGACCCATCAACATGCCGCCGAGCGTGCCCTTGATGTCACCGGAACTGCGGAGCGGCAGGTCAAAGCCCAGCGCGATGCCGTCTGTGTAGGCCAGTTCGACTTGGTTCAAAGTCCGGCACGGGCCGAGGATTCGGAGATTAGAAATGACCCGACTACGCGGGCCGACGAGCGTCACCGTTTCCTTCGCCGCGAATTGCCCTTCCTGATAAAGCCACTTGTGAACCTGGAGCTGATGGCCCTTGCCGAAAAGCGCCTCGACGGCTTCTTGGGTAAGATGGCAATGGCGCGCGCTGATGTTCACGACCAACGGATTCGGCGCCGCCGCGGCCTGCGGCAAAGCTTTGCCCAACCGGGAATACACCGATTGCCGGACCAGATGCTCGATCACAGCACGATGCGGAGGCGATTGAATAGCCTGAGACATTACGGAGGTTATCGGAAGGATTTGGAAATGAGTCAAACGATTTGTTGCAATATCTACCAAATACTTCCACAGTCCTGATTGATAATGCAATCCGAAGAGCGTCAGCAGCGAATCGAAGCCCACTTAGCCAAGGTGGAATTTGCCTCTCTGGATGAACTTTCGGAACTGGTAGATGCCTCCATATCTACCGTTCGCAGGGACTTGGACATTCTGGAGAGCCAAGGCACTTTGAAGCGAACCCACGGCGGCGCGCGCCTGACCAACCCCAAGTCGGATGAATTCGCCTTTTCCGCCCGCGACACGCACCAGCTGGACGAGAAGGAAGCCATCGGGAAGGCTTGCGCCGAGTTTATTGGCCTGAATCAGACCGTGATCGTGGACGCGGGGACAACCTGCTTCCATGTCGCCAAGTATCTGGAAGCGAAGACACCGCACATCATCACCAACTCCCTGCCCGTGGCGAATCTGTTCTCCTCGGTCGGCAAAATGGAGGTCGTGGTCAGCGGCGGGGTGATTTATCCGAAGCTCGGTGTGCTGGTCGGGCCGCTGGCGGTGGCCTCCATCACCCAGGTTCACGCGGACGCCGCCATCATGAGCTGCGGCGGGATCACGCCGGAAGGCATCACGAACTCGCACGGACTGCTCATCGAGATTCAGATCGCCATGATGCAGGCCGCCGCGCGCGTCATTCTGTGCGTGGACCACACGAAGTTTGGCCGGCAATCCATCAGCCGGCTCTGCGGGCTGGAGGCCATTGACACAATCATCACGAACGTCCTGCCGTCGGCGGAAATGCAGGCGGCATTGGAGAAGGCCGGGGTGGAACTGATCGTCGCCACGCCGGACGGCCCGAAGGTGATTCTGCGCAAACAGCCCAAGACCTCGCGTCCAGCCCTGCGCAAGCCCTCCCCTGCTCCGGCGCCGATGGTCATCTCGATTGAGCACGACGGCTTCATCGACTGACAAAAATGAAACGGAACAGCACACATGGGGAAGGAGCGCGGACCGCCGAGTCCGCGTGTTCAACGCCTCGTCGGTGGGCGGGCGTTGGCGGGCATTATGTTCGCGCGGTCTCGGCGGTCCGCGCTTCTTTCCTTTGAGCAACGACTACGCACTGGTTCCGTTGGCCAACGGCACGTTCAGCATCCGGCTAATTGCCAACGGCGAGACGTTTCATCCCGTCATCGGACCGATGGCGGAGGCGGAGGCGCTCTACATCCGGCAATTGAAACTGCGCGAGCGGGCCACAACGTGCCGCCCGCATCCTGCTGGCGGAGAAGTCAATCGCCAGCGAGACGCTGGCGGCACGCCGGAGCCGTTCATCATCTGGGACATCGGGCTGGGCGCAGGCGGGAATGTGCTGACCACGCTGCATCAACTGAAGGACGTGCCCGCCCATCTCCACATTGTGAGCTTCGACCACACGCTGGGGGCGTTGCGGTTTGCGCTGGAACAAGCGGCGGCGCTCCAGTTTCCCGTCGGATTGGAAGGCGTGCTGGAGGAATTGCTCCGCACGCACCGAGTGGAGTTCCGCCACGGCGCGCTGCAATTGACTTGGGAAGTTCACGTTGGCGATTTCCCGACCGCGCTGACCGCCGCCAGCCCGGCCTGGCCCGCGCCACACGCCATTTTCTTCGACGCCTTCTCGCCCGCGCGCAATCCGGCCATGTGGACGCTGCCGCTGTTTGAAAGCCTGTTCCGCCGCCTGGACCCGCAGCGACCTTGCGCGCTGGCCACGTATTCGCGGAGCACCATCCCACGCGTCACGCTGTTGCTGGCGGGATTCTTCGTGGGCGCGGGTGATCCCGTGGCGGCGAAGAATGAAACCACGATTGCGGCGAATACTTTGGAACTCATCGAACGACCGCTCGGCGCCCGCTGGCTGGAACGCGCCCGCACCTCCCACAGCGCCGAACCACTGCACGCCGACGAATACCGCATCGCGCCCTTGGCCCCGGAGACGTGGGAGCGGCTGCGCGCGCATCCGCAGTTTTCGGGAGAGGGACCAAGCTCCAAGAGCCAAGCTCCAAACACCAGATAAGTTCCAAATTCCAAGCTTCAAAACGCCGCTGCCGGAAAGAAGCCATGAATGAAGATCCCCGCACGTCCACTTGATCCCGAACTCCGAAGTCAGGGCGGCGCCGCCGCCGGGGTAGCACAGGCAACCTGCCTGTGCCGCGCGGCTACCAGCCGCGCGGAACGGAGGAGGATGTGGAAAAGTTTCGGGCGTTCAGTTCCAGACTAAGCTCCCTCCCATTCCACCCGGCTGGTAGCCGGGCGGGACGGGCTGGTAGCCCGTTCCACC
>JAYVNY010000116.1:0-6079 GCA_043758205.1 Akkermansia sp.
ATTCTCCACGAGCAAGTGGACCCGGACGCCATTGATCGCGACGGCGAGATTCCTGACGAAGTGATTCGTTCCCTCGCGGGCATCGGCGCGTTCGCCATCAAGGTGCCAACGCAGTACGGCGGGCTGGGCTTGTCGCAGACGAACTACTGCCGCGCGGCGATGAAGCTCGGTGGGTATTGCGGGAACCTCACCGCGCTCCTCTCGGCGCATCAATCCATCGGCGTGCCGCAGCCGCTCATTCTGTTTGGCACCGAGGAACAGAAGCGCCGCTTGTTGCCGCGATTTGCCAAGGGAGAAATTTCCGCCTTTGCCCTCACCGAGAACGGCGTTGGTTCCGACCCAGCGCGCATGATGACCCGCGCCGGGCCGACGCCGGACGGCGAGGCCTTTATCCTCAACGGCGAGAAGCTCTGGTGTACGAACGGCACCCGCGCCGGAGTGATCGTGGTCATGGCGAAGACGCCGCCGAAGGTCGTGAACGGTGTGAGCAAGGATCAGGTCACGGCTTTCATCGTGGAGATGGATTCGCCGGGCGTGGAAATCGTGCGCCGCTGCCACTTCATGGGACTGCGTGCGCTCTACAACGGCGTGATTCGCTTCACCGATGTTCGCGTGCCGCGTGAAAACATTTTGCTCGGCGAAGGCAAAGGCTTGCGTGTGGCGCTGACGACCTTGAATACCGGGCGCCTCACGCTGCCCGCCGCGTGCGTGGGCCTGTCGAAACGTTGCCTGGATATTTCCACACGCTGGGCAGCGAAGCGCGAGCAATGGGGTGCGCCCATAGGCCAGCACGCCTTCATCGCCGACAAGTTGGCGCGAATGGCGGCGGACACGTTCGCGATGGAAGCGATGACGCTCTACGCTGCGAGCCTCGTGGACCAGGACAAGCACGCCGACGTGCGCCTCGAAGCCGCGCTCGGCAAACTCTGGGGCACGGAAACCGCGTGGCGCATCGTGAACGACACGATGCAGATTCGCGGCGGGCGCGGCTACGAGACGGCGGCCTCGCTGCGCGCGCGTGGCGAGGAAGCGGAGCCGGTCGAGCGCTTCATGCGTGACTGTCGCATCAACACCATCTTTGAAGGCTCCAGCGAAATCATGCGCCTGTTCATCGCGCGCGAGGCGTTGGACCCGCACCTCAAGATCGCGGGCGCAGTGTTCAACACGAAGCTGCCGACGAAGACGCGGCTGGCGGCGGCGGTGAAGGCCGGGATGTTTTACGCACGTTGGTACCCGGGGTTGTTGATGGCGAAGTTGTCCAAGGTCCAAGCTCCAAGGTCCAAGGTTGCTTCACCGTTGCGCGGCCATTTGCGGTTCGTGGAGCGGAATGGTCGGAAGCTGGCGCGGAGTTTGTTTCACGCGATGGTGCGGTGCGGGCCGAAGCTGGAGCGCGAGCAGTTGCTGCTCGGACGCTTCGTGGACATTGCGGCGGAGTTGTTCGCGATGACGGCGGCGTGCGCGCGCGCGGTGAGTTTGCACGATGAGGCAAGCGTGTCCTTGGCGGATTACTTTTGCCGGAACGCGCGGCTGCGGATCAGTGAATTGTTCCGCGCACGGCACGGCAACGAAGACCGGCGCGGTTACAAACTCGCGCAGACGCTACTCCATTCCTCGTAGCGGCGGCTCGGCAGAGCGCCGCCATCTGAAAAACTCGGGCGAGGAACTTATGGCGGCGCTCTTACGAGATGCCGCTACGAGGGCTTCCGGTAAATGGGCTTGGCCACCACTTCGGCGGCGAAGAGTTTGCCGCGAATCTCGATCTCGATCTTCGTTCCCGCCTTCGCCAGCGCGGGCGGGACGTAGCCGAGTCCGATGCCGAGATTGAGCGAGGGACTTTGCGTGCCGCTCACGGCCTCGCCAACTTTTGCGCCGTTCGCCCAGATCGGATAGTGCGGGCGCGGCGGCGCGGACTTCTCGGTCATCTGGAACGCCGCGAGTTTCTTTTTCGTGCCGTTGGCTTTCTGATCGGCGAGCACGCCGCGTCCGATGAAGTCGCCCTTGTCGAGCGCGACGAAGAAGCCGACGCCAGCCTCGATGGGCGTGGTGTTCTCGTCGAGTTCGTGGCCGTAGAGCGGGTAGCAGACTTCCGTGCGCAAGGTGTCGCGCGCGCCGAGTCCGGCGGGTTGCAGGCAGCCGACGTGACCGACGGCGAGCGCACGAGTCCAGACCGCTTCGATGATTCCGGCGGGGGCGACGATTTCAAAACCATCCTCGCCGGTGTAGCCGGTGCGGCACACATAGACCGAGGCCGCTTCAAACATGAACTCGCCGAGTTCGTTCTTCTTCAAGTCCGTGGCCTTCGTCACGAACGTCCCGCTGATGGAACCGCCGGATACAATCTCGTTGATGAACTCGACGACGCGCGGGCCTTGGATGGCGACCGCGCCAAATTCCTCCGAGCAATTACGCAGGCGGATTTCGCCGCTGACTGCGCCGCTCTCGTACTGGTCTTGCAACCAGTCCCAGTCGGCAGCAATGCGCGAGGCGTTGACGATGAGCAGGAATTCCTCGTCGGCGAGGCGGTAGGCGTAGAGGTCATCCACCACGCCGCCGCGTTCGTTGCACATGAGCGTGTATTGCCCCTGGCCGACGGCGAGCTTGGCGATGTTGTTGGTCAGCGTGTGGTTGAGAAATTTTTCCGCGCTCGGGCCGCTCACGCAAATCTCGCCCATGTGCGAGATGTCGAAAATGCCCGCCGACTTCCGCACGCAGAGATGTTCATCCGTGATGCTGGAATACTGCACGGGCATTTCCCAGCCGCCGAATTCAATGAGCTTGCCGCCGAGCTTCTGGTGCGCGGCAAAGAGCGGGGTGCGTTGGAGTGACATGGCGCGGAGAATTCAGCAGCGATGGCGCTTGGGCAAATGAGAATTTTTACTCGATTCGGAACTCAGCCCCACTTCTCCAGCTTCAACTGTTCCTTGGGCAGCGCGAGATCGTGCAACACGAGATGCTCGGCGGCGTCCACGAGCGCGTTGGGGCCGCAGGCGTAGAAGACGGTGTTCGCCGCATCATCGCCCACGATTTCCTTCACCCATTCCGGCGTCAGCCGCCCGCGCCGGCCGGGCCACGGGTCTTCCGCGCCGAGGCGCGTGCAGGTGACGAGGAATTTGAACTTGGGATTCTCGGCTTCGAGCGCGCGGAACTCGTCGTTGAAGATGATGTCGGTGGTGGTGCGCACGCTGTAGAGAATGGTGATGCGCGTATCGAGACTGCGCCGGGTGGCCTCGCGCGCGAAGCCGCGAAACGGCGTGATGCCCGAGCCGCCCGCGATGCAGATGAGATGCTTGCCCGGCGGATCATAGACCGGCAGAAATTTTCCGACCGGCGGAATGACCATGAGTTTGTCGCCGGCTTTCGCCCAGTCCACCATGCGCGTGCCCATCTTGCCTTCGCGCTTGATCGTGACCTCGAAGGATCCCTGGTCGAGCGCGCAGGACGAGAGCGAGTAGGCGCGTTTGTAGTTCGTGGTGTCGGGCCAGAACACGGTGATGAATTGCCCGGTCTTGAACTCACACTCGTAGCCCTCGGGCCATTTGATGTGGAGGGTCTTGGTGTCGGGAAGTTCCATCTTCACCGTCTCGATCAGCATTTCAGCGGGGCCTTTTGCCATAAGATTTATTGGGTTGCGGGCGCAGAATAGGCCGGGTGCGCGGGCTGGCAAGCTGCGAATGGGCGACTCCAAAGCGGCACTCCAGCGACCGCACTTCAAACGCTCCGCGCCTTTCCGTCACCGCCGTTTCTTCATCGCCGCCTCGATCTCGCCCGCTTCGATCGGGATGTTCTGCATCAAATCCCGGTTACCATTCTCGCCCACGACAATCGTGTTCTCCAGTCGCACCGCCATCTTCTCCTCGCGGATGTAGATCGCCGGCTCCACGGTCATCACCCAGCCCGCCTGCATCGGTTCAGTGGTGAGGCCGACATCGTGGACATCGAGGCCGATGGGATGGCCGAGGCCGTGCATGAAATACTTTTTGAAAGCCGGGCTGTCCGCGTCCTGCTTCTTGATCTGGCGCGTGGTGATCAATTTCAAATCCACCAGTTCCTTTTCGATCAAGGCCTCGGCCTCCTTCTGCCAGTCCTTGACCAGCTTGCCGGGTTTCATGTTGTCGCAGCTCTGGCGGAAGACGCGGAGCACGGCGTTGTACACGGACTTCTGGCGCGGCGTGAATTTTCCATTCACCGGAATGGTGCGCGTCAGGTCCGAGTTGTAATTCGCGTGGCTCGCGGCCACGTCGAGCAGGAGCAGATCGCCGGAACGGCACTCGTCGCAGTTCGCGATGTAATGCAGCGCGCAGGCGTTCAAACCACTGGCGATGATGGGCGTGTAGGCAAAGCCGCCGCCACCGCGGATGAACTCGTGCGCCAGTTCCGCCTCGACCTCGACCTCGTTCACGCCGGGTTTCACAAATTTCAGCAGGCGCTGAAAGCCGCGCCCCGTGAGGTCGCAGGCGTTTTGCAGCGCGGCGATTTCCGCCTCGGACTTCACCACGCGGAGCTGGTGCATCACGCGCGCGAGCCGCTGGTAATCATGCAACGGATACTGCCGCACCACGTCCGCCACGAAACGCGCCTCGCGCGTCTCGACTTCGATGACCGCGCGCTTGTGTTCGTTCGTGTTCAGATAAACGTGCTCGCACTCGCACATCAGGCGGTGGAGCAGCGCGGGGAATTCACTCAGCCAATGCACGCGCGCCACGCCGCTCACGGCGCGCGCCTCCTCCTTCGTCAGCTTGTGGCCTTCCCACGTTTCGAGCAGCGGATGCAAATCGCGGATGAAGAGGATCTCGCGCTGCTTCTCGTCGTGCGCGTCCGGGAAGATGAGGAGGAGGCTCTGCTCCTGCTCGAGGCCTGTGAGGTAAAACAAATCCGAGTGCGTCACGAGCCGCAGCGAGCCGTCGGCGTTGGTGGGGAAAATGTCATTGGTGTTCACCAGCGCGACCGAGTTGGGTTTCAACATCGCTTTCAACCGCGCGCGGTTTTCCGTGAACAACGACACAGGCAGCCGGCCATAACGAGTCTGGAACTTCATGGGCGTGGAGTGTGGGCGGGAGACATTAAAAATTCAAAAGGCGAAATGAAAAAATGGCGGACGCACACACAGGCGGATGCGCACGCATTGTGCCAGGGCATGGTCTGGATCATCTCCGGCCCTGCAAAGCCAGGTCGCCACCGTCCGTGAGTACTTTGCGGAGTTGCCCGCCGACCGTCGCGGAGCGCTTGAGGCTGTGCGCGCGGTAGTTCTCCAGAATCTTGATCCGGTCTTCGAGAGGGGATGCAGTACGGGAGGATCGGCTCCGCCGGGCCTCACTCCTCCACGTCATGTCCGCGGTTGTCGATCACTTCCACGAACACGCTGCTCGGCGTTTTCCAGAACTCACGGTAGGACTTGGCCAGCTTGGCCACGGGATAATTCGTGCGCACCGTGATGGACCACCACCAGCCCGGCTTCAGCCCGGTGCGTCCGTGGCCCCAGACCTCCATGCGCCGGTAGCCGATCACGTCCGGGTCCTTCCGCAGATGCTGGCCAAACTGCACGACCATCTCCTCGCTCTCGATGACTTCCCAGTGGCGGTTCGTGTCGCCCGCGTCCTTCGGCTCCTTGCTGACAAACTCTTTCGTCTTCGCGGAAGGCGTCCAGAACTCGAGCCGCAGCGTGTCCGGCACGATCATCTCGGTGTTCAGATTGTTGATGACCAGCGGCGTCCAGAGCCGGCGCGGCGGCGCGGTTTTTTTCTCCGGTCGCAGATTGTAGAGGGCGAAGGCCAGCGTGCTGCAAACCACGAGGACGGTCAGGAAGGTCCAGAACGATTTCGCGGACGCGTGGGAAGAGGCTCGGATTTTCATAAGGATTTACAGTGGTGGGGGCCGCAGAGCGAGGGGGCGCGCCAACGTCTGGGCCAATGTTTTCAAGGGTGAAACTGTGCGGCATCCCCACACGGCTGGCAACGGGAAGGTTTGGACAGGGTGCGCGGAGAGCGCATCCGAACACTGTTCTTAAAACATGGGCGTGGTAGGGCGCGTCGCTCCGCGCGCGCCGGGCCTGGCCGCGGAGAAGCCTTGCAGAACTTGCTTG
>JAYVNY010000117.1:0-8366 GCA_043758205.1 Akkermansia sp.
TGCTGGCTCCATTGCCCAGTCGGTATATTCCGTCAATGCCGTTGGTTACGTCAATGTGACCCTTCTGCCTGGCTTCAACTTGATTTCCAATCCGTTGAACGGCACCAACAACAACATCAACAGCATCATTCCCTCAGCCCCGAACAACTCCATCATTTCTCGCTGGAGTGTTGCTAATCAAGGCTTCCGCCCGAGTGATACTTACTTTGAAATTGCTCCTGGCGATCCGGCTAACGGTTGGTACGATGCTGGTTTCACTTTGAGTTCCACCGTCATTAATCCGGGTGAAGGTTTCTTCATTCAGAACCCCGGTGCGAATTCCACGATCACCTTTGTTGGTGAGGTTCCTCAGGGTTCATTGAGCAATCCGATTGGAGCAAACTTTGGTTTCTACTCCTCGATTGTTCCGCAATCTGCTGATCTCCTCTCGATCGGTTTCCCTGGGGTGAACAATCTTACTTACACTACTTGGAATCCTGCTGCTCAAGGCTATGGAAGCACGTTGACCTATTTCGAGATTGCTCCGGGCGATCCGGCCAACGGGTTCTATGATGGTGGTTTCACTAAGACCCCTGCCGTGCCTTCTGTTGCTCAAGGATTCTTGGTGTTCAACCCTAGCGCGCCAGTAAGTTGGAATCGGACGTTCACTGTTAATTAATCAAACCCACAACAAAAAAACCCTAACTCATGAAAAAAATTCTTCTACTCGCTGCAATTCTGGCTTTGCCTTTGGCGGCCTTTGCTCAAGGTCGCGTAAACTTTGCTAACGCTGGTTTCGCGATTCAAACAAACTTCACGGCCCTTGGCGGGACTGTTGGTAATGCCAATAGGACTTTTAGCCCGCTGCGCGTTGGTTTGTTTACCGGTGCCAATGGCGAGCTAAACCCTGCTAACCTGACTTTGGCTGTCAACAATGTTGGCGGCGGATTTGCTTGGGCGACTAATCAAGCGGCTCCGTTTTCCGGGGCTTTCAACGGCGGAAACAACTTTGAAATCCTAGGCAATGCAGGCACGGCCATCTCCTTCCAAATTCGTGCTTGGTCACTCGCCTACACGACTTACGCTGAAGCTGTGACGGCTTTCAACGCTGGTGTCGCTGGCACTCTGGTTGGGTCTTCAACGATTGGCAGCATCACTCCTGCGACCGGAGCTACTCCTACTCCGAACTTGTTTGGAACTGGCGCTGGTCAGGTCGCTGCCTTTCAAGTCTTCCCGCCCGCAGTTCCTGAGCCTTCGAGCATTGCTCTTGGCTTGCTCGGTTTGGGTGCGGTTGCACTCTTCCGCCGCCGGAAGTAATTGATTCTGTAGTTATCACGGCCGCCCTGAAAAGGGCGGCTTTTTTGTTTCCTGAGTTGACACTTGAATCAGTCAAACTTAAACCAGACCAGTTGTCGTCAAGCGCGTTCGTCTATCGGCTAGGACATGGCCCTCTCAAGGCTGAAAGACGGGTTCGACTCCCGTACGCGCTACCACTATCAACAGTTCATAACTTTCAAAGCCCTATTGATGCGCCCTTTCCAAATCATCTTTAATCCAACCAGTGCTGGGGAACTGTCTCGAATGCCCAAGGACTTGCAGCTCGATATTTTGGGCGAATTTCGTGGCCTGCCGCAAGAGGTGATGAGCACCGATCTCGAGCGATTCGGAAAACTAGAAAGGACTGGGCGCACCATGCATCGCTTCCGACTGGGCGATTACCGAATCTACTTTGAGCGTCACGAACTCGGACTGCTGGTTCACCGAATCCTGAGCAAGAATACTCTCAAGGACTTTCTGTTTCGTTCGAGCCTTCCGACAGGTGAAGATGAAGCATTACAAGAAAACCCGAAATTTTGGGATTTGATTGAAACCGCCCGCAGTGGAGCCGTGAAGTAGTGGGCTTACGCCACGTCTTCGCCCAGTTCCACGTTCCAGTAGGCCAAATCCAAGAAGTGTTTCCAGCTATCGTGGTGCGTCCCCAGGTTCACTTGTACGAACGGACGCCACTTGGGCCTCTTCGGTTTGCGAATCAGCCTCAGGCCCGCCTCAGATGGCGTATGGTTAGCCTTTTTGGTGTTACAGGCGATGCAGGAGCAGACGATGTTTTCCCAAGTGGTTGGCCCGCCACGGTCTTTCGGAATGACGTGGTCCAAGTTCAAATCCCGCCGCTCAAAAACTTTTCCACAATACTGGCAGGTGTTCCGGTCGCGCTCGAAAATGTTGTGGCGGGTGAACTTCACTTCCTTCTTCGGCAGCCGGTCAAACAGGCAGAGCAAGATGACACGCGGCACGCGGATTTTCACCGAGATCGTATGGATGCTGTCATCGTGCGGCTGTTGAAGAGAGAAATCACGCCACTGCGCGAAGCTGAAAGTATTGAACGCGCCATCGTCCCCGTTAAGCACCACTTGTGCGTGGCCTTCAAACAGCAAAGTGAGCGCACGACGGACGGTGCAGATGTTCACCGCCTGCCAGAGACGGTTCAGCACCAAGACATGTTGATTCAAGTAGGAAGTCATGGCCATAACAACGGCGCGGAACGTATCATAAGCTCAAGAAAAGTGTCAATTGACGGGCCTGATTGAGAGTTTACATCGCCCCGGGTGCCTGCTTTGCCCTCGGGCTTGGCATCTGGGCTGAT
Organism: Akkermansia sp.; assembly: GCA_043758205.1. Classification (GTDB taxonomy): domain Bacteria; phylum Verrucomicrobiota; class Verrucomicrobiia; order Limisphaerales; family SIBH01; genus JANNGC01. Next base: position 2,621 of record JAYVNY010000117.1, read on the forward strand.
TGACCTAACCTCTGTGCGTGCCTGGAGTATCGCCCGTAACGTATGCCGAGGAGCAAATTGATTCCTTCCTCCGTCACCTTCGCCACGAGCGCGGGGCCTCGGAATACACGATTCGCAATTACGCTCACGCCTTGGGCGGGTTTGTGTCCTGGCACCAAAAGGAGCGCGGCTCATTGCCGGTTTGGGGCAGGTTGCAGCGTGATGATTTCCGATTTTTTCTTCGCGCGCTTGGCCGCGCGAAATTGAGCCGGGCTGCCACTCAACTTCGCTTCTCGGCTTTGCGTTCATTCTACAAATTTCTTATCCGGCGCGGTCTTGTGGAAGTTTCACCCGTGAAGGGAGTGGTGTTGCCGAAGGCTGACCAGCGGCTGCCAAAATTTCTTACCCAGGCGCAGATGGTGGCCTTGCTCGAAGCGCCCGGTGAAGAATTGAGGCGACATCGCCAAGGTTCAAAGCGCGAGTTTGAAGAATCGGTGTATCACCGTGACGTGGCGATTTTGGAAACAATTTACTCCTGCGGCTTGCGCGTGAGTGAATTGAGCGCATTGCGCGTGCGCGATTTTGATTTTCAGGAGCAAATCGTGCGCGTGCTGGGTAAGGGGAAGAAGGAGCGATTGATTCCCGTGGGCGCTCCGGCTCTCGAAGCCATCCGGGCTTATTGGCTTTCACTGCCTGTGCCGCCGGTTGCAAACGAGCCGGTATTTCTGGCCATGCCGGATCGTCGTGAACCGGTCTCTGCTCGCGTCATTCAACTGCGCTTAAAAAAATACCTTGCCGCCGCCGGACTCGATCCCGCGCTCACACCGCACAAGTTGCGGCACAGCTACGCCACGCATTTGCTTGATGCCGGTGCAGATTTGCGGAGCGTGCAGGAATTGCTGGGCCACGCGCACCTCGTCACCACGCAGGCTTACACGCATGTTTCGACCGAGCGGTTGAAGAAGGCTTACGACAAGGCGCATCCGAGGGCGAAGTAATCTGGCTCCGTAGCGGCGTCTCGTCAGAGCGCTGCATTTCAAAAATAGATGGCGGCGCTCTCACGAGGCACCGCTACAAACGCAACTTACTTCGCGCGCGGCGCGGTGCTCTTCTTCTCCGGCTCCTTGAATGCGGAGCGCAGCAGCCAGTGTTTCTTCAAGCCCTGCACCATTTCGTCCGTGTCTACGATGAGTTTGGACACCGAACTGACGATGTTCTGATTGCGGTCCACCTGCGCTTTTAAGTTGCCGGTTAGTCCCGCGAGGTTTTCCAGCATCTGCGTGATTTCGGAAAACATCACCACCAAGTTCGTGTTCACATTTGTCACGGCGGTGTTCGCATTCAGCACGGTGCCGTTCACGTTGCTCACGGTGGAGTTGGCGTTCGTGAGCAGCGCGGTGATTTGCTGATTCATGGCGATGGGCAGCAGCCACTCGCCCAGCGCGCCGCGCGGTTCCTTCAAATTCTCGCTAATCACGGTGAAGTTCCGCATGAGCGGGCGCGCATCGCGCAGCAACAGGTTCGCATTTTCCGTAGCCTCGGCCGCGTTGTTCAAAGTTCGCGCCAGCGCGTTCGTGAGTTGCAGGACGTTGGTGAGCGACTCCTTGAGCATCGCTACGGTCTGGTCGAGTTGTGCGCCCAACTCGGGTGGTTCAATCGCCAGCAGCCAGAATGGTTTGCTGCTGCGGCTCCAGTTCGTGAAGGACTGTGTTTCGCGCGAAAAAACTTCCGTCAACTTCCCGCCCTTCTCGCGATAAGTCGCGAACACATTGGTCTTCGCGCGCGTGCCGCCTTTGGACAACTCGAGGTAGCGCCCAAACAAACCTGACGAACGCACATTCACCACCGAGTCGTCCCAGATGTAGCCGATGTTGTCGCCGAAAACGATGAACTCGACGTAGATGTTGTCGCCGAAGTCCGGCGGCATGGGCTTGATGATCCTGATTTCTCCCGCATCACGCCCCATCAACTTTACCTTGTCACCTTCCTTGATGCCGCCGGCGCTCTGTAGATACGTGTGGTAGGGGGCCTTGTTCTTTCGCCAGCCTTTGCGTTCCGCGAGTGACCAAACGTAGTAGGCCAGCCCCGCCAGCAGCAGCAGCGTGGCGATGGTGACGAACCAGCCGACGAGCTGTTCCAGCCGGCTCAACCGGGTTCGCAACTGTGGCGTCAAATCTTGTGCGGCCATTCAAGTTCCTTCTTCGTCCGCCGCTTGCGGCAGGCTCCATTCATCCTCCGGCGCGTGCTCCCCGGCGAGGACAAACTTCCGGGAATCCAGTTCCAGCGTCGCGAACTGCGCGCCCGCCGCCCGCCACGGTTGAAATTCATCCGTCGAGAGAATCACCGTCATTGCTTGGCCGCGCAGCAACTCATGACCGCGCCACAGTTGTGGCACGAAATCAATCCACCACGCCGCGTGGCGTGCGTCCAGACCGCGCAGGGGATTTTCCAAGACGAGCACTTCCGGCCGCAAGGCCAGCGCGCGCGCCAGCGCGGCACGTCGCCGCCAGTTGCTGGCGAGCATGCTCGGTGTTTGCCCTGCGAATTCACCGAGTCCGGTGGCCTGGAGCAGCGCGCCCGCCCACGTCTCCGCTTCGTCGGCGTGCAGGTCGTTATGATAACGTGCGGGCAACGCCACGTTATCGGCGATGGTCAGTTGGTTCAACAACCGCGCATCATCGAAGACTAGGCCGACACGCAGGCGGCAGGGCAGAAATTCATCGCCGAAATGCTGTGACATGTCCTGGCCGAAGAGCTTGTACACGCCGCTCGCGGGCCGCTTGAGTCCGGCGAGCAGAAACATCAAATCACTTTTGCCCGAACCTTGCGGGCCGCCCACGACCCAGAATTCTTTTTCACGCACCGTCCAGTTCACGTCCTCGGAGGAAATGCACCCGCCCTCCCGGCGGGATGGCACGGCGACCGCGCGCAGTTCGATGATGGGTTCGCCGCTCATGCCACGAGATAGAGCACGATGAATAGCGCGTCGATCAGCACGCAGAGCACCATGCTTTGCGCGACTGCGCGGACGGTGGCGCTGGAAACTTCTTCAAGGCGCAGCGGTTGGGCCAGGCCGTGATAGCAGGTGACGATGGCAATGATCGCGCCGAAGAACAGCGTCTTGAGCGCGAGGATGATGAAGTCGAGCGCGGTGAGTGCCTCGGCCAGTTGCGCGAAGTAATCACCGGGCCGCAGCGGCACGTCCTGTAAGAACGCCCAGAGATAGCCGCTGCCCAGCGCGCCGATGATGAGATAGATCGTGAGCGAAAAGATCCCGAGCGCCATGCCAATGACGCGCGGTACGACGTAGTAGTGGATGGGATCAATGCCGAGGGCTTCGAGCGCCTCGATTTCGCCGAGGGCGCGGGCGGTGCCGAGTTCGATGACGTTGGCCGTGCCGGTGCGCGAGAGTACGATGAAGGCGGTCAGCAGGGGACCGAGTTCACGCACGACGACGGCGATCATGGCCCCGCCCAGAAAGTCCGTGGCTCCGAACTTTTGCAGCAAGACCACCGTTTGCCCGATGACGACCAGGCCGAGCGCGAAGGAGATGAAGAGCATCATCGGCAACATGCGCAGGCCGGAGCGTGCCAGATGGGCGTGGATGAGCGGATGAATGACGCGCCGGGCCACGCCGAACTTTCTCAGCATCACACCCGCCGTGATGAGTGCGAAGGCGCCCAGGCCATGCACAGTGAGGAATCCGCGGATGATCTTGCGCCCGATGAAACTGGCGAAGGACGGCGGCATGGGCGCGCGCCACCAGTCGCTGGGGCGCGGCGGGAGCGCGGGTGAATTGACCGTCCCTGATTCCACGCGGCGACGTTAGGTGCGAGGGCAGGGAGGGTCAAACCCGGAGCGCAGTTACAGCGTGCCTGCGATTGGTAGGGCGTCGTCGCTCCGCGCGCGCCGGGGTGAGGCTCCAGCCAGTTCCACCACACTTCCCCGCTTCAAGCCCGGCGCGCGCGGAGCGACGACGCCCTACCAGCAATTGCCAAGGTTTGGTCTGCAGAGAGGAAACACCAGCTGGGAAGGCCGGTGGACGAGCGGCAGCCGGGACGGCTGCCCCGCTGACTTCAGTTCACTCGCCGTAGAAGGACTCGACGACCTTTTTGAAATTATTGTCGCCGACTTTGATGATGCCGAATTCGCGCTGCGCGCTCTCCTCGGAATCGCTGGCGTGCGCGGCGTTCACCATCACGGTCTGGCCGAACTCGCGGCGGATGGAGCCGGGCGGTGCCTTCGACGGGTCAGTGGGGCCGAGCACGTCGCGGATCTTCTGCACGGCGTTCGGCCCTTCATAGACTAGCGCGATGCAACGCTCGCTGCCGGGTTCGTCGCGCTTTTCCGCCGGGCATTCGCTGGGCGCGCGGCCGGACATGAAGCGCACGATGTTCTCGAACTGGTTGTCGCCAAAGGTCGGCCCGAGAATCTCGCCGATCTTCTGCTGGACGGCGGGCGGCACCTTGAAGCCGAAATCTTTTTCCAACGCGGCATTGGCGCGCGCAGCCACGATGTCCGTCAGGCGCGTGCGGAGAATTTCCCGCACGGGTCCGTAAAACTCCGCCGCCTCGGCCACACTCATGCGGTGCAGCTTGATGGCCACGATGTAGAGTCCGGTGCGCGAGAAAAAATCAATGACGTTGCCGGGCCGTCCGGTCGGGAAGCGAAAGTTGTCCGGCTTGATCAGGACCAGCGTGCGTTGCGGCGTTTCGCCGGGTGTGTACGTGATGGTGTTCTCGACCACACCCCCATCGCTGTCAGAGAAGCTGGCCCAGAGCTTCGCCTTGAGCTGCGCCTCCTGAACATTCGGCGGCGCAAGCACGGCGGGCTCGAAGTAGCGCACCGAGCCGTGGTCATCCAAAATCAAATCACCAAACGTGCCGCGGATGGTCTCGCCGCTCGAACGCTCCGGCGTGATGTTGCCCACCACGGAGCGCACCTTGCGCACGGCGTCTTCACCTTGGAAGAGGAGCATCATCGCGCGCCGGCGTTTTCCCGTCTTCGAGTCGGGCGAAAGGTTCTTGAGGATGTAACTGCGGATCAGTTCCTGGATATCGCGGTCCTGCGGGTCATCCGCCGAGACGATGACTTCGGAATACTTCTGCACCAGTTCGCTGCTCGGCGCGAACATCCGGCAGCCGACCAGTTCGAGACCGGTGCGCGTGATGAGCCGCGCGAGGATGCCGCCCGTGCGCGACTTGTGCAGCGAGTAGGGCGTGACAATGACGTAGGCGAGTTCCTGGGACATACCGGCAAATAATCCGCAGACCAATCAGGCCGTCGGCGCGGGAGCCGCCGGGTCAGCGGGGGGCGGCGTGGCTTTGCCGCCGAGAATCTTGAACATGACGGTGCCGCAGGTGGGGCACTTGCCTTTGATCGCCTTGCGCCCGTTTTTCATCGTCTCTTCGACGGCGTCGGAAATCTCCTTCTTGGCTTTGCATTTGACGCAATATCCTTCGGGCATAAGAAAAATTCGCCTGACTGCTTCATGCCGCCCGGCGATGAGCGACTTTACGGGCGGGTGAAATCGGGCGTCAACTGGCGAATTAGCGGGGCCAGGAGCGCGATCTGCGCCAAAAGTTTTGTTACCCGGGGCGGGTTGACTGCTTTGTGTGAAGGGGTCGTTGTGCCAAAAGTCGGTGTTACCCGACATGGACAACGATAGGAGTCACCAAACCAAAGCCGAGGTGCTGGTCAAACTGCGGCGGCAGTACGCCCGGGCCGGGCTTCCGTATAAACGTCAACTGCTCGAGCAGGCCATCGG
>JAYVNY010000118.1:0-5647 GCA_043758205.1 Akkermansia sp.
CGTGGTCGCGTCAGCCGGGCCTCTGAAGCGTCGCGCTGATCCCAGGGGAGATTTCAGGCGCGTGGAAATCCCAGACCTCCGCTTCTCCCGACCGCCGGCACCGCCGAGGCCTTTGGGCAACAGGCCCTCGAGATTCACCCCCGCGCAAAAAATCCGCGCTGTTTCTCGCTGATCGGCAGGCCGACCTTTTCCATCACCGCCATCAGGTCTTCCCACACTTTGCGTTTCTCGGCGTTGGACTGGTTGCGGAGGAGATACGCGGGGTGATACGTGGGCATGAGCGGGATGCCGCGAAAGGTCTGCCAGCGCCCGCGCAGCTTGGTGATGCCACTCTGGTTGACCAATCCCTCGATGGCCGTGCCGCCGAGACCGACGAGTACCTTCGGCTGGATGAGATCAATCTGCGCGTGCAGATACGGGATGCACGTCTGCATTTCCTCGGACGAGGGCTTGCGATTGCCGCTGCTGCCGGGCGGCATGTCCGGGCGGCATTTCACAATGTTCGCGATGTACACCTGTTCGCGCGTCAGCCCCATCGCGGTGATCATCCTGGTGAGCAATTGTCCGGCGGCACCCACGAACGGTTCGCCCGCCGCATCTTCGTCGGCTCCCGGCGCTTCGCCCACGAACATGATGTCGGCGTCAATGTTGCCCACGCCGAAGACGACGTTCGTGCGCGAGGCGGCGAGGTTCGCGCATTTCATGCACTGCAGGGCGCGCTCGCGGAGTTCGGCGATGGCTTGGGCTTTTTCTGATGAAGGTGGGCGCGCGGCCGGAACGATGCGCGCGGGTGCAAGTGCAACTGACGGGGCAGGGGGCTGGGCTGGCGTGTCGTCCGGCGCTCTGGGGGCGGCGGCCCTCGGCGCGGTGGCGAGGCCCGCGTGCAGCGCGCGCATCGTGTCGGGTTCGAGCGGGACGAATTGCACGCCATCCGCGCGCAGCGATTCCAGATGGGCAATCGTCGAGTCGAGCAGTTGATGAAATTCGGCAGCCATCGGCGGCGAGAGTAGCCAGCGCGTATCGGGCGGGAAGAATTTTTCGGTCGTGGTTTCTTTGCGGATAAATTCTTCTGCCCCAATTCGCCTGCCATCCGGCTTTGCAACCCGATTGGAGGCAGACGAATTAAGGCAGACGAATGCTGCGGGACTCCATCACTGCCCCGTGTATTCCAGCCGCACGATCTGCGTGTCCTTGTTGTTGCCCCACGCGGTGCCGAACTCGGCGATGTAAAGACAGCCGTCCGGCCCGAGTTCCATGTCCATCGGGCGCTTGAAGGTCATGTTCTTCGCGATGCGCTCCATGCGCAGCGAGCCGTCGGCGTTCTTCGCGATGTTCTCGTTCTCGTCCAGATGCACGGCGATGATCCAGTTGCGCGACCATTCGTAGATGAACAGCGTGTGGTCATATTCCTTCGGCAGCTTCGTCTTCGACGTATTCTTCTCGTCGTAATAATAAACCGGCCCCGCCATCGCCGTGCGCCCGCCGCCGCCGTTCACGACCGGGAACCGCGCCGACGCGCTGCCCGGATACCAGATGAACGCCGGTTGCGTGGGCGGAAGATTTTTGAGGCCCGTGTTGTTCGGCGAATTGTTCATGGGATGCAGCGGATCGAAGAACGTCGCCTCGGCACTCGTGTACGAAACCGGCTTTTTCAAATCCGCAGGCACCGGCACGCCCTTGTCTTTCGCGGCCTTCACGGCCTTGTCGTAAGCGGCCTTTTCCTTGGCGTATTGCGCGCGGGCGTTGAAATCAATTTTCGCGTACGGCTTGTTGTCGCCGCGCGAATACGGCCAGCCGAAAAAGCCCGGCCCCTTCGCCTGCATCACCGCGTCGAATCCGCCCGGCCCGCGCTTCGGGTCGAGACCGCCCGCGTCCGGTCCCACGTCGCCCCAGTAGAGGACGCTGGTGCGCGGATCGACGGAGAGGCGGTAGCCATTGCGCGTGCCTTTCACAAAAACTTCCGGACGTGTGCCGGGCGTGCCGGGCGGAAACAGGTTGCCCTTTGGAATCGTGTAGCTGCCATCCGCCTCCGGGTGAATGCGCGAGATGCCACCGCGCAAGTCATTCATGTTCGCCGAAGATTTTTGCGAATCCCACGCCGAGCGTCCGGCGCGCTCGTCATGGGGAGAAAAGCCATCCGAGTCGAAGGGGTTCGTGTTGTCGCCGATCGCGATGTAAAGGTTCCCGTCCTTGTCGAAGCCGAGCGAGCCGCCGACATGGCAGCACTCATCGCGCTGCGTGGGGATGTCGAGCACCGCTTTCTCCGAAGCGAGGTCCAGCGACTCGTTCACGAGCGTGTAGCGCGACACGCGGATGACGCCGGTCTTGCCGTTCGGCCCCTTCGTCGTCTCCGGCAGCGAGTGGGTCAGATACACCCAGCCGTTCTTCGTGAAGTTCGGGTCGAGCGCGATGCCGAGCATCCCGTCCTCCAGCCCGTCGAAGACTTTGATCTTCGCGATGGTCACGGACTGCTTCGTGTCCGGCTTCCACATTTTGATCACGCCCGCGCGCTCCGCGATGAACACGCGACCATCCGCCGCCACGGCGATCTCCATCGGGTCTTTCAGCGTATCCTGCCACTTGCCGTCCACTTCCTTATCGGCGTCGAGAATCACTTTGCGGAACGGCCCGTCCACCTGCTCGCCGGTAGGCGTGGGAGTCTGTTCCTTCTTGGGTTCCGCCTTTGGCTTCTGCGTGTTCTGGGCCAACGCGATGGCCGCGCTCAGGGAAAGCGCGACGTAAACAAAACGGGCTTGGGCAAAAATCATGTCGGGGGAAATGGACGGTGCGGCCGCGCATTCATTCAACGACGGAGCGCGGGTTTTTAACCCGCAGCAACGTGAATTGTAGAGCGGTGTCCTTCAGTTCCTGCGTTCTCTGCTGGCGACCATGGCTGCGGACTGGAAAGTCCCCGCGCCGGCCCGCTTGGAATTTATTTGGAGTTTGGGATTTGGGATTTGGTTTTTACACCGGGTGTGTCACCAAGTAGCGCATGGCCGCACCGTTGTTGAAACTGGAGAACGTCAGCAAGAGCTACCGCGCCGCCGAAGGCCGCGCGCCCGTGCCGGTGCTGCGCGACGTGTCGCTCGAAATCGCCGCCGGCGAATCCCTCGCCATCGTCGGCCCGAGCGGCTGCGGCAAGAGCACGCTGCTCAACATCATTGGCACCCTCGACCACGCGGACTCCGGGCGCGTGCTGCTCGGCGACAAAGATCTGAGCACGCAGGACGAGCGCGCGCTGGCCGCGATTCGCAACCGCGAGATTGGCTTCATCTTTCAGTCCCATCATCTGGTCCCACACTGCACGGTCTGGGAGAATGTCTTGGTGCCGACGTTGGCGGAAAAGAATTCCCCAACCGCGCAAGGTGCCGAGCAACGCGCCGAGCGCCTGCTGAAACGCGTCGGTCTCGGCGAGCGTACAAACCATCGCCCCGGCCAGCTTTCCGGCGGCGAACGCCAGCGCGTGGCCGTAGTCCGCGCGCTCATCAATCAGCCCAAACTTCTGCTCGCCGACGAGCCGACCGGTGCACTTGACCGCGCCTCCGCTGATGAACTCGCCAAGCTGCTCGGCGAATTGAACCGCGAGGAGAAAGTGACGCTCATCGTCGTGACCCACGCCCTCGATCTGGCGCGACAGATGGGTAAGGTGTTCAGCATCGAAAACGGCCAACTCGTGCAGCGATGACGACAGCCCGCGACAACGTGCCGCCAGCATCCTGCTGGCGCTCCGAACGCCAGCGAGACGCTGGCGGCACGCTCGCCCCCCGCCTCCCATGAACACCCGCACCCTCATCCAGCGCAGCCTCCGCTTCCACTGGCGCGCGCATCTCGGCGTCGTGCTCGGCGCGGCGGTCGGCAGCGCGGCGCTCATCGGCGCGCTCATTGTCGGCGACTCGGTGCGTGAGAGTTTGCGCGAGCGGGCGCTGGAGCGGCTGGGGCGCGTGACGCAGGCGCTGTCCGGCGGCGACCGGCTTTTTCGAGCCGGGTTGGCGGAGGAATTGCCGGCTCATGATGGTTCGACACACGTCGCCCTGATAGCTTTGTCTGGCACTGCGGTTCGGCAGGATGGCGAGGCGCGGGCAAATGACGTGCAAGTCCTGGGCGTGACTTCAAACTTCTGGCGCCTGGCCGCCGCCCCTGCGCCAGCGATATCCAACAGTGCTCCACTGTTCCTCAACCGTGCTCTCGCCAGCCAGCTTCGAGCCCAGCCCGGTGATGAATTGATCCTGCGGCTGCGCAAGCCATCCGCCCTCTCGCAGGACGCGCCCATTACTCCGCAAAGCGATTCCGCCCTCGCGCTGCGGTTGCGGGTCGGCGGGATTGTCGAAGACGAGCAGTTGGGCAACTTCAGTCTGCGGGCCAATCAAGTGCCGCCGCGCAACGCCTTCCTGCCGCACGACTATCTGGCCCGCGCACTGGGCATCGCTGGCCAGGCCAACCTGCTGTTGACGGCGTCGTCTGACGTCAGCGTCACGAATCCACCGGCGGTTCCCTGGCAGCTCGTAGACTTTCAACTCGCCCTCACCACGACCAACAACGAAGTGGCATTGAGCACGGACCGCGTGTTTCTCGATGAACCGGTGGCTCGCGCCGCTCTCGCGACCACGAGCAGCGCGCGTCCTGTCCTCACCTATCTGGTCAATCTTCTGCGTGCCGGAACGAACGCCGCGCCCTATTCCATGGTTACGGCCGCCGGTGCGCCGCTCACGCCTGCCGATCTGCGAGACGACGAAATTGTCTTCAACCAATGGCTCGCCGATGACTTGCAGGTGCAGGCTGGCAGCGAAATTCTTCTGACCTATTTCCTCGCCGACACGGGCGCGCAACTGATCGAACGGACCAATCGTTTTCGCGTGCGCAGCATCGTGCCGCTGGCGGGGATGCATGCGGATCGCGCGCTCATGCCGGAGTTTCCGGGCATCGCCAAGGCCGAGACCACGCAGGACTGGGACGCGGGCTTTCCGCTCACCCACAAGATTCGGCCAAAGGACGATGACTACTGGAAACAGTATCGCGGCACGCCGAAGGCGTTCATCACGCTCGCAGCCGGACAGGCGATGTGGGCCAACCGCTTCGGAAAATTAACCGCCGTGCGCTGGCCCGTGCTGGCCGGCGGGTCTGCGGAATCCGCACGCGCCGCCCTTGCGGAGTCGTTGCGCGCGGCGATTCAGCCCTCGGAATTGAGCCTGGCCTTTCGCCCCGTGCGCGTGGAAGCGTTACGCGCCGCCGCGCAGTCGCAGGACTTCGGCGGGCTGTTCATCGGGTTCAGTTTTTTCCTCATCGGCGCGGCGCTCATCTTGATGGCGCTGCTGTTTCAATTCGGCATCGAGCAGCGCGCGGCGGAAATCGGGACGCTGCTGGCGCTGGGCTTTCGCGCGAAACAGGTGCGGAGAATTTTCCTGCTCGAAGGCGCGGCGCTGGCTTTCGTCGGCAGCGTGATTGGTGTGGCCGGAGGAATTTTCTACGCGCGCGCCATGTTGCACGGGCTGACGACGGTGTGGCGCAGCGCCACGAACACCAGCGCGCTCACGTTCCACGCCGCGCCCGTCACGATTTTGATCGGGCTGATCAGCGGGACGCTGGTGGCGGTGATCACAATTTGGTTTGTGCTGCGCAAACAGGCGCGGCAACCCGCGCGTGCGCTGCT
>JAYVNY010000119.1:0-14212 GCA_043758205.1 Akkermansia sp.
TCGGCGAGCAGCTTCCACTGCTGGAGCGGCGGCTCGGAGATGGGCGCGTCGTCGGCCACGCGGCCAGTGCAGCAGAGCGAAGGAAAAAGTACCAGTGACGATCCGGTGACAGAAAGATCGCATGGGTGTGACGCGTGCGCCCAGCCATTCCTGTGCCGGACAGGATTAACCGCCGAGTCCGCGTGATCGTGATTCAACCTGGTGGCCTCGTACGAAAGTAAGTATGAACACGCGGACTCAGCGGTCCGCGCTCCTTTGCCTCAGCGCAACTTCGCGAAAAATGCGTGCGCCGTGTCACATGTCGCACGGCTGAGTTCTTCAAGAGTGCAATTTTTCAACTGCGCAACCGTGTCTGCGATTTCCTTCACGTAGGCCGACTCGCAGCGTTTCCCGCGATACGGCACGGGCGCGAGGAAGGGCGCGTCCGTCTCCAGCATGAATTCGCCGAGCGGTGTCGCGGCCACGGCGTCGCGCACGTTCTGGCCGTTCTTGAAGGTGACGATGCCGGTGAAGCTCACAAGGGAACCCAGCGCGCGGATGCGAGCCAGCGCCGAGACATCGCCGGAGAAGCAATGAAATATGCCGCGCGTCGCACCGGCGAACGGCTGCATGAGCGCGAGCGTGTCGTCGAGCGTGTCGCCGCGCTGGTGAATGATGCAGTTCAACTTCAACTCTGCGGCCACTTCCAGTTGTTGCTGAAAGATGGCCGCCTGCTTGCGTTTGTAATTGGCGTCGTCCTCCGCCGTGCCGCCTTTCGCGCTGGGCATCCGGTAGTAGTCCAGTCCCGTCTCGCCGATGGCGACGACCTTCGGGTGCGCGGCGAGTTCGCGCAGCGTCGGGCGCACGTCCTCGGGCGCATCGAGTGCGTCCGAGGGATGCCAGCCGACGACGGCGAAAATCTCTTCGTGCTTTTCCGCCAAGCCCACCGCGCGACGGCTGCTCTCGAAGTTGGTGCCGATGGAAATCATCCGCGTGATGCCGGCAGTGCGCGCGCGGGCCAGCACATCCTCGAAGTCCGGCTGGAAGTCCGGGTAGTCGAGGTGGACGTGGGTGTCGTAAAAAACCATGCGCGGGGAATTTACGAATGACGAATGACGATTTGCGAGCGCGGGTTTGCCGGAGCGCGGACCGCCGAGTGCGCGTGATCATTTTGCCTCACGCAAAGGCCGCCACGGGCGCGAAGCAGGAATGATTTTGATGAGATGCTGGCGCTGTTTTTCTTTCGCGCCCTTGGCGGTCTTTGCGTGAGGCGCTTGCTCTCAGTAATTGATTATGAAGACGCGGACTCGGCGGTCCGCGCTCCGCGCCTTACGGCGCACTCAGGCGCACGCGGTAGAATTTCTGCGCGGTGTTAGTGGGGTCGGGAATGTTCACGACGTTGGAGGTGGCCGGATACGTCGGACGATTCGCCGGCACGTTCAGGAAACTCCAGGCGATGGGCAGCGTCAGGTTGGTCGTGGTCTCGACGCGCGCGGCGCGGTTGGCGGGCTGCGTGAATTGCACGGCCCCGTTCGTGGCATTCAACTGGATGACCAGTGGCGCAAGGCTGTTCGTCCAGCCGCCCGCGAGATCGTTCGTAATCCAGCGGCTCAACAACGCGATGGCCTGCGTGTCGAGCACGGAAGATGCGAGCGGCGGCATCTGGCCGATGCCGCGCGTCGAGATACGGGTGAGCAACATGGAGTTCGATAAAGAGCCGGGCACGATGACGCGGTTGTTGGTGTTGCCAAAATTGTTCGCGAGCAAGCCGTGGATGATTCCGCTCTGCGCGGTGAAGTTCGTGACGCTCGCGTTCCACGAACCGAGTCCCAGTCCGCCGGGCTGATGGCACGAGGCGCAGTTCGCCGCGAGATAGGAACGCACGCGCCATTCGAGGCTGGCGGATTCATCCGTCGCCGCAGCGAGCGCGCGCAGCGAATGGGTCACCGTGTTGGAGAAAAATCCCGCGTCGCTGAAGAAACGAAGCTGATTCGACACGCCGCCCGCGTAACCGTAGTCGCGATTCAACTGCACCGTGTTGAAGCCGAGTCCGAATCCGCCGACGGCGGTGTGGCACGCCAGGCATTCCGTGCGGCTCGGGTAGTGCCAGACCTGCGTGCGCGTGGTGCCGCCGTCGTTGAGGACGATGGCCTCGTCGAGTCCCTCCTCGGGCACGAGCGCGGCGTTGGTCAGCGAGTTCCAGCGGTAGGTCACGCCATAGACGCCGTTGGTGTTCTTGACGATGAAGCGCGTTTCGAGGCGGCGCGCGGAGGACGGCACGCCGTTGGTCAGTTCGAGATCAAAATGTTTCACCCAAGTCTGGCCGTTGGTGAAGGCCCAGTTTCCCTCGGGCTGAAACCCCATTTTCAAATTCGTCGCGGATAAAAACCAGCGGCTCTTGCGCGCGTTGTCGCTCCAGAAATGGACGTTGATGTCGTAAGGCGTGAGTCCGCTGGCGGCGGCGAGCGGCTGCGTGGTGTTGGTGAGCGTGTTGAGATTCGTGAACGCGCCGGTGGCGTCGAGCGTGGGCGGCAGTGGCGCGCCGAGCGGGCTGTTGGTGTTGTAATCGAGCCGGTAAATCGCGCCGTCGTTCACATTCGCCAGCAGGAGATCGCCATTGGCCGGATCGGCGCCGAAGGCCGAGATGCCGCCGCGTCCGGCGATGCGCTCGAAGGGGACGGTGTTCGTGCCGTCGTAGCGCAGCCGCCAGATGTTGCCGCTGGCGTAGTCGGCGAAGACATACCAGCCGTGCAGTTGCGCGAGACGCGTGCCGCGATAGACGCGCCCACCGGTGATGGAGTTGCCCTGACTGGTGCCGCTGCCGTGCTGGTATTCCTGAATCGGATCAATCAGCGGCTCGACCACACTGTTCGTCGCGCGATAGCCGACGTGCAATCCTTCGCGATAGGCCCAGCCGTAGTTGCCGCCCTTGGTGACGACATCCACTTCCTCCCAAGTGTTTTGCCCCACGTCGCCGCAGTAGAGCCAGCCCGTGGCCGGATCGAAGGAGAAGCGCCACGGGTTGCGGAAACCCACGGCGTAAAATTCGCCGCGCAGGTTGGTGGAGTTGAACGGGTAACCATCGTAGTTCGTGCGCCCGAGAAAAGGATTGTCCGCAGGAATGCGGTAGTTGATCGCGCCGCCGAAATTATTGGCGACATGCAAATTGGGCAACAGGCTGCCGGGGCGCGGTGGGGTGTCCACATCGAGCCGCATGATGGCGGAAAAGAAATTCGAACTGATGAGCTGGCTGTTGCGGTCGCCGTCGTTTTGCACGCCGCCGTCTCCGAGCGAGACGTAGAGGTAGCCGTCGGGGCCGAAGTGCAGGTCCGCGCCGTTGTGGTTGCCCGCCGGGTCTTTCTGGTTGATGAGCATCAACTCGGAGTTGGTGGGGGCCTGGTTTGGATTGACCGCCGACATTTGAAAACGTGCGACGCGCTGGAACAAGCCGCTTTCAACACCGTTCGTGCTCGTGGAATAAAACACGAAAAAATATCGGTTGGTGGGGTTGGCAAAATCGGGATGGAAGGCCAGTCCCAGCAAGCCCGACTCGCTCCCCGTGTACACGCGGCCCGATAAATCCATGACCGTCGTCACGCCCGTCGGGCTGGCGAGATTCGTGATGACATACATCTGCCCCGCTTTGCTGAGCACGAAGAGGCGGTTCGTCTCGCCCGGCGGCGTGGCCAGGCAAACCGGCTGGCCGAAATTCAAACCGGGAAAAGCGTTCACCGTGGTGTAGCCGAAGACGGGCGGCGTGAGCGGCAGCCGCAACGGCAGCGGCGTGAGTTGCGGAAACGTCGCGCTCAACGCCGAGCCGAACACGATGTCGGTGCTGCCCGCCGTGGTCTGATGCACCTCGACCGCCAGCACGTTGGAGCCCTGCACGAGATTGGTTTCCACGATGAGGCCGGAGAGCGTGAACACATCGAACGCCGTCGCCTCGTGACTGGTGGCGAGATTCGTGTAGCTGATCGCCGTCGGCGCGGCGGACAGGAACAGCCGCTGCACCTCGCGCCCGTTCAGATAAAATACCGCGCCGTCATCCACGATGTTCGAGAAGGTGAGGAAGAGTCCGGCGGTGCTGCCCGTGAAGACGAAGGTGGTGCGAAAATAATAAGAGAGCCGGCCCAGCGTGAGCACGGTGTTGGTGCGCGAGGTGACGAAGGAATTGTTGAGGTCCTCCACCGCCAGTACGCCGCGCCCGAGCGGCAGCGCGGAGTCGTCAAAGTTTGGCGCGGTCCAGTTCGTGCCGTCGTAGGAGACGGTCTGGTTGTACCGCCAAGAGTTCGTCAGCCGCAGCAGGACGACTTCGCCCGACTGCGCCCGCAGCAATGCGGGCGTCAGGACAAGAGCCGCCAGCGCCAGCAGGGCGACTCCACCAATTCGAGAGAAGATGCGCATAAATTTTGTTCCATGCTCCTGCCGGACGCGCCGGAGTTTTCCGTGAATGCGGAAAACTGAACTTCATCCGCACGCGCAAAGCAAACGCGGAGCGGGGCAAGGGGGCGATGAGAAGTAGCACGCCCCGCTTGGGAGCGGCCGGTTGCTGGGAAATTTCTTTGCGCCGCCAACTTTGCGCGGCTTACGATCCTTCCAAGCATGGAGACAATTTCACTGAGTCAGTCAATGCACGCCAGTCGTCTCGCCTACGGCTGCTGGCGCATCCTCGGCCACGAGGGTGCGGAGCAGAGCGCGGGACGCGAATCCGCCGCGCAACAGGCCGTGACCGCCGCCTACGACGCGGGCTTCACCTTCTTCGATCACGCGGATGTCTATGCGGACGGCGCGGCGGAAAAAGTTTTTGGCGACGTGCTGAAAAAAATTTCCGGAATGCGCGAGCGCGTGGTCATCACCACCAAGTGCGGCATCCGGCGCAAGGGGGTGCCGAATCCCGACTCGCCCTATCGCTACGACTTCACCGCCGATTACCTTATCAAGTCCTGCGAGCAATCGCTGACGCGGCTCGGCGTCGAGACGATTGACATCTACCAACTGCACCGGCCCGATTACTTGATGGACCCGGCGGAAGTGGCGGGCGCATTCGCGCAGCTCAAACAGCAGGGCAAGGCGCGCGAATTCGGCGTGAGCAATTTTCGTCCGCAACAGTTTTCGGTGCTCCAGCGCGCGTGTCCCTTCCCGCTGCTCGTGCATCAGGTGGAAATCAGCTTGTCCAAACTGGAGCCGTTCGACGACGGCACGATTGACCAGTGCCTGGCGGAGAAAGTCATTCCGCTGGCGTGGAGTCCGCTCGCGGGCGGTCGGCTCTCGGACACGCTGCCGATTGACATCAACAGCCCGGACCACGCGCGGCGCATCGGCTTGCGCGAGACGCTGGACGACATCGCGCGCGACTATGGCGTAAGCCGCACGATCATCGCGTTGGCGTGGCTGCTCAAGCATCCGGCGCGCATCGTGCCGATCATCGGCACGGCGAAGCCTGAGCGCATCCGCGAGGCGGCGCAGGCGGACAAGGTGCATCTCTCGCGCGACGAATGGTATCGCCTGCTGGAAGCGGCGCGCGATGGGCGGCTGCCGTGAAAATGAAACTCACCATCGTTGTAGAGCATCAGGAGGACGGCTGGGTTGCTTATCCAACGGGGCTGAAAGGTTTGATTGTCGGCCTGGGTAAAACGGGTGAGGGCGCGGTCGAAGATTTGCGTTCAGCGATAAAATTTCACATCGCCACTTTTGGCGAGGACAGCCTGGGCTTGGAGAAGGATGATTTGGAGTGAGTGCCAAAAGAAATTTTTACTTGCGCGAAGGCACGCGTCATTCCCCTCACCCCGGCCCTCTCCCGCTGGGAGAGGGAGAACGGCATTCAGTCTTCAACCATGCGAACGCGCTCGTCGTCACCCGATGCGGGCTGACTTTCCCCCTCTCCTCTGGGGAGAGGGCCGGGGTGAGGGGAAACGCACCCACCATTTGCGGCGATTAAATTTTTACCAACAGCTCACGTCATGAAGCACTCACCCACCCCCGCCGCCCTCGGCTACCGCATGCCCGCCGAATGGGAGCCGCACGCCGGCACCTGGTTCACCTGGCCGCGCCCCGAGGGCATCAGCTTCCCCGGCAAGTACGACACGGTGCCGCCGGTGTATGCGGAACTCATCCGCCACCTCGTCACGGTCGAGGACGTTCACATCAACGTGTGGCACGCGGAGATGGAGGCGTGGGTGCGCGGGCTGTTGCGGGAAAACGGCACGCCGCTGGAACGAATTTCGTTTCATCATTTCCCGGCCTACGAACCTTGGTGCCGCGATCACGGGCCAATTTTTCTCACGCGCGAAAACGCGGGCCGCCACGAGCGCGCCATCGTGGACTGGGGCTACAACGCGTGGGGCGGCAAGTATCCGCCGTTCGATCTCGATGACGCGGTGCCGCAACACGTCGCAAAGCTGCGCGGTCTGCCGCTCTTCTCGCCGGGCATCGTGATGGAAGGCGGTTCGCTGGAAGTGAACGGCTGCGGCACGCTCATCACCACCGAGGCGTGCCTCTTGAATCCGAACCGTAACCCGGAGTTGAACAAGGAGCAGATCGAACAATACCTCTGCGACTATCTCGGCGTGACGAACATTCTCTGGCTCGGCGACGGCATCGTGGGCGATGACACGGACGGGCATGTGGACGACCTCACGCGCTTCGTAAATCCCAACACGGTGGTGACGGTGGTGGAGGACGATCCTTCGGACGATAACTACGCGCCGCTGGATGAAAATCTCCAGCGGCTCCGCACATTGCGCGATCAGGACAATCAGCTTCTGCGCGTCGTGGAACTGCCGATGCCACGTCTGCTGGAGTACGAAGGGCAGCGCCTGCCCGCGAGCTACGCGAATTTCTACATCGCCAACGAGCTGGTGCTGGTGCCGACCTACCGCGATCCGAATGACGGGCGCGCGGTGGAAATTCTCCAGGCCGAATTCCCCGACCGGCGCGTGATCGGCGTGGACTCGATGGAACTGATCTGGGGCCTCGGCTCGTTCCACTGCATCAGCCAACAAGAGCCGGTGTAGTTTTTTAACCGCTAATAGGAATTGAAGTGGTGGCGTGTTCCCCAATTTCTTTCATCAGCGTTCATCAGCGTGGATTAGCGGTTAAAAAGCAAAAACCCCGTCCGGTTTCCCGGACGGGGCTGGAACTGAATTGGTTCAGCTTAGAATTTGTAGATGAGGTTGGCCGCGACGATGACTTCGTTCTGCTTGCGGGGTTCGCCCGAAGTGGTGCCGCCGAAGGAGTCGTGGCTGGAAGCATGATCCCAGCGGACTTCCAGACGGCTCAGGACGTTGGCCCACAGGTCATACTGGATGGTTCCGGTGAGCGACCAGATTTCTGAGGTGGGGATATTGGCTAGTGCCGTGGGCGATGCGGCCGACACATCGTCACCCAAGCTCAACTTGGTCCACTCTCCACGAGCATGGAAGCTCAGCTTCTCCGTAGCTTGGACGGATGCGTAGAGCGCAATGGACTGCGCGTAGCCGCCATTACTAACACGCTGTCCCGGAGCAGTCTCAAAATTGCCAGCCGCGCCGAAGTTGTTGTCGTGACCGTTGACGTAATCCCAGGCCGCGCCGACTTTCAACGCCTTGATCGGCGTCGCGAGCGTCACCCCGAGGTAATAGCTGGTCACATCGTTGCCGACGGACGTGTTGTAGCCGTCCACGATGCCCGCGTAGAACGCGGAGCCGGCTAAGTCACCCCAGCTATCCGGAGCCGTGAGGGTGATGGAACCGAGATAGGTCTTCTTGGACTGGGAACGGGGGGAACGATCCACGCCGCCGCCGATGCCGGGGCTCCAAAGATTGGCCACGCCGCCGCTGATGCCGACGACTTTGCTGATCTGGTAGGAGGCGAGCACGCCGGTCTGCGACGTCGGCTCCAAGGTATAACCATAGGAGCGCGTGTAGTTCGGGTTGCTGCCGGAGTTGGCGACTTCGTAGCCGATGATCGTGTCCCAAGTGCCGAGCTTGATGTCCAGACCGTTGCCGACGGGGGCGCGGAGTGCGACATAGCCCTGCTTCAGCGCGACGTCATTGCCGCCGCCGCCGAGGCCGGTGTCGTTGCCGAGGCCGGCGGCGTTCGGGCCGAACCAAAGTTCGACTTTGTAACCGGCGGACCAGGTGCCTTCATCCAGGGGCTTCTCCAATTGGAGGTCCACCACGTTGACGTTGAAGCCGTCCTGCTTGGCCGGGGTGTTGTAGCTGTAGCCCGGGGGATTGGCGTTGCCGCTGCCCAGGGTCCACTGCGCCGACGTGTCCACGTAACCGCTGATCGTGGTGGAAGAAAGCGCCGTCAGAAGCTGATTCGGCTTTTCTTCGGCCTGCACGACGGCCGGGATGCTGACCAACCCGACGGCGGCCAGGCCCAATGTCCATTTGTTAACTTTCATCATTCTGTTCCTCGCTTGTTTTTTGGTTTTGTTTTGTATGCGTTTTACCGCAGGCAAAAACGGTTTGCCTGTCGCACCGTCTGGTGCAGTGCGGGTTTTCTACGGAGCGGCTCCCGCTTTGACAACAAGTATTTTGCTCGGGCCCATGAGCGGAGTGCATCATGGCGCAGTTGCCAACCGTGAGACAGCCGCCTCGGCTGCCGTTCGACTGGTGAGTGACCCTCCTCGTCGCACGACCGGCGGGACCACGGTGCGACGAGCGTAAAACGGGCTGGGAAAAATCCGGTCGTCCTGTGGTCCCGTGGTCCCTGTCCTGTACAAAAAAGCGGGAAGCGAGTTGCCCCGCCTCCCGCCGCTTCCCCTTCTGATCTCGGAGCGGCCTAAGTGCGTAAGCCGGCCCCGAAGCTGTTCCGCTGCCGTGGTGTGCGCGTTCAGCGCCGGTCGGAAATTATTTCTCGTCCCAAGAGGTCAGGATATAGCCGCGATAAAGACCGGTGCGTTTGAGGTTCTCGTCGTAGTGAAAGGTGAAGTTACCGGTCAGTTTGATGGTCTTGGCGATGGCCGAACCGCTGAAGTCGATGGTCGCATTGCCGCCGCCGCCCATGCTCATGTCGGCATTGGGCGCGTAGAAGACGCCGGTGAAGGCGGCGTTGCCGCCGTAGCTCAGAGAGGTGTTTCGATCCGTGCCAAAATAATAGAACTGCGAAGCAATGCCGTCGTTCTGCACCCCGTTGCCGCCGATCGAGGCGGTCACGCAGTCGGCGTAGACTTTGATCTTGGCCCCGGGAGCCAGGGTCAAACGGTCCTGGCCACCGCTGAGCGCGATCTTGCTGTCGCCCGCCACGAGTAACCGCACCGTGCCCAGCACCAGAACCTTACCGTTCAGGTCTTGTCCATTGGGGATTTTGTAGTCGCCGTTCTCCAGAACCATGGTGTAGGTCACGCCATTGGTGGTGAAGGAGCTGCCGCTTGGCGGCACGGCACCGTACAGGCTGGGCGGCACCACGACGCTTGGGAAATCCATGTTCATGTCATCGGTGGACCAGCCGGGCTTAATTTTGCCGGCATTAAGCAAGTCGTTTTGCCAGGCTACATCTCCCACCATGCCGGCGCTGCCGAGTTTGACCGTGCCATAAGGACCGGTCGCGACCCGGCCAAAGATGTTGGCGTTGCCGATGGCCAGGGTGTTGGTGATGGTGTCGTTGCTGGCAATGTCGCCGTTACATTTCCATTTGCCCGGCGTGTTGGTGTAGTGACCGAAGCCGTCGTTGTAGGCCGGGATGCCGGAATCAAAGCTGTCCGTGCGCACGTTCTGGCCGCTCATGGTAATGCCGCGCTTGGCGACCAGGGCCTTTGTGAAGGTGGGGACGTTCGTGGTGCCGGCCAGGACGGCCCGGCTCGAATAAGTCGGGGATAGATTGACCGCCGCCAGGAAGAAGGGTCCTGCGGAGCGATGGAATGACCAGTTGGGCAACTGGCTCACGAACCCGGTAGATTGGATGGAAGGATACGTGCCGGCTCCAGTCGCGCCGGGCGTGAACTCGCTAATCGTGGTGTAGTAATAATCGTCGCCGACCCATCCGGATTTGTACCAGCCGCCTTGGTCCTGCGCGGTCCAGCCGTCCGTGGCCAGGTTCAGGCTGAAGGTGCCGCCACTATCGGCCGAAGCGTTTTTGTTCAGGTGCGCGATGGCCTCCTCCACGCCGGCTTCGAGCACCGGGACGGAACGGTTCCAGCCTTGCGAGCGCATCGTGAACTGGTTCTGCACGGCGACCATTTTCAAATAGGCGGCGAGCATGATGCCGATGACGATGGTGGTGATGACGACGCTCATGTAAGCGAAGCCGCTTTGGCGGCGGGGGGATGAGAGATGTGTTTTCATAGGCTACTGTTTTCTGATGACAATCTTGGCGGTCTGGACGCTTTCGGTGTTGATTTTGCTGCCGAGGATGGAGCGCGAACAAATCCAGCTCACGCTGATCAGCTTGCAGGTTTCCGGAGTGAAAGTGCTGTACTGCTCGTAGCCGCCGCCGATGGGGTTGCGCTGGTAGATGAGGAAGCTGAGAAAATCGACGTTGGTCAGGAGCATCGTGGTTTCGCCGCCTTTCTGGCGCACGAGCACATCATCGGTGTAGCTGTAGATCAGTGGCTGGCCGTCGGAGTCCGTGAAGGTCAGAGAGTTGGTCACCAGTTGGCCGTTGACCGTGCGCGTGCTGTAACTGCTCAGGGCCATGGTCTGGCGGATGTCGCGCGTCATGTTGTCGAGCGCGTTCATGCTCTTCTGTTCCAAGTCCACGTAGTTCTCCATGGCCGCGAAACTTCGCGAAGAATAGACGGTGAAGGAGAGAAGCGCCGTGAGGATGATGCCGGAAACGGCCATCGAGACCAGCATCTCCAGTAACGTGAAGGCCCCCTGGGAGGATTGGCGCGGCTTAATAGACATAACTTTGCATTCCATTCTTCGTCACGTAGGTGCTCATGCTCCGCGTGCGGTTGGACGCCCCCAGCCGACTCCAATCCACCCGGATGGTGACCTTGCGCATGTTGTCCGCGTAACTGGTGCCCAGGCCGCTCGGCTCGATGAAAACCTGCCCGGTGTACATCAGACTGCTGTTGGTGCCGACGGCGTAATAGGGAATGGGAAACGGATTGGTGGGGATGAACCCGACGGTGTTGATCTGGTCCCAAGTGTAGAGCCGGATGGTTTCCATCTTCTCCAGCATGATCTGGGTGGCCCGGGTGTTCTCGCGGGCCATCTTGATGACCGTGAAGCCAAAGGCCAGCCCCGAGTACATCGCGGAAAACATGAGGCCCGCAAACAAGATGGCGAAGATCGCGTCCACAAGCGTGAAGGCTTGTTGCGCCTTTCTGCGGATCGATGGTTGGCCTAAAGATATTTTCATGCAGCGATTCCTTCTGACTTGCGACTGGTTCGCCGGCGAAGATCCAGCAACAAGACTGCCAACGACTGGCGGCAGGTGGAGGAAGAACCATCGATGGGCGAATGCCGGAAAGCCGTGGTGAGATGCACGGCAAGGAACGTGTAGGATGTTGCGCCGGGGGCCTGTCAGCGCCAGTGAACTACAGGCGTTTTTGCAATGCCTGCTGGCTCGCGGCGAATACTTCCCGGTGCAAGGAATTCCCGTGGGCATCCATCGTCACCACCGCTGGAAAGTTTTCCACTTCGAGAACCCAGATCGCTTCGGGTGCCCCAAACTCTTCCATGAAATAGACACCGCGCACCGCTTTCACACACTCGGCCAACACCTGCGCCGCCCCGCCAATCGCGTGCAAATAAACGCAACCAAACTTCTGACACCCCGCCAACGTTCTGTCCCCCATGCCGCCTTTGCCGATCACGCCGCGCAAGCCGAACTTCCCGATCACGTCCGCCTGATACGGCTCTTCGCGGGTGGACGTCGTCGGCCCGGCTGCCGTCACTTTCCACGCGCCCGACTCATCTTTCATCACCACCGGCCCGCAGTGGTAGAGGATGCCGTCGCGCAAATTCACCTCCGGCGGCAACACGCCGCCCTCGTGCAAATACTTATGCACCGCGTCGCGCCCGGTGAAGACGATGCCGCTGATGCCCACCTCGTCGCCCACTTTGAGCGCGAGGATTTTTTCGGCGGTGAAAGGGAAGGAGAGGGGGATCATAAATGGCTCAACGATAAATTTCCCGGCGATGGCCGACGGTCCCGGAGCGCGGGTTTTCCAACCCGCAGCAACGTGAAACTACAGGAGGCACTCAGCACTTCCAGCCCGCTCGACTGACGAACGTTGCTGCGGGTTGAAAACCCGCGCTCCGCAAATGCCAAACTCTTGCTCATGGCTGCATTCGATCAGTAAAGCCACTTCACGACTCGCTGCTCCCCATCCAACTCGACCCCTTGCCTTCGATACGCCCAGCACATGTAACTGATGCTCACGAAGAACGACGCCGGCACCCGGTTCGCCGCGCAAATCTTCACCCCCAGCAACGTCGTCTTGCCGCCGAAACCCATCGGGCCGATGCCCAGCTCGTTCGCGGTCTTCAAAATGTCCTGCTCCAGCGCGTCCAGTTCAGGCTTCGGATTCCGATCCGTGAGCAGGCGCAGCAACTCCTTCTTCGAATACTCGTAGCCCGTGGCGCGATCGCCGCCGATGCATACGCCCAGCACGCCCGGGCCGCAGCCTTTGCCCTGTGCCTGCAACACCGCGTCGAGAATCACCTTCCGGCAGCCGTCCAGGTCGCGGTTCGCGTGCAGCTTCTCGTTCGGCAGCGAATACTGCGCCCCCACGTTCTCGCAACCGCCGCCCTTCAAGACCAGCCGCACCTCCACCTCCGGCCCGCGATGCTGATGAAAATGCAGCGCCGGCGCGCCCGGCCCCAGATTCGTCCCGTCGTTCTTGCCCGTGAGGGAATCCACCGAGTTCTGCCGCAGAAACCCTTTCTTCGTGGCCAGCTTCACGGCCTCGCGCGTCGTCTCCTCGAAGGTGATCTGGTCGTAGCCCACGGGACAATCCACGTAGAAGAGCACGCTGCCCGTGTCCTGGCAGAGCGGCTGGGACTTCTGTTTGGCCAGCTCGATGTTGCGCTCGATGATCTTCATCGCGGACGCGGCGATGGTGCCCTGCTTCTCCGCTTCGAGCGACTGCGTGATGGCCTGATGCACGTCCTCGGGAATTTCCGCAGACGCGCGGCGAATGAGTTCCACCAGTGAATCGAGCAAGGCTGCCATGCCCGCCGAAGCTATTGGAGCGAGGGAGAAAGTGTCAACGGGCGCGGCGAAGGCGGGGAATGTTAACCACGGATTTCACGGATGAAACGGATAGGAGCGCCGGTCTCCGACCCGGCTCGTAGGAAACTTGCCCGCACCGAGCCGGGTCGGAGACCGGCGTTCCAAGCTTCTGCCCCATCCGTATCATCCGTGAAATCCGTGGTTAAAAATCCCTCCATCCTTTGCGTCCTTCGCGGCCTTGGCATGAGGCACATTTCCCTTTCAGCTTTTCAGTCTTTCCGCTTTTCAGCTTTTTGCCTTCGCCTATTCTCCGCGCCGCATGAATCAGACTGTGCCGCGGCTTTCCAAACTGCCTTTCCTCATCGGGGATGTTCTCCTCATCGCCGCCGCGATTTACGTCGCGCTGTTCGGCCAGTTCCTCGGGCAGTGGCAATACGTGGCCATCATCAGCGCTCTGGCCTTTGGCGCGTGGTTGTTCGCGTGGCCCTTCGTGCTCGAATTCCGGGCCGCCACCAAAATTGCCGAAGCCTCCGCGCTCGATGACGTGACCGTGAAGATTCAAGACCTCGACAAAGTCACCACCAGCATCGCCACCGCGATTCTCGAATGGCAGCACCTCCAGCAAAGCTCCACACAAGTCGTCACCGCCGCCCAACACATCGCCGAGCAGATGACGGACGAGGCCCGCCGCTTCGGCGAGTTGATGAGCAAGCTGCACGAGAACGAGAAGAATCATCTCCGCCTCGAAGTGGAAAAGCTGCGCCGCGCGGAAGGCGACTGGCTGGGCGTGACGGTGCGGATGCTCGACCACGTTCACGCGCTGCACACCGCCGGCCTGCGTTCGGGCCAGCAGAATCTCATCGATCAATTGGGCGCCTTCCAGAATGCCTGCCGCGACACCGCGCGCCGCCTCGGCGTGGTGCCAATGTTGCCGGAGACGGACGTGCCTTTCGACGTGGAGCGGCATCAATTGCTGGACGGCGCGAAGCCCGCCCCCGGCGCGCTCGTCGGCGACATCCTCGCGCCGGGCTACACGTTCCAGGGGCAGGTCATCCGCCTGCCCGTGGTGGCGGTGAAGGAGACGAAGGAAGCGAAGGCGGAGGACGCGCAGTTGTCGTTTGATCAG
>JAYVNY010000120.1:0-6610 GCA_043758205.1 Akkermansia sp.
TTTGAGGTGACGAACCGTTTCACGCTGCCGAGCACGAACCTGAGCTTCATCGTGGTCGCGGATCATAAAGGTTCCAAGCAGTTGGAGGCATGGATTCAGCCCGTCCATGACCGGCATGGCCGCACCGTGGCGATTCTCGGTGTGGCGGACGTGGCCAAAGTTCCCGCTCCGTTTCGTCCGATGGTCCGCCGCGCGTTTGTGAAAGATTTGAAGTACCCCGTGCTCCTCGACTGGTCCGGCGCGGTGGTGAAGTTGTTCAACCCCGTGCCGAACGTCGCGAACATTTATCTGGTGCGAACGAACGGGGCCGTCATCGCGCAGTGGTCGGGAGCCGCCACGAAAGCGCAGCTCGAAAGCGTCACGCAGAAGATTCGCGCGGAGCAGCCCGGCGACTAGGACGGGCTCCCAGCCGGGCTCACGATTCCCGGAGCCGCAGCAGCATCGCCTTCTTGTTCGTGCCGTCCACTTCCACGCTCTGCGTGGTAATGTCCGGGTCATCCTTGAGGGCGTGATGGACGATGCGGCGGTCGAAGGCGGAGAGCGGTTCCAGTTCCACCACGTCGCCCCAGCGGCGGACTTTCTCGGCGGCTTCGTGCGCTTTCTTGATCAGCACTTCGCGGGCTTCCAGGCGGTAGCCGCCGACATCCACGGTGACTTTCGGTGCGGTGAGGTCTTGCTGAAAGAGGATGCGGTTCAGGATGTATTGGAGGTCGGCAAGCGTCTGGCCCTGGCGGCCAATGAGCCGGCCCGAGTCCTCGGCGATCACATCGAGCAACAGTCCGTCTTCCACATGCTCCTCGACCTTGGCTTCGAAGCCAAGGAGGTGAAGCAATTTCAACAAGGTCTCGGTCGGTTGGGCTGCCATAAAGTTTTTAGTGCTGCGTTCGTCACCGCCACCCGCCCGTCGCGCCTCGCGTCACTTCTTTTTCTTTGGCGGCACCACGGTCACGGCCACTGCTTCGGTCGCAGTTTTGGTGGACGTCAGCTTGGTTTGCAAAATCGTTAGCAAATTCTGGACGGTCCAGTAAAGCGTCAACCCTGCCGGCTGGTTGTAGAGGAAGACCATGAAGATGAGCGGCATGTACTTCATCATCGTCTGCTGCGCGGGATCCATGCCCGGCGTGGCGGGCGTGAGACGCGCCTGGAAAAACATCGTCACGCCCATGATGAGCGGCAGCGGATTCAGCGGGAAGCCTGCGATCAGCCTCAGCGTGTCCGGCTTCGAGAGGTCGCACGCCCAGAGGAAGGGCTGGCCGCGCAGTTCGATGGCGCTGCGAATCATGTAGAACAGCCCGAAGAAGATCGGCATCTGGATCATCATGGGCCAGCAGCCGCTCATGGGGCTGACTTTGTTCTCGCGCCAGAACTCCATGACCTTCTTGTTCATCTTCATGGGGTCGTCCTTGTATTTTTCCTGGAGCTTTTTCAGCTCCGGGGACAAGGCCTGCATCTTTTTCATCGAGCGCGTGCTCTTCGCGGTGAGCGGCCAGAAGGCGAGCTTGATGAGAATGGTCATCAGCACCAGCGACATCGCGTATTCGCCGAGCTTGTGGGGAATGATTGGCGCGATGACGGCGTGGATGCCGTTCATGAAGCGCAGCATCACTTTGGAAATGATGCTGAAGAATCCGAAGTCCATGATCGCGTCCGTGCCACGGCCCACGCTGGCGAGCAGCTTCTCGCTCTTCGGCCCGGCGTAAATGGTGAACTGCCGTTCCACCGCCTGCCCCGGCGGCAGCGTGACCGCCGGATAACTGACGGACGTTTCCAGTCCGTGCGGGGCGCGCACGATTTTGGAATCGGTGGCGATTTCCGCGCCCGTGGGCGGGGGCAAATCAATGCGCTGCGCTGCGAACTGCGAGCCGTAGGAATTGGTGTTCGCCGCGACGAGCGCGATGGTGAAAAACTGATTGTGCGCGGCGGTCCACAGGATGCGGTTGGGCCCCGACGAGTACTCGTGACGCGGCGGGCTTTTGCTGAACCAACCACCGCCGTCGTTGAACCACGGATGCTTGGTGTCCTCAGGCTTCTGGCCGTTGTACCACAACACGCCCATCGTGGTCATGTCGTCGTGCGCGCTCATGGGCGTGGCGGTGCCGCCGCTGATTTGCTGCTCGGGCAGGAGGACGGCTTGCGTGGAAGTGTTCTCGATGCGGACGCGCGCGGTCATTTGATAATTGCTGCCGAGGTCGAACTGCTTCACGACGCGCAAACCGGACGGCAAGGTTTTCTCCGCCGTGAGCGTGGTGGTGGAAATGCGCGTGAGTTTGAAGTTGTTGTCGCCCAGCGCGTCGCCAGCTTGCATGGCCAGCACCGGCACGCGCGCGTGGTCATTCAACATGGCGAACTGGTTGGTGCCCGGCGCGCGGTCGCAGCCGACGGTTTCGAGAAAGCCCTTCAACTGCACCTGCTTCAAACCGCCGCCGCGCGAGGTGAAGGTGAGGATGGCTTGGCCCGTTTCAAACACCTCGACCGCCTCGGGCGCGTCCGCCGCGATGGCGATGACCTGGTTGGTGCTGCTCACGGTCGCGGCTTGCGTCAGAACGGCGGGATTCGCCGTGGCTGTGGCGTTCGTCGTGAGAGTGTTGGTCGCGGAGGCCAAGAGGTTGGTGCCGCGCAGTGGCACCTTGGTGGGCGGATACCAGACGCCCACGAGCCATTGCCAAAGAAAGAGCGCGCCGAACGACGCGACCAGAAGAAGAACTGTTTTTCGATCCATGAAATTTGGGCGCGTTAGTGGCGCGGTGAGAGTGAGGGGTTGAGTTCAGGCGCCGCAGGCAGGCCAGCTTTTCTTTCCGGCACCGGGTCTTCGCCGCACGGTCCCCACGGATGGCATTTGCAGAGACGTTTCGCGGTCAGCCAACCGCCGCGCCCCACGCCGTGCCCCGCCATCGCTTCACGCGCATACTCCGAGCAGGTGGGATGAAAGCGGCAGCCGCCGGACGGCCCGACGAGCGCGTGCAACAGCGGCGACACCGCGCATTGGTAAACACGCAGCACCCCCGTCGCGGTCCATTGGGCAAGGTTCATTCTGGCTTGAGTAATTTCGCCCGCTGGAGCGCGGTCAGGTAATCGCGCTCCACGTCGGCGAAGGACTTTCCCACAATCGAATTGCGCGCGACCAGCACAAGTTCCGCCGGATACGCGAGCTGATGTTGATGCAGTCGAAACGCCTCGCGCAACAAGCGGCGGGCGCGCGTCCGCACCACGGCGCTTCCGATTTTCTTGCTGGTGATGACGCCGAGGCGTGTGACGCCACCGGTCTTTTCCATCCAGTTCAAGGCCAGCGAGCCGACGGCGAGACGCTGGCCGAGATTCTTGGCGCGCTGGAAATCGCGGGTCTGCTGGATGCGCTGCGCCCGGCGCAGGCGCAGCGGGCGGGCCGGCGCGGTCATAACGGAAAGGGCGGCTAGGTGCCGACAGGCGTGAGGCGTTTGCGGCCGGTGCGACGGCGGTTCTTCAAGATGGCACGACCGCTCTTCGTCGCGTTGCGGCTGCGGAAGCCGTGCTGACGTTGGCGACGAATTTTCGATGGCTGATACTGGCGTTTCATATTCAATGGCCGCTGCGCGGCGTTCCTCTCCGTGAACCGTCCCGGAAAAGGGGGCAAACCTTAGCAACGAAGGTCGGGGTGTCAACGGGAGAAACCTGAATTTACCGCCCGCCCCGGAGCGAGGGTTTTCAACCTGCGGCAACGTTCGACCGTCGAGCGCGTCCAACTCAAAAGAATGCCTCCTGCCATGACACGTCGCGGCGCGTTGAAAACCTGCGCTCCAGCCCGTCCCAAATTCTCCAACTCCATTCTTGCAAAGGAGACTTCGTTGTCTAACTTCCCCGTCCCGCATCCGGCCCGTGCCGTGGCGCGGCGCAAAACAACTTAGAATTTTATGCCTACAGCAAACGATCTTCGCCGCGGAATGGCGATCATTCACAACGGCGATGTCGCCGTGGTCCTCGAGACTCAACATCGCACGCCGGGCAATCTGCGCGCCTTTGTTCAGGCCTCGCTCCGCAGCATCAAGACCGGCAAGACCGCCGACGTGCGCTTCAGCTCGACCGAGAAGGTCGAGGTCATCCCCATGATGACCACGAAGATGGAGTTCAGTTACAAGGACGGCGAAGACTTCGTGTTCTCCAACCCCGAGACGTACGAGACCGTGACCCTGCTGATGCACCTCGTGGGCGACGCGAAGAATTACCTCGTCGAGAACTGCGCCGTCACCGTCACCTTCGTGAACGAGAAGCCCGTCTCCATTGAAATTCCCTCCAGCGTGATCCTCACTGTGACCGACGCGCCGGACGGCGTGCGCGGCGACTCGGCGAACAACGTGCAGAAGACGATCATCTTGGAAACCGGCATCACCGTGCAGGCCCCGCTCTTCATCAAGACCGGCGAGAAGATCAAGGTGGACACCCGCACCGGCAAATACATGGAACGCGCCTGACGTCCCGCAGCATTTTCAAAAGCCCGCCAGCGATGGCGGGCTTTTTGTTTTCCAAGGGATGGAACGACTGCGAGCAGCGCAGGTCATTCGCCCTCACTTGCGCCCGCTGAAGTTGCGGGCGGGCGCTCCGTTGATCGTTTCCAACTGCGACCAGGAACGCACCACGTCGGACTGCGCGCGGAGCGCGCGCGCGTCGGCGGTCACAGTTTGCAGCGGCAGGCCGCGCAATGGAGCGAGGTCGCGGACTTTCGTGTCATTCAAACGAAGCTCGGTGAGCGGCATCATTTTCAAGGGGGCGAGGTCGGTCACGTCGGTGAACGACAGATCAAGTTCCGTGAGCGCCAGGCCTTGCAGCGGCGTCACGCTGCGGACGCGGGTGTTCGCGACACGGAGAATTTTCAGCGGCATCTTCGCCAGCGGTGCGAGGTCTTCCACCGCGGTCCAACTCACGTCGAGTTCCTCCAGGCTCAGTTCCGCGAGCGGGGCCAAATCCGCGAGCGCGCCGCGCCGGCGCGCGGCGGGATCGCCCGCGAGATTCACCACGCGCAGATGTTCCAGCGCGCAGAGCGGCCAGATGTTTTGCAGGCCCACGCTCGACAGGGTGAGTTCCGTGATTTCGCCATTTACGACGCGGTAGTCTTCTTTCTTCCCGGCGAAGTTTGGGTTCGCCTCCTGCAGAGTCGCCATCACGCGCTCGATGCGTTCTTCAACCGGAAGTTTTTCCACGCGCCGGAGGAAGTCGCGCCGGTCGCTGGGATCGGCGAGCAACGCGCTGGCCGCTGAACGCGCGGGACGCTCCATGCGCTTGGCATAGACGTAACTGCCGGCCGCGACCAGCGCCGCGCCCAACGTCAGCGCGACCACCCAACGGGAATGTTTCCGCGCCGGTTCGTTCCTGGCCATGCGGCGGCGCTGGTTTTCATCGCTGTGTTCCCACACGCGTGCTTCTTCACGGACGTGTAAAATCTCCCCGACGAGTTCCGCGTGGTTGGGCGGACGCGCCTCGCGCTCCTTGGCGATCATCCGCGTGAGCAAACGGTTCACCCCCGCCGGGCAGTGCGGCAGCAGCGTGTGCAGCGGCGCGGGCGCCTCGTTGACGTGCTTATACATCACGCTCATGAAGTCGGGACCCTCGAAGACGGTGCGTCCCGTCATCATGTAATGCAGCGTGCAGCCGAGGCTGTAGATGTCCGTGCGCGCGTCGAGATCGCGCTGCCCGCGCGCCTGCTCGGGACTCATGAAATGCGCCGAGCCGAGCACGAGTCCGGTCACGGTCGCGCTGGTTGCGCCTTCGCGAAGAATTTTCGCGAGACCAAAATCGCCGAGCTTCACGGTGCCGTTTTGCGCGAGGAAAATGTTGTCCGGCTTCACGTCGCGATGAATGAGCTGCGCCGTGTGCCACGCGTGATCGAGCGCCGCCGCGACGTGATACGCGATGTCCAGCGCCTCCGTGAGCGGGAGTCGCCCGAGCCGTTTCAACCGTTGCTGAATCGTCTCGCCCTCGATGAATTCCATCGCGATGTATTCGATGCCCTCGCTCTCGCCGGCGGTGAAGACCTGCACAATGTTCGCGTGGTTCACATTCGCCGCAGCAATGGCTTCCGACTGGAAGCGCGCCACGAAACCTTCCTCGTCGGCGAGATGCGGTGGGAGAATTTTCAGCGCGACGGTGCGCTGCAGGGCGAGTTGCCGCGCTTCATACACGGCACCCATTCCGCCGCGACCGAGTTCGCGGAGAATTTCGTAACCGGCAAAAATTTGTCCTGCCTTGAGGGCCATTAGCTCCTTGAAAATCCGAACGGGCATGGGACGGCGGCGCACGCGGGACTATTCGCGGCGCGGGCAGGGAGGAAGTGCGGCCGGCAACTCATGCGTGCGGTGGTAACAGAGGCGTGGGGAAAGTTCAAAACGCGTTCCGGCGCGCGGGCTTTCCAGTCCGCAGCAACTCACAGTCGTCAGCAGGCTCTGGACGAGTCGAGAACCGTTCGTCGTCAGCACATTGCTGCGGACAGGAAAGTCCGCGCGCCCTACGCTCCGCGCGTGCGACACGACGTACCAACCTTCAAAGGCTGGACCAAGCCCGGCCCCGTTCCACCGGGCGCCCTCGGCCACGGCCCGAACGTGGAACCGGGCGAGACGCTCGACGCCATCAGCGGATTCTTCCG
>JAYVNY010000121.1:0-9210 GCA_043758205.1 Akkermansia sp.
GAGCGTCCAAGCCCGTGCCGCGCCATTTGTTTTTCACACGGGCTCTCAAGCCCGCGCTCCATTCCGCATTCTGCCCTGTCACCCCATTGCCCGAGGCTCAATAATGGACGCGGTTTGACAATCCTGACATTGCGCCGCCCGCGACCAGCGCGCACA
Source organism: Akkermansia sp. (assembly GCA_043758205.1). GTDB lineage: Bacteria > Verrucomicrobiota > Verrucomicrobiia > Limisphaerales > SIBH01 > JANNGC01. The sequence goes on from JAYVNY010000121.1 coordinate 157, forward strand.
GTCCCCCCCGAGCAAATGAATTGGTGCCGCATCATCATCCTGGCCCTCGGCCTACTCGGTACCGCCGGGGTGCGCGCAGCCGTGGATGACGACGACTTGCGCCGGTTCAACGGACAGGAAATCAAATCCGGCCGGGCTTTTGATGAGAAGGCCACGCCCACCTGGGCGGTGGACGCGGAGTTCACCAATGACGTTTTCCAGTTCACCCGCCTCCAATACGTGGCGCGGTATGATTTGTACAGCCGTGGCTCGTCCGAGGCCGACCTGCGGTGGCTGATTGATTTCCCGGCCTGCGACCTCGACCTCTCCTACCGGCTGCAACAAATCACGGCCATCAAGGTGGATTCGGACAGCCGCGCGGTGAAGCTCACCGACACGAATCTGTTCTCGCACCCATTCTTGTATTTGATTGAGCCAGGACGCGGCTTCCTGACCGACGGTGAAATCCCCATCCTGCGAAAATATCTCCTCAACGGCGGCTTCCTGATGGTGGACGACTTCTGGGGCGACCGCGAATGGAAGAATTTTTCCGATGAACTGGAGCGGCTTTTTCCCGCCGACAAATTTCCCAAACAGAAAGTCACCGACCTGCCGCTGGAACATCCCGTGTTCCACACCGTGTTCAGCCTCAAGGAAAAGCCGCAGGTGCCGGGCCTGCCGTGGATGCGCTACTACAAGAGTCAGGGCACCACTTACGAGTTGAAGGAATTTCGCAACGGGGGCGACCACGAGCCGCACTACCGCGGCATCTCCGACGACAAAGGCCGTCTCATCATGCTCATCTGCCACAACACCGATCTCGGCGACGGCTGGGAGCGCGAGGGCGACAACGAAGACTACTTCCGCATCTTCTCCGAGCCGAAGGCCTTCCCGATGGGCATCAATGCCATCGTCTATGCGATGACGCACTGAGGAACGAGTTCTCCGGCGTCCCGTGCAGTGCGGTCGGGCTCGGTCTGGTGCTTCAAACAATCCGCCCTACCAGATACCGCCGGGACATGTGGTGCCAAACGACCCGCAGTTCTCTCGGGAAGCGCCGCCAAAACAAACGCTGCCCGTGCGGCCGGCCGGGCCGATCAAGAGCGTGCCGGTCGGCAAATAAGGTTTGGTCAGACCGGCCCCGCTTAGGAAACACAGACGTGAGCGGGGCTATTTCTTTGGGGCGGCACCGCCAGGGCAGAGGCAGCAACAGGTGGAACGGCAAGCGCAGCGCGCAGGAACTGGCTGGAGCGTTTTCTTCCACACCCAGCGCCTGCCCGGCGCGGCCTGACTTTACTTCACGCCTGCGCGGTGTTCTTTCAACGCGTTCAGTCCGGTCACGATGAGCGCCTTCAACCGCTGTTCCATCTCGGCGGCGCGCTGCGGCTCGGCGGCGGCGCGGTCTTCGCTGGCCGAGGGCGGGAAACTGAGGTCAATAGTTTGGAGCATTGCGGGCTTGCCCGGCATCACGGTCAGGATTTCGTTGCCTTCGATGTAGCCGGCGATGCTGCTGCCGGAGGCTTTCACGTAGGCATGACCAGGATCACCCGGCGGCAGGGCAAACAAATTCCGCCCGAAGGATTGATGCAACCCATCCACGCCGAGCAGCCCGACGATGCTCGGCAAAATATCCACCTGGCTGGCCGTGACATGCCGGACTTCGCCGGTCGCGCCGAGAATCTCCGGCGCGTAAAACATAATCGGCACATGCTGGTGCAACAGCCCCGCGCGCGTCAGCACGGGCGGAATGCCGAAGCCGTGGTCGCCCGTGAAAACAAACAGCGTGTCCTTGAACCAGGCCTTCTGCCGCGCGCGTTGCATGAATTGTCCCACCGCCCAGTCCGCGTAGTGAATGCCGTTGATCCGCTGGTTCTGGTCGTCGCCGCCGAGGATGGGTTCGAGCCCCTCGACTTTCGGAAGATTGAACGGCGCGTGATTCGAGAGCGTGAGAATGAGGCCGAGGAAGGGGCGGTCGGTCGCGGCCAGTCCGTCGAATTCGTCCAGCGCGCGCATGAACACATCGAAGTCGCTCACGCCCCAGTCCGGGTCCATGAACGTCGGATTCACATAGTCGCTCCGTCCGATGAAACGATGCACGCCCTGCTGGCGGAAGAAGCCCTGCTTGTTGTCCCAAGAGAAGAAACCGTTGTAGAGAAACACGTTCGTGAAGCCCTTTTCGTTCAGCACCGCTGGAAGGCTGCGGAACGGTTGGTTGCCCAGCGGATGTTTCATGATGCCATCAAACTCCGGCAAATTTGGGAACGAACACAGCGAGCCGAACACGCCCTGCGCGGTGTGCGTGCTGACTGAGAACGCGCGGTCGAAGAGGACGCCCTGGCGCGCGAGCGCGTCGTAATTGGGTGTCGCGCCGAACTTCGCGCCCGTCGCCCCGCAGAATCGCGCGCTGAAACTTTCCATCATCACCACCACCACATGCTTGGGGCGGCGCGAGAAGGGCGAAGCATTCGTGGGCGCGCGACGGAGCAACGGATATTTCTCCGCATCGAAAAGCGTGTCGCCGGGCAGCAGCGTGATCGCGCGGGCGATGGCCACGGCGTTCGTCGCGGGCAGGGCGCGACGCCAAGGCTCGGACGCGTTCGACTTCTTATGATTGCGCAACGTGACCATCAGCAGATGCGCGCCGTTGCCCGCCATGTGATTGGCGTACGTGTTCTGCGAAAAATAAGCGTCGCCCCAGCGCAGCGGCGTGCGCTGAATCCCGCCCCGGCTCCCGATGGCCGTGACCGCCACAAGCACGAGCGTGGCGAGCAGCCGCGTCAGCCAGGTCGTTCCCACCGTGTCCCGGAAAGCGAAGCGGCGGGTCAGCGAGAAAAAAGCCGCCCAGACCACGAGGCAGAAGAGCGTCCAGCGCACCACGGGATAGCCGTGCCAGATCATGCCCAGCACCGTGCGGTTGTCCTCCGGCTTGCCGAAGTATTCCAGCACCAGCGGCCCGATGCGGACCTGGAATTCTTTGTAATACTCCACCTCGGACGTGAGCGTGAACAGCACCCCGAGGCTCACGAGTGCAAACAGCCCGAGGAAAATCCCGCGCTCGCCGCGCCGCATTTCCGGCCGCCAGATTTGCCAGCCCGCGAACGGGGCCGCGAGCAGCGTGGCCATGGCAAAATCGAAACGCAGGCCGTGGAGGAAGGACCGACCCATCAAGCCCACCGTGGCGTCGCCGTGAAATCCCCACGTCGCGATGACCAGCACGAGCCGGAAAAACACGAAGACCAGCACCCACGCCGCAAGCATCCTGGCGTAGGCGCGGAACAGCGCGCCGAGACCGTGACGCAGTTTGATTCGTTCCATCGCGCGACTATCGCGACGAGCGGATCGTTTGCAAGCACCCGGCGGCAGAGGGGGTGGCGCAGACGCGGTCACGGGTGGAACGGCTCGCGCTGCGAGCGTCTAACCCCCGCGAGCGCCGTCTGCTGCATCAACGCGTCAACGAACGCAGGTAGGTTTGCAAATCGGCGAGTCCCTCCGCGTTCAGTCCCGTGAGGAGACCGCTCGGCATCACCGACACCTGGCTCGGCGTGCGCGAGAGGACGTCCGCGCTGTCCATGCGCGCGGTGGCACCCGCGCCGGTTTGCACGATCCAGCCGTCCGCCGATTCGAAGGCGACGATGCCGGTGTAGGTTTCGCCGTTGCGCAGGCGAAAGGTCGTGGTGCGATACGGCGGCGCGATGTCGCGGCTCGGGAAAATAATGGCGTTCATCAAATCCTCGGGCGACAGGCGCTGTCCAACGCCCGCGAGATCGGGACCAATGGGTGCCGCTCCGCCGTGGCACGAGGCGCAGGCTCGTGCCGCGAAAATATCCGCGCCACGCCTGGCATCGCCACGCGACCACGCGACCAACTTCAAAGTCGCCGCCCACTTCACCGGGTCGTCGCTGTCTTCCGCACTCATGGCGCGGAGCAGGCCGGGATATTTGCCGCCCACGAAATCGAACACGGGCTGGTAGGTCTTGCGCAGGGTCACGGCGTCGGCGTTGAGCGGTTCGGTGATTGGAAATTCGTGCTTCAAGCTGGAGCCAATCAGCGTGACCAGTTGCGTGCGCACTGGCTGCTCGGCGGGTTCGCCGAGAGACTTTTGCAACAGCTTGAGCGGCGCGACGAGATTCGTGCCGGTGAAATCAGGCGGCAGTTTCAACAGCGCGGCGAGGCTCGCGCGCGCGACGGAAGGCTGGAGCGAACTGAGGCCGGAGAGAAACTTCGGGCGGTCGCCCGCGAGGGGCTGCTCGGCGAGACGCGGCAGCATTTCATCGCGCAAACCCACGTTGTTCCACTGGCGGCGGTAAAGCGGTGCGACCTCCAGAGCCGGCAGCACGTTGAGCAGCGCGACCAGTTCGCTGGACCAAGGGAACGCGGTGTTCGCGCGCACGGCGTTCAGGAAGGCTCGCGCGAGGGCGAGATGTTTTCCGCCCTCGAACGCACCGGCGAGAAAGACGTGGCCGGGCGTGATGAGCTGCGGATTCTTCAACAGCGCCTCGGCCAGCGTCGGATCGCGGCGGAGGAGCTGTTGCACCACTTCGACGAGGCGCACGCTCCAGTTCTGTTTCACGCGCGCCTCCTGCCCGCCGAGCTTGCGGTTGAGCGAGAGAATTGCGGCGGCGATGCGCGCGTTGTTTTCCGGCACCACGGCACGCACGCGCGCGAGGCAGGCGAGGTAATGAAAATCCGAGATCGCGTCACTGCGGTCGGTGATCAGATTCAAGAACAGACCGGCGGTGCGTTTCTCGTCGTCTTCCAACATGGCGAGCAGTCGAGCGGTCTCCGTGTCGAGCAGCGCGTGGCCGGACGGGAAGAGGCCGCGCGCGAGTTTTCGCAACGCGGGCAAATTGAATTCCGTCAACTCCGTCGCCGGCTCGTAGGCGGTGAACACTTCCACAGAAGGATTGTTCAGGTGCCAGTCGCCGAGCGCGAGGATGAGCAGGCGCACGACATCAAGACGCACGTTCACGTCGGTGGTTTGTGCGAGAAGGTTGGTGAGCGGGCCGATGAGCTCGGGATGCGTCAGGCGGTCAGGCGTGCGCCAGACTTGGGCAATGGCGGCCTCGGCGACGGCGGGGGAATTTTTCGGCAGCACGGTAGTGAGTTCGAGCCAGGCGTCACCGGGCAGCCGGCTCGCGACGCGCACGGCGGCGAGGCGCACGAATTCATTCGCGTGGGAAAGACCGCCCTGCGCGACGCGCACCAGGTCCGCGTTGCGGAACAGCGTGATTTGATCCGCGATGGCGTCGAGCGCGCAGCGACGCACGGCGTCGTTGCGATCATTCGCCAGCGTGAGCAACAGGTCGGCGGCGTTCTCACCGGGCGCACGGCCCACGGACCAAACGAGCCGGGCGCGCACGCGGTCAGAGCGGGATTGCAAGGCGGCGCGCGCGCGGGCCGGCGGCACGCCTCCGAACAGTTCCGTGAGCACCTCGATGGCTCGCACGCGGTATTCGTCCGGCCACGAATTGTCGGAGACGAACTGGCCGAAGGGCTGCGCGCCGAGCCGTTGCGCGGCTGGCATCCAGAGGGCGCGCGACCAGGCGTCGAGCGGTTGCGCGGCGATCAGAACGTTGTTCAGGTCCACGCTGTTGAGCGGCGTGGGATTCGGCGGCGTCTGCGCGCCCGTCCATGCCACACGATAAACCGCACCGCGCGTCTTGCGTCCGCCTATGGAGATGAACAGCGCGCCATCGCTTGCCACCGCGAGGTCGGTCGGCGCGAAGCCTTGCGTGCCGATGGGTTCGAGGAACACGTCGGCGTCATCCGCCGTGTAGCTCGCGCCGTTCGATTCGAGGGGGAGATGAAAAACTTTTCCAAACGTCCAGTCGGCGAAGAACAGGCCGTCGCGGAAGTGCGGAGGAAATTGAAAATGGCGATAGATCGTCACCCCCGTGGGCGAGCCGCGTCCGACGCGAGAGAGCATCGGCACGGTGTCCGCGTAATAATCGGGGCGCGGCCAACTGCGCTTGTAACCCGTGAGCCGCCACCCGTGATGCTGCCCGTAGCCGACGTGATAAACGCGCGTGGGAAAATTCCACGGCAGAAAAACATCGCGCTCCACGTCGCTGTCGTAAGTGAAGATATCGCCGTCGGCATTGAAGTCGAAGTCGTAGGGATTGCGGAAGCCGTGCGCGATGACTTCCACCTGCCGCCCGTCCGGCGTGAGCCGCAACAGCGCGCCGGCCTCGGGTTTTCGGATGGGCGAATTCGGCAGCGTGGCGTGCTTCTCCGTGGTGAAGCCCGTGTCGTTCCCGCCGATGAGATACCACCAGCCGTCCGGGCCTTTGCGCATGGCGTGACCGCCGTGTTCGCCGAAGCCGAGCGGCAATAATTTTTCCGGCGGGCCGTCCGCGATGCTGTCCCCGTTCGCGTCGGTGTAGCGTTGCAGCCAGCCGTCGGCGGCGGCGTAAAGCGAATGGCCGTCGAAGCACAGGCCCATCACGCCGCGTTCCACTTTGGCAAAGGTGATGAAAGATTCCGCCTCCCCGTCGCCGTCCTCGTCCACCAGCACTCGGATGGAATTGCCGTTGCCCACCACGACGCGCCCGGCGGCATCCAGTGTCATGCACCACACGTCCGGCGCGAGATCGTTCCCGGCGAATTCACTGATGGCGAAGCCGCGCTCCAAACGCAGGCCGAAATCGGGAATCGGCACGAGATCGGCGGCACGGGTGAAGGAGGAAACGAGGGAGAGGAAAAGAATGGCCTCACGCCAAGAACGCCAAGGATGGAAAGGAGAAAAAACTTTGCGCCCTTCGCGCCCTTCGCGTGAGGCATTGCCCTGCCCGGAAAAAAGTGACGACGCTTTCATGGATGTGGCGGAGAAGTTGCACGCACCATCGCCCCACGGCAACAGCGATGACGCAGGCCGCCCGCCCGGAGCGCGGACCGCCGAGTCCGCGTGTTTCTGATTTCATCGAGAGGTGCGATGCGGAGGAGCAATCGAGAACACGCGGACTCGGCGGTCCGCGCTCCGGCGCTTGCGGCGGTCGTGACGAATGCCTAGCGTCTGGCCCGCAAACCAAAACGACTATGCGCAGTTACCAAAATTTCATCGGGGGCGAATGGGTGAACGCCACTTCTGGCCAGACCTTCACGAATCAGAATCCTGCGGACGCGCGCGAAGCCGTGGCCAGCTACCCGCAGAGCGGACAGGCCGAGGCCCTCGCTGCGATCCATGCCGCCCAAGCCGCGTTCGCTGGCTGGGCCGCGATGACGCCCGTGGCGCGCGGTCGCATCTTGAGCAAGGCGTCGCAGCTTCTCGAAGCGAAGAAGGCCGAACTGGCCGAACTGCTCACGCGCGAAGAAGGCAAGACGCTCGCCGAAGCCACGGGCGAAGTGCAGCGCGCCGCCGACATCTTCCGCTTCTTCGGCGGGCTGAGTTACACGATTGGCGGGCAGACCATTCCACATGACTTGCCGCAAAATCTTTTGTTCACCAAGCGTGAACCGCTCGGTGTCGTCGGCCTGATCACGCCGTGGAATTTCCCCATCGCCATCCCGGCGTGGAAACTCGCGCCCGCATTGGTCAGCGGCAACACGGTGGTCCTCAAGCCCGCGTCGCAGGCCCCGGCGATGTCACTCGAACTCGCCAAGGTTCTCGCCGAAGCCGGACTGCCCAAAGGCGTGTTCAACGTCGTGACCGGCGATGGCCGCGCCGTCGGCGGCGAACTCGCGACCAACGCGAACGTCGCCGCGCTCTCCTTCACCGGCTCGCTCAAGGTCGGCGCGCAAGTCTATCAGCAACTCGCCCAGCGCATGGCCCGCGCCCAGATGGAAATGGGCGGCAAGAACCCCACCATCGTCCTCGCCGACGCCGATCTCGATCTCGCCGCGCGCCTCGTCGCCATCGCGGGCTTCGGACTGACCGGCCAGGCCTGCACAGCTACCAGCCGCGTCATCGTCGAGAAGTCCGTTGCCGCGCAGTTCACCGAGAAATTGATCGAGAAAGCCAAGGCCATCGTCATCGGCAACGGTTTGAAGCAAGGCGTGACGATGGGTCCGGCGGTCAACGAGCAGGAGTTCACGGGCAACTTCGACTACATCGAGATCGCGAAGACCGAGGGCGGCACCGTGGCCTACGGCGGCGCGCGTGTGAGCGACGGCGAACTCGCGCACGGCTGGTTCATGCAGCCGACCATCATCAGCGGCGTCACGCCGCAGATGCGCATCGCGCGCGAGGAAGTCTTCGGCCCCGTCATCGCCATCATCGCCGTGGAGAATTTCGACGAAGCCATCGCCGTCGCGAACGGCGTGGATGTCGGCCTCTCCGCGTCCATCGTCACGCGCGACCTCAAGAAGGCCATGCTCTACTCCGATCGCATCCAGGCCGGCGTGGTGAAGATCAATCAGATCAGCACCGGACTCGCGCTCCAGGCCCCCTTCGGCGGGGTGAAGAAAAGCAGCACCGACTCCTTCAAGGAACAAGGCGCGGGCGCGATTGATTTCTACACCCGCATCAAGACGGTCTATCTGGATTACTCGGCTTGAACTGGGAGCGTGTTATGCCAGCCAGCCTTTTTCCTCTTCTCTTGCCGATCCTTTTCGTTGTCTTGCTTATTCGTGGAGCACTGCGCGGCAAGCGAACTTTCCTCCGGGCCATCGCCATCGTCGCTTGTATCATCGCCGTCGTCGCTCTGCCGTTCTATATTCCCGGATGGTGGTTCATGCTTCGTAGCTTGAGCGGCAACGGTTCGGCGATGTACGAACTCGCACGCTGGCGCGAGAATCATTGCGGAAAAATTAATTCGTTTATTCTCTGGCCTTGCAGTCCAAACGTCGAGGCTGGCTATCGCGCGTTGGAGCGTTCGGCGGCCACAGGCTATACGCCTGCCATCTACGCGCTCGGCGCTCGCCTCAAATACGGCGACCATGTCCCGAAGCCAGATGGCTGGAATGGACCCAGCGGAAATGTGTTTGATCAGCCCGAGAAAGGGCAACCGCTCATTGACCAGGCGCTACGGGCCGGATTTGCACCGACAGTTGAGGAAAGGTTTTTTTACTGGCAGGTGTTCAGAAAATGATTCCGCCAAGAACTGCATTTCTTGGGTGCATCCGAACACTGTTCTTGGT
>JAYVNY010000122.1:0-4445 GCA_043758205.1 Akkermansia sp.
GCTGGGCGGGAAGGCACTGGAAGTTCTGAAACCCTCGGTCGGCTAGACGTTGAAGCGGCCTGAAGGCCGCGCTCCTGCCCGCCCCTTCTAATCACACCCGTGGAAGTCCTCACCCGTGAAGACTTACCTGCGCCGGGAGTAGAAGAAGCCGCCGCCGCCGAACAAGATCACCAGGACCACAATGATTACGATAGTTTGGGTTGACACGACTGGACTGTCGGGCTGTTCACGGCTGCGCGCTATGGGGTCTTCCCTCCACGAAGAATTCCGGCGCAGAGCGCGCAGCATCACGACGTTCGCCCCACCGGAACACTTCGTCATTCGCGCCGCGCGAGTTGCGTTCGTGCGTCGGCATTGTTACCCGTTGAGCCGTGAAGTTTCTCGCCATGATTCTCGCAGTCATGCTGGCGTCGGTCGTCGGTGCGGCGGAGCCGCCGATCTGGCGCGGGCCGATCTCAGGCGCGGTCACGGCGGACTCGGCGTGGGTGAAGGCGAAGCTGCGGCGCGTGGGCCACACCGCGCGGCTGGCGGTGAGCACGAACGTGGAGTTGAAGGAGCCGCTTTGGTTCGGCCCGTCCACGGCCACGGATGCCTCGGGCGCGATGGTGGATTTCCGCGCGACCGGGCTGAAGCCGGACACGCAATACTTTTACGGGCTGGAGGTGGACGGCGTGTTGCACTGGATGCAGCGCGGAGCGTTCAAAACATTTCCTCCGACGAATGCGCCCGCGTCGTTCAACTTCGCTTTCGGCTCGTGCGCGAGGACGGGTTCGGAGAATCCGGTGTTTGATCGCATCCGCGAATTGCGTCCGCTGTTCTTCCTGCATACGGGGGATTTTCATTACGAGAACATCACGAGCAACGCGCTGGTGAAATTCCGCATGGCCTACGACCGCGTGCTTTTCTCGTCGCGGCAGAGCGCGCTCTATCGCGCGGTGCCGCTGGTCTATGTGTGGGACGATCATGACTTCACGGGGAACAACAGCGACCGGCGCGCGCCCGCGCATTTCGCCGCACGGCGCATCTACGAGGAATACATGCCGCACTACGACATGGCGGCGGGCGAACGCGACGTGCCGATTTACCAAAGCTTCGCCGTGGGGCGCGTGAAGTTCATCCTCACGGATTTGCGTTCGGAGCGTGACCCGGTGAACGAGCCGGACGGCCCGGGGAAATCCATGCTCGGCCCGGCGCAGAAGGCGTGGTTCAAGAACGAACTGCTGGCGGCGAAGGCCCAGTATCCGCTCATCGTGTGGGCGAGCTCGGTGCCGTGGATTGGCACGGCGGGCGCGAACTACTATCCGATCCGCGATCACGTCACGGGGTTCATTCATCAGACCAACGCGTGGCAGTTCGAGCGCGACCCGGCACTCGCGGAACAACTTCGCAAGGAATCCAGTAATGCGGATTTCTGGGGCGCCTTCGCCACTGAGCGACGGGAGATCGCGAACTTCATCCGCGAAAACAACATCACCGGCGTGATGATTCTGCACGGCGACGCGCACAGCCTGGCGGCGGATGACGGCTCGCACAGCGATTACGCGACCGGCGGCGGGCTGCGCATCCCGGTGATGGCGGGCGCGCCACTGGATCAGGACGCGTCCATCAAGGGCGGCCCGTACAGCCAGGGCGTGTACAAGCCGGTGCCGGGCGAGGGTTGCTTCGGCTACGTGCAAGTGCTCGACAGCGGCGGACAGATCGAAGTGCGTTACAGCGGGCGGAATTATCTCGGCGCGGAAAAGTTGTCCCTGAAGTTTTCCGTGCCGGTGAATTGACCGGCCCGGCTGCACACCCGCACCTCAACCTCCCCATTCGCCAAAATAACCGCTGGCGCACCCCTGTGTCGCGTGATACAACGCCCGGCTCCGTTCGCGGAAACGGGCGGATAACTGACGGAAAAATTGATTTTATGGCACTGCATAACAGCTTGCGCGCTTCCAGCACCTTGGGCGCGAAACGGAACACTTTGAAGCGCTTCGAGCGCGTGGCCCTGCTCAAGAAGCGCGGCCAGTGGAAAGAGGGCGACCGCGTGACCGGCCTGCGCAAGACCAAGCCGGACGCCTAACGGCCATGACGAATTCCGAATGACGAATGACGAAAGCAGTCCTTCGTCATTGAACATTCGTCATGCGTCATCCCCAAAATGGTTCGCCTGCAAAAATTTCTGGCCGAGGCCGGAGTGGCCTCGCGGCGGGCCTGCGAGCGGATCATCCACGACGGCCACGTCACGGTGAACGGCCAGACCGTCACCGAGTTCGGGACGAAGATTGATCCCGCGAAGGACAAAGTCGCCGTCGACGGTCGCGCGCTGAAACCCAGCCGCAAACTCTACATCGCGCTGAACAAGCCGCCCGGCTACATCTGCACGCGGCGCGATCCCGAGAGCCGAAAAATCATCAGCGAACTCCTGCCCGCCGAATGGTCGAACCTCGTGCCCGTCGGACGCCTCGATTGCAACAGCGAGGGTTTGATCTTCCTGACCAACGACGGCGACTTCTGTCTCAAGCTCACCCACCCGCGCTACGGCGTGCGAAAGAAATATCGCGTGACCGTCGAGGGCGGTGTGGACAACGAACTGGCCGACCGGTTGGTCAAGGGCGTGGTTCATCAGGGCGAGAAGTTGAAGGCCGAACGCGCGCGCGTCCTCGCGACCGGCGGCAAGGGCAGCCTGCTCGAAATCGAACTGGCCGAAGGCAAGAACCGCGAGCTGCGCCGCATGTTCGAGGTGTTTGAGCGGCGCGTGTCGAAGTTGCAACGAATTCAGATTGGTCCGATCAAACTGGGCGAGCTTCGGCTCGGCCGTTGGCGGACGTTGACAGACCCCGAGATTAAATCTCTACTTTCCCCTCTATGAAAATTTCGTTTTCGTCCCTGCTCGCCGCTGCGCTGGCGACCGGTCTCATCGCCAATCCCATGCGGGCCGATGATGCGCCCGCCGCCAGCACCAACAAAGCTCCCGTCGCCGCGAAGGCTCCGGCCAAAACTCCGGCCAAAACCGCCGAGAAAAAGCCCGGCAAGATCGCCGCGTTCTTCGGTGCGAAAAAAGCCGAGCCGGTCGTGTATCACGCCGAACCCGCCGTGGCGAAACAGGCCAACGTGAACATCCGCGGCCAGGCGCTGTTCAACAGCGAGATCGTCGGGCGCTTGAAGAAGGGCGACAGCGTGACGGTGCTCGAAGAGATCAATTTGAAAAAGGCCAAGCAGGACGAGCCGTCGCGCTGGTATCGCATCGTGCTGCCGCCGTCGGCGGGCGCGTGGGTCCATGCCTCGTTTGTGGATGCGGGCGCGGTGAAGGCCACGCGGTTGAATCTGCGCGGCGGTCCCGGCGAGGAATACAGCATTCTCGGCCGCATCGAAAAAGGCACGCCGATCAAGCAGTTCGAAACCAAGAACGGCTGGATCAAAATTGAAGCGCCGACCAACGCCTACGGTTTTGTCGCCGCGCATTTGCTGGAGAAGAAGCCCGTGATGATCGCCGCCGCGCCGGAAGTTCCCAAGACGCCGGAAGTCGCCGTCACCCCCACGCCTCCGCCCACGACCGAGACGGTCACAACGCCCGCCGTGCCCGTGACCCCGGAGAATCCAGTCGTTCCGCCGACTGTGCCGCCCGTTGTGACGGCTCCGCCTGTGACCCCGCCGGTGGTGGAACCCGCCGTGGATGTCCCGGTCGAGAAGGTGAAAAAAATTGTCAGCCGCGAAGGTTTCCTCAAAGGCAGCGTGAGCATCCAGGCTCCGACTTACTTCGAGTTGCGCAGCCTCGATACGGGCAAGACCATCGAATACATTTTCAGTCCTTCCACGAACCTGATGCTCAAGGAGTTCAAAGGCCAGCGCGTCATCGTGACCGGCGAGGAACTGCTCGACGAACGCTGGCAGAACACGCCGGTCATCATCGTGGACTCGCTCCAGTCCGTGCCGTGATGGCTGCGAGCAACCTCATTGACGGCCGCGCCATTGCGGAGCAACTCCACGTCGAGACCGCACAGCGAGTCGAGGCGCTCAAAGCGCGCGGCATTCAGCCCGGACTGGTTTTCGTGCGGGTCGGCGAAGACCCCGCTTCGCGTGTCTATGTCGGCATGAAGGGGAAAACTTCTGCGCGCCTCGGCATTTTTTCGGACACCAAAGTCCTCGGCGAGCAAACGAGCGAAGCGGATTTGCTCCAGCTCATTCGCGAACTCAACGCGGACAAAAAAGTTCACGGCATTCTTGTTCAGGCTCCGCTCCCGAAACACATCCGGCAGGAAGTGGTCTATGCCACCGTCGCGCCGGAAAAGGACGTGGACGGTTTTCATCCGATCAACGTCGGCAAACTCTTGCTTGGCGACACCACGGGCTTTCGCCCTTGCACTCCGGCGGGCGTGCAGGAGTTGCTCATCCGTTCCGGCGTGCCGACGGACGGCGCGGAAGTGGTCATTCTTGGTCGCGGCGAAATCGTCGGCAAACCG
>JAYVNY010000123.1:0-10927 GCA_043758205.1 Akkermansia sp.
ACTTCCACGCCCGGCCCGAAACGCGCGCGCAACCGCTCTTGCAGCACGGCGGCGTACGTTTCCGGCTCACTCAGGCCCCAGCCGAACGTGCGCGAGTCGCCGAGGCAGAGCACTCGCTTCACCCCCGCTGGTTTGGCCGTGGCGAAATCCGCGCCGCGGGTCCGGTGTGCGTTAATCTCCACCGGCTGGCGGTTCACCTTCGTGTAGCAATGCTGGCTGGGTTTCAACCACCAATAGAGCTGCGGATGCGGCTCGTAGATTTCCAAATTCCCGTAGTCCATGTAGCGCAGGACCATTTCCGCCAGCGCGAAGCAGAGCAGGAGCGTGAACCCGAAAAGCGTGAAATTCTTCAGCGCATTCTTCAGGCGCGACGGTCGCGGGACGGTCTCAGAACTGCCGTTCGTGCTCATGTTTCTCCTTGGGTTTCGTGTCGTCGCGCCGCAGCCAGTGGCTCGTGGTCTGCGGCTCCAGTTTCTGGCTTAAAAAATCTTTCCCGGCCAGCCGTGCGATCAAGCCGAGCGGCGTCACGACGAAACAGAACAGGAGCGTGAGCAAAATCGTGGAGACCATCGCGCCGAGGATCATCGCCAGCGTCATCCACGCCACGTAAATCCATTTCAAGCTGCGCGGTAGAATCGCGCCGAGCACGACCAGTGGCGCACCGGGCCACACGAACCGCGGCCACCACGGTTTGTGCCGCAAATAAAACAGCAGCCCCAATCCGAGGAACACGCCGCCGACCATCAGCCCGAACTTCCGCAGGTCGCGCGGCGTGGCCTTGGTCAATCCTTTGATGTCTTCGCGCAGCATGGGTCAGTCGAGTTCGAATTCCTTGAGCCAGTCAATGTCCTTGTCGAGCGGCTTCTGCTCATTCTTCTCCAGGAGAAAATTGCCGACGATGAGGTGGTCCATGTTTGTGCGCATGAAGCAGCGGTAGGCGTCCTCGGGCGAACCGACGATGGGTTCGCCGCGCACGTTGAACGATGTGTTGATGATCACCGGGCAACCGTGCTTTTCCTCGAAGCGTTTGATCGTCCGGTAGTAGAGCGGGTTCCAATCCTCGGTCACCGTCTGCACGCGCGCGGAATAATCCACATGCGTCACGGCGGGGATCGTCGAGCGCAGGGTGAGCAGTTTTTCGAGGCCGAACTTCTTGTTCTCCTCCGCCGTGAGTGCGCGCGTGTGCTTCTTCGCCACCGGTGCGACGAGCAGCATGTAGGGGCTTTCCTCGTGCAAATCGAACCACTCGCTCACGCGTTCGCGCAGTACGGAGGGCGCGAAGGGACGGAAGCTTTCGCGGAACTTGATCTTCAAGTTCATCGTCTCCTGCATCTTCGCCGAACGCGCGTCGCCGATGATGGACCGCCCGCCGAGCGCGCGCGGGCCGAATTCCATGCGGCCTTGAAACCACCCGATCACCTTGTCGCTCGCGATGAGGTCGGCGATCCGGTCAGGAATGTCATCGTCGTCCAGTTCCACGAACGGCGTGTTCTGCGACTGGAAAAATTTGCGGATGTCGTCGCGCTTAAACTCCGGCCCGAGATACGAACCCCGCTGCGAATCCTTCACACCGTCTGCCTTGCGTCCGTTGCCCAGGTACTCGTGCCAGGTGAACAGCGCCGCGCCGAGCGCACCACCCGCGTCGCCGGCGGCAGGCTGAATCCAGATGCAATCAAAAATTCCTTCGCGAAGAATTTTTCCGTTCGCCACGCAGTTCAGCGCCACGCCGCCTGCGAGACAGAGATTCTTCATCCCGGTTTCCTTCCGCACATGCTTCGCCATGCGGCACATGATTTCCTCGGTCACGTCCTGAATCGAGCGCGCGAGGTCCATGTCCAGTTGCGTGAGCTTCGACTCGGGCTGGCGCGCCTCGCGGCCAAAGAGCGCGGCGAACTTCGCGTTCGTCATCGTGAGTCCGACGGCGTAGTTGAAATACCTCATGTTCAACCGGAAGGAGCCGTCCTCCTTCAGGTCAATCAGTTCGCGCAGAATCACGTCCACGTACTTCGGCTCGCCGTAGGGCGCGAGGCCCATGAGTTTGTATTCGCCGGAATTCACGCGGAAACCCGTGAAGTAAGTGAAGGCGCTGTAGAGCAGCCCAAGCGAATGCGGGAAGTGCAGCTCGCCCGCGATCTGCACATGCCCGTCGCGCCCCGTGCCCCAGCTCGTCGTCGTCCATTCGCCCACGCCGTCCACGGTGAGGAAGGCCGCCTCCTGAAACGGCGACGGATAAAACGCCGACGCCGCGTGCGACTCGTGATGCTCGGTAAAAATAATCGGACCGCTGAAGTTCAACTCCTTCTGCAACTCCGCCTTCATCCAGATCTTGTCCTTGATCCAGACCGGGATCGCCTTCAGGAACGAATGCAAGCCGGACGGCGCACACGCAAGATACGAGTGCAGGATGCGGTCGAACTTCACGAACGGCTTCTCGTAGAACGCCACGTAATCCAGTTGCTCCTTCGTGATGCCGCCCTCGCGCAGGCAGTACTCAATGGCGTTTCGTGGATACCGCTCGTCGTGCTTCTTGCGCGTGAAGCGCTCCTCCTGCGCGGCGGCGATGATGACGCCATCGCGCACCAGGCAGGCCGCGCTGTCATGGTAGAACGCGGAGATGCCGAGGATGTTCACGCTCTTGGTTGCGGGGTTCGGCACGGGCGGCGTTCTTAGCAAACAGCGCCGCCGGTGCGAAGCAAAGAATCAGCCCTCGGGGTTGTTGAGCAGTTGCTGCAAACGGGGGCGCAAGGCCACGGGCAGCCGCTCCAACCAGGCGGCATCCACCAGTCCCACTTCCAGCAAGTCGCGCAGGTGGACGCGGTCTTTGTCACGGAATGCGGTGAGTTTCATCCGCACCAGCGCCTCCAACGAAATCAGCCGGAAAGTTTCCGTCGCCTCGCACTCGTGTGGCCCGGGTGTGATCGCGAGTTCTCCTGCTCGAATCAGTTCTGCGGCGAAGATGATATGCACCGCGTCCCGCGCCTTCGCCTCCGGCCCGTCGAGAAACATGTCGATTCCCTTCACATGCCGGAAAACAAAACCGGCGGCGGTCAGCGCGGCGGTGGCGGCGGGCAAATCCGCGCGAAGAAGGAGAATGTCCACATCCTGCGTGTTCCGCACGGCCGTTTCGTCCACGCGCGACACCCAGGCGGCAACGGCGTTCCCGCCCACTACGGCATACGGAACGTGGGATTTTTCCAACGCTCGCGCCGCACGCAGCATCCGATCCCGAACTCGTTCGACGGCGTTGCTCATTCGCTCCCAGGAAACGTCCGCATACGAAGTCGCGCTCATGCGGAAAAAGGCTCAGCTCAAATACGCCCGCGGGTCCGTCACAAAACCCGTGATCGCGCTCGCCGCCACCGTCATCGGGCTGGCCAGGAAGACCTGCGATTCCTTGTCGCCCATGCGGCCGGGGAAGTTGCGGTTCGTGGCGCTGATGCACTTGATGCCGGGCGTGTTGATGCGCCCGAACGTATCCACTGGCCCGCCGAGGCACGCAGCGCAACCGGCGTTCTCCGTCATGCGCACGCCGGCATCGAGCAGGATTTGCCAAATCGTTTTGTCGCCCCAGCGCGTGGCTTGCAACTCGTTCACGATGTCCGGCGTCGCCGGCACGCCGAAAGTATCAATGCTCACATGCTTGCCCTGTAGCACGCGCGCGAACTCCACGAAGTCGCTCGTCTTGCCGCCGGTGCAGGAGCCGATGTAGGCCCGGTCGAGCTTCATGGTGCTCATGTCCTTGGCCTTCTTGCGCTGGCCGGGGTCGGGATGGCAGGCCACGGTCGGTTCGAGCTGCGACAGATCCACGACGAGTTCGTAGATGAACTTCTCATCACGGTCGCGCTCGACGGGCGTGTAACTCGACTTGGTGTTGTTCAGCTTGGTGCGCGCGTCCACGTATTCCCGGGTGCGCGCATCAAATTCAAACATCGCGTTCTTCCCGCCCGCCTCGATGGCCATGTTCGCGATGGTCATGCGGTCGTCCATCGAGAGGCTCGCGACGCCCGGCCCGTCGAACTGCATCGCGCGATAGGTCGCACCGTCGAAGCCGATCTCGCCGATGCAATGGAGGATCACATCCTTCGCCATCACGCCCGGCTGGAGCGCGCCTTCGAGACGGAAGTGCATGGACTCCGGCACCTTGATCAGCAGCTTGCCCGTGCCCATCACGAAGCCCGCGTCGGTGTTGCCGATGCCCGTGGCGAATTCATTGAACGCCCCCGCCATGCAAGTGTGCGAATCCGTGCCGAACAAAATCTCGCCGGGCCGCGTGTGGCCCTTGGCCGGCAGCGCCGTGTGGCACACGCCCGCATAGCGCGAACCATACTGGCGCTTGAGCAACCCCTTGCTCGCGTCGAAATGCCACTGGCCGTTCGGGTCATCAATCACGTCGTAGAAGTAGGGCAGCTCCTGCTCGCGCGCGAAGTCGCGCAGGATGTCCACGTTGCGATTGGACTTCGAGTCGGCGGTGAAAATGTAATGGTCGGGGATGATGACCACGCGGTTCTTGTCCCAGACCTTGGCGGCCTGGCCGAACTCGCGCTTGAACACGCCGATGGTGCCCGGGCCGCAGACATCGTGCGTCATGAGCACGTCCGCGTTCACCCAAATGTTGTCCCCGGCCTGCACCGAGGCTTTGCCAGCGGCGCGCGCGAGGATTTTTTCCGTCAGTGTCATAAGTTCAAAAAAGTCCGTTCAATGTTTGCCGTTCTTCTGCTTCTTAGAAACAGGTTCAAGGGAAACGACGTGCAAGGCGTCCACTTGCTGAATCCCATCCTCCTCATCCGTCACCGCGACCACGCTTCCGCCCAAGGCAACAAAGTCCGGGTGCCGGATCAAAACCTTTCGACCATCCGACAGGCAGAGGTTGAAAGGCGTGAACGGCGCTTTGTGCAGCCGCTCGCGAATGGTTTTCATGCTTAACATACCGGGCCGGGAAGCTAGACGAGAGGGGGAGGGAGGGCAACAGGGGAAGTAAGCCTTAGTGCTTCACAGGCCACGTTTGCTTCAGGCACTCATCGGATCGGCCGTCAAACTCGAGCAGTGCATACTCGCTTGCGAACTCACGGATCGAACCGCGCTTGCTTGGCCCCAATATTTCGCCACGTAGAGTGATCATCCCGATGCAAAAATGGAACGTGGAGTAATACCACTTCCCGTCCGAGCCGCGCGCGATGAACAAGTCGCTGATGCGCCGTTCCTCCTTCGCATCAATGTGCGCGTAGAGCAGATGTTCGCCGTTGGTCATCAAAACGAGGTTCGTCCCGATCCATCCGTCACCCGATCCTGTTTGGGCTTCGGCGTGCAAAACAGCGACCTCATTCGAGATCATCTGCACATTTCGGCTGTGGGCGTTGATGCGGGTGAGCGCCTGCTCTTTCCACTGTTTGCGCTCGGGCGCGCGCAATCGCCTTTCCTTTGGACTGGGTAGCAGAGTCAACGCGATCACACAGACCACGAGGAATGCTCCACTCCAAACGATCCATTTCTTTCTCATAAACGAAGATTCACTGCGACCAATCCTGCAGCACGAAACCATTCGTGCCACCGGGCGGACATTACCGTTTTTTAAGCCTGCGCGCGGCGGAAGGCCCAGAGCATCAAACCACCCACGCCGAAGAGGGCGAACGTGCCCGGTTCGGGCACGGCGACGGGGGAGAAGGTGAGGTTGTCCACCACGGTGTAGGTATTGAAACCACCTGCGGGCGTGGTGTTCATGATTTTCACTTCTGTGGAAAGCGCCCCATAGGCTGAGATGTCCCCGCCGTATTGGTTGCCGCCGAGCGAGATCATGGGGATGGCGTTGCCGTTCGCGTAAACGGCAAACGGTCCGGTGGCCAAAATGCGGATGGACAGGGAGCCAGCCGGGACGATGGCGGTCTGGGAGAGGTAGGCGTTGACCCAGGGGGCGTTGATGTCGTTGCCACTTTGATAGCCGCTGCGCATGGCCAGCGAGTAATTGCCAGCGAGGGGCGAGCCGTAGTTGAGGGAGCCGGGATTACGCACGAGCAGATACCATTGGGACACACCCAGATGGGAATACTCGTAATAAAGCACGCCGGTGTCGCTCCCGCTGCTGTGCGACCAGCCGGGAGACCAGGTGGCCCAGTCCAAAAACTGGGGAAAGCCCGTCGAGGCCGGTGGCTGCTGAAACGGTGGCCGCTCAAAGGTGGTGTTGACGAAACCTTGGGCGAACGTGGAAGCCGTCAATACAAGCCAGGCCAGAAGCAGGAGGTTTTTTTTCATAGGGCGTGGAATGACACTAGCCACGTCGGTCCTGTTTGCGAACAGGTTTTTGAGGATCTGATGGGCGAACCCGGTTCAGGTGAATCTTGTCCGCCCTGAAGCGGGCTGGGTAACTTCCCGCCCACATGAAAGCCCGGTTGATTTTACCGATACTCCTCGCTGGCGGCATTTTGTCAGCGCTCGTTTCGGCCTGCGCGGCGGAGTCGAAACTGATTTTCGCCACGAACGGCTCGGGTGTGTACGGCTACAAGGACACGCCCATGCTCCCGTGGTGCGGCTACGTGGTGCATGACCCGGACCGCCCTGCACCCGCGCGCGTGACTCCCGCCCCTGCCCTGCCCTCTACGCCCGCGCCGGCGGACGCCCTAGTGCTTTTCGACGGCAAGAATGTCTCGGCGTGGCGGAGCAACTCGTGGCGCGTGGTGGACGGAACGTTGGAAACGGCAGGCGAACTCGCGCCGCGCACGAAGGAGAAGTTCGGCAGCTTCCAGCTTCATCTCGAATGGCAGTCGCCCGCGAACTTCCAAGGGCCTTGGCACGATCAGGGCAACAGCGGCGTTCTCATCCACGGCCTCTACGAGATTCAGATCTTTGATTCCCTCACCGAGAAGTGGGCGCCGGACGGCCAGTGCGCCGCCATCTACGCGCAGACACCGCCGCTCGTGAACGCGTGCCGTCCGCCCGGCGAATGGCAGAGTTACGACCTGACCTTCATCACGCCGGTCATCGCAGACGGCAAGGTGGTGCAGCCCGCACGGCTGACGCTTTTCCACAACGGCGTGCTGGTGCAGGCGAATCAGGAAATTTACGGCGGCACCGGCCATCGTGTGTTGCCGCGCGCGGTGACGGTGAGTGAAGGGCCGCTGGGTTTCGCGGGGCATGGCTGCCCGGTGCGCTTTCGGAATATCTGGGTGCGGAAATTGTAGCTCCGCTTTTTTGTGGGACCGCGTTTTCCGCGCGTTACTTCGTGAACACCACGTTGAAGTTTGCGGCCATTTTCGCGAGGCCAGGACGCCCCTGCATGAGCGCCACGTCCACGCGGTCAATCCAGTTCATGAAACCCGCGCTGGCAAAACGACCCAACGATTTGAACGGGTAGCCGACGAGATTGAACGGCTGCACCTCGCACCGGCTGAACGGAACGGCCATTTCCTCCAGCACCCGCAGCACCACGTTGCTCTCGTCCACCAGGTCCATGCGGGCGATGCGGTAGGCGCGAATCATCGCCCAGACCGGGTTGTGGCCCAGCGGCTCGAAGATGAAGATGAGCCGTCCGCCGGGCTTGAGGACGCGCGCCGCCTCGTCCCGAAGCTTGCCTCCGTCATGCACCAGATGATGCAGCGTGGCCTGGCCGAAGACGAGGTCCAGCGAGGCGTCGGCGAATTCCACCAGGCGCGTCGCGTCGCCGGCGTAATAGCGCGCGTTGGTCAAGCCGGCGCTGGCCTGCGCCTGGACGATGGAACTGCCGCCCTCGGGGTAACGGTCCATGGCGATGACTTCCGCGCCCGGAAAAACGCCCGCCAGTTGGCGGCTCAGTTCCCCGTTGGCGCAGCAGATTTCGAGCACCCGTTTGCCGGTCAAATCCACGCGGCACAGTTCGCGATACCCGGCCATGAACATCGGGCGGTCGGACTTCGGGTAGGAAGCACAGGCCGGCATCAACTGCTCAACGCGCTGCTCCTGCGCGGCGCCATGATCAGCGGCGCGGCGGACGAGATTAAATTGCGTGCGCGCCGTCTTCATGCAGGACGGAGCAAAAAAGTTTTCTGCGGGAATGTCATGGGGCGGAAACCTATGCGACGAACCGACGCCGGAGCAACAGGGGAATTGGCCCGTCGCCATTGGTGGAGCAGGCCAAAACCATTTGGACGTGGTGGCTACTCCCGCACAGCCTTCAGCGCCAGCCGGATGATGCGCTCGATGAGTTGGGGATACGTCAGTCCCGCCTTCTGCGCGGACTGCGCGAAGTCTTCGTCCGCCGCGAGGATGGGATTCGGATTGGCCTCGATGAAATAAACTTCGTTCTTCGGCGTGAGGCGCAGGTCGAGCCGCGCGTAGCCGTCAATGGTCAGCAGATGGTAGATGCGTTTGCAGGTCTTCTGGATGTTCGCAACCACGGCGGGGTCGAGACCTTCTGCGAACTGGTTCTGCAAGCCCCAGCGCTTGCGGTATTCCTCGTCCCACTTCGCGCGGTAGGTCGCGATCTTCGGCTCGTCCGGCGGCACTTCCTTGAAGATGAGTTCGCGAATGGGAAACACGTCCAGCCGGTGCTGCCCCATCACGCTCACGTACAATTCGCGGCCCTCGATGTATTCCTCCGCGATGGCGTCGTTGACGATTTTCTCGTGGATGAATTGCACGCGCTCCTTGAACTGCTCGTCGTTCTCCACGAACGACGCCTGCGAAATGCCCAGCGACGCCTCCTCCTTCAACGGTTTGATCAGAATGGGAAACTTGAGCTGGCGCGGGCGCGCGATGCGTTTCCCGCGCGCGATGGTCGTGAAGGCGGCGGTGTGAATGCGGTGGTAGCTGAGAATTTTTTTCGAGATGGCCTTGTGCTTGCACAGCGTGAGGCCGGTCGAACCGCAGCCGGTAAACGGAATGCCGTGCATCTCCAGGATGGAAACAATGTTCTGGTCGAAGGCGCGGTTGTTTTTGAACTGGTCGGCGAGATTGAAAATCAAATCGGGCGCAAAGCTCTCCAGCTTCTGGCGCAGCAGATCCAGATTATCGAAGAGCGCGAGATGCTCCACGACATGGCCGAGACTGCGCAGCGCGTCGAGCACGTTGCACTCGGTCTTCCAGTCGTCGGTTTTCAGTTCCGCGCTCAAGTCCTGGTCGAGCGTGGTCGGCGCGATGGCGTCAAAGAGCGCGAGGATTTTCAGTTTTCGTTTCACGAATTACTTGGTGCGTTTGAATTTTCCGGTGAAGAGATAGTTCATCACCAGCGTGGTGAGATAGGCGGACACTTGCAGATACGCCTGCGCGTCGTCACCGCGCAGATGCAGGTCGAGCTTGTCGCAGCGTGCGATCAGGCGCGTCAGCAGTTTGTTGATGCGATACTTTTTTTCATTGGTCCACTGACCGACCGCTTTGATCAAGGGCCGGCGGCGCTGGCGCAGAAAGTCCGAAGCCTTGATGCGCTCGGTGATTTCCGGGCCTGCGGCGAAAAGCTGCTTCAGATCGTTGTCGTAGAAGTCAGGGTAGGTGTCCTCGATGAGCTTCCGCTTCCGCGCGTAGTGCGTCTTCAACTTCACGTTCAAGCAGTCATGATCCGTGACGCGATACACGGGCTGATGCGTCGGCGTTTTGTCCCCGATGGAGCACATCAGCTCGTCGAGATATTCCAGCTTCTGCAACGCCTTCCAGCCTTTGTAGCGTGCGCGCCAGTCGAGTCCCGGCGTCAGCCACACCGCGAACGTTTCCGCGAAATCCTCGTCAGGATGGCTCTGCGCATACCAGTCATCGAGATGGACAACGTACGAACGGCTGTACGGACGCGGACGGTAAAACTGCGGCGTCTCCTCCGTGGAAGTGAGGCCAAACGTCTGCTGCCATTTCTTCTTCCGGTAAAGCTGGTAGGCGTAGGCGTAGGCATGGGCGGCCTCGTGACGCATCAGCCGCAGAAACCACTCCGACGTTTCGCCTTCCACTTCGAGGATGATCTTGCGCTCGAGTTTTCGCAGCCGTTCGTGCGTGAGAAAAAATGGGATGAAGATGGCCGGGATGCCCACCGGCACAAACCATTCGTCACCGATGTGACAGGGCGGATGGAAGGCGAGCCCCTTCTGCGACAGCTCGTCGTAAAGCTGTTTCACCAACGGCTCGACGGGACTGCCCGCCAGCGAGAGTCCGAGCTTGGAAATCTTTTTCTCCAGCAACTCGTCGTCGCTGAGATTGATCCACTCGGCCGTTTCCATGCGCGCGACCGTAGCAAGCCGACGTAAGAAACGCCAAATCCCAAGATTCAAAATCCAACACCGCGTCGGGGCGCGTCACTTCGCCCGCGCGCGCAGGCTGAGAGCCACGAGGCTCACGACCAGGCCCGCCGCCGACCACGAGAACGCCTTGACCTCGACCTTGTGGCCGAGATCGCCGAGTCCGTGCAGCCGGGTCCATTTCAGCCAGGGATACGGGCTGATGCCCACCGTGATGGTCTGCCTCGGCCCGAGGCTGGAAATATGAAACGAAAGAAAGACGACCAACCCGGCGAGGGCCACAACCAGAAGTAGAAAACGCAGCACCACTTTCACGCGCGCCAGTGTGCGCGCGCCGCCCGCGAGCCATGAAGCAAATTCTGCGGGTCAGGGGTGCATCCGAACACTGTTCTTAAAAACATGGGCGTGGTAGGGCGCGTCGCTCCGCGCGCGCCGGGCCTGGCAGAGGAGAAGCCTTGCGGAACTTGCTGAAGCCCCACCCCGGCGCGCGCGGAGCGACGACGCCCTACCAAGAACAGTGTTCGGGACCTGTTGCCCAAATCACTTGCCCAAAAATAGTTTGAACAGAAGGGGATCGGTCGGGATCCGATCTTCCGTAGGATGGGCCTTCACCAACCGCAGGAGGCGCGGTTCAGTTACCGGATCCATCTCGAGCACCGCCTGGGCCCCGACCATCCGCTGCGCCGTGTGGCCCAGGTCCTCGACTTCACGTTCGTGCGGGCCGAGGTCGCCCAGTTCCATGG
>JAYVNY010000124.1:0-9526 GCA_043758205.1 Akkermansia sp.
CCCGCGCCGTGCGGCGATGAGCGCCGCCTCGTTGATGACATTGGCCAGCTCCGCGCCGGAGAAGCCGGGCGTGCCGCGCGCGACGATGGAAAGGTCCACATTTTCCGCGAGCTTCACCTTTTTCGCATGCACGCGGAGGATTTCCTCGCGGCCTTTCACGTCGGGCAGCGAGACCGTGACCTGGCGGTCAAAGCGGCCCGGCCGCAGCAGCGCGGGGTCGAGCACATCGGGGCGGTTGGTGGCGGCGAGGATGATGACGCCTTCCTGCGTGTCGAAGCCGTCCATCTCGACGAGCAGCGCATTGAGCGTCTGTTCGCGTTCGTCGTTGCCGCCGCCGAGACCCACGCCCCGGCTGCGACCCACGGCGTCAATTTCATCAATGAAGATCAAACACGGCGTGTGCTTGCGCGCCTGCTCGAACATGTCGCGCACGCGGCTCGCGCCGACGCCGACGAACATCTCTACAAAATCCGAACCGCTGATGGTGAAGAACGACGCGTCGGCCTCGCCCGCAATCGCCTTCGCGAGCAGCGTCTTTCCGGTGCCGGGAGGTCCAACCATGAGAATCCCTTTCGGAATGCGCCCCCCGAGCTTTTGAAATTTCTTCGGGTCTTTGAGGAACTCGACGAGTTCGGAAACTTCGTCCTTCGCCTCCTCGATGCCCGCCACGTCCTTGAACGTCGTCTTGTTTTTTTCCTTCGCGAGCAGCCGCGCCTTGCTCTTGCCGAAACTGAGCGCACCCTTGCCCGCCATCTTGATCTGGCGGATGAAGATGAACCATATCAGCACGCCCACGAGCAAGAAGGGCAGCAGACCAACGAGCATGTTGGTCACGAGCGTGTTCGGCTGTTTCGGCTCGAAGACGCCGCTGCGGCGCAACTGCCGCTCCAGCGACTCATCAATGCGAATCTTGGCGCGGAACTTCACCGGCGTTTCCTTCCCGGCGGGTTTGTATTTGCCGGTGATGTCCTGCATGAGCGGACTCTGGATGTCCCACCAGATCACGCCCTCGCTAATCGTCTTGGCGTGAAATTCCTGCATGAACTTCGCCTGTGTGAAGGTCTCGGGCGTGTCCTGCGGATTCTTGAACAGGAACAGCAGCGGGATCGCGCCGATGATGGCGATCCACAAAATCCAGGTGCGCGGGGGAACGCGAAACTCACCGCCGCCTTTTTTCGGCTCTTTAATTTCTTCAGCCATGATGTTGCAAAAGTTTGTGGAGACTATCAGTCGGATTCCCCTCCTGCAAATTGTTTGCCGTGCCGTCTTCTGGGCGGAAGCACGCAGACGGCGCGCGGGAAACTGCGAAGGAAGGCGGCGCGAGTTCTGACAGGGATGACGGAGAACACGACGGGCGATTTACGAACAGCCAGCGGTTTTTACATTGAGTTGAGCCAGGGACGGAGGATTGGGTTCGCTACAACGCAGGATGAGGTGGCGTTCGCCGTGTTCGGTTCATGGCGTGTAGTAAGTGAAGAACGTGCGGCAGAAAGGTAAAGGTCTGGACGACTCTGCCACTCGTGCTCGATGCCGCGCATGAGCAATGCGCAATCCTGCTCGGCTGAACCTGCCGGGAAACGCTCGCGGTCGTCGAAGAAGCAAGACTGCGCCTCGTCGATGACGAGTGGTGAAACGCTCCAGTTGAGCGAGCGCAACTCCATGCCGTGATAGTGCCCGTCCGAGTAAGTAGCGGAATAGCCGGTCGCACCGAGCGAAAAAAATCCAGCAGCAGCGTCGAGCGAGGGAAAGATACTCGCAGACGGCAACTGGTCCGTGATGTGCCCTCCAAATGAAATCTCCGTGCCGCCGTCAGAGCGCACGATGCGGACGGCGACAGATGAATCAGTCTCCCGCGTCTCGAATCGGCTGCGCTGAAAAATACCGGGCAAGAAGCGACCGCCAAGAGTCTTATTGAACCAGGAGTTTGTGTCGCGGCGTGGAATGAAGACGCCCTCACGCCGCTGGCCGTCCTGCTCCCACTCTACGGCGATACGATGAGCCGCGTTCTCAGAGCCGAGACCGAACCATGCCGGCACGAGACGCGGGCGAAGCTGCTTGAAGCGGATCATGCAAACACCGCCGATGCCGTAACCGCCATACAGCTTTGGTTGAAACGGTGGTGGCAGCACGTGCCTCAGAACGCCAGGGTCGATCCGATAGTTCAGTAACACCCGCCTGTCGATGATACCGTGGATGGTGTCGAGAAACATACAGCGTGATTAGCCGCCCAACATCCTCACTAACTCGCCAGCACCTTGTCCAGCCGCGCGGAAAATTCCTTCAACGCCTCCGCATCCTTCGTCTGCCCGCCGGGCTGCTCGGTGATGGCCCAGCCGGTGTAGCCCACCTTGTCCAGTTCGCTCATCACGGCGGGCCAGTTCACGCTGCCCTCCATCAGCTTCACGCCGAAGCCGGGCGTCTTGCCGTTGGCGTCGGCGGTGTTGCCGTAATCCTTGATGTGCAGTTTGAGAATGCTTTTGCCGAGGACTTTGATCCATTCCTCGGACGGGCCGAACTTCACCATGTTGCCAATGTCGAAATGCCAGCCGACGAGCGGATGATTGATCGTGGCGAGATAATCCTTCGCCTGCTGCGGCTTCATCAGGAAATTGTTCCAGACATTCTCGACGGCAATCTTCACGCCCGTCTCCTCGCACAACTGCAGCGCCGCGCGAATGCCCACGATGGAACGCTCCCAGCACTGTTCGTAAGTCACATCCTTGTTGACCACGCCGGGCACGAGGAGGATCGAGGTCGCGCCGTACCGTTTGGCGTCGCGGATGGTCTGCTTCAAGGCTTCGAGACCTTCCGCGCGCACCTTCTCATCCTGATGCGACAAGGGCTTGCCCCAATGCCGGCTGCCGCAAACGCTGGCGCACTTCAATCCCGTCTCGTCGTAGGCGCGCGCCACTTCGTCCTGATTCATGTGGCTCGACGCTTCCACGCCGTGGAACCCGGCGGCTTTCAGTGCATGGAATTTTTCCAACACCGTGCCCTTCATGCCGAAGGTGTCCCACATGATCGCCTTCTGGATTTTGCGCTTCGGTTGATCGGCGGCGAAGAGCGGCGCGCTCATCGCCGTGGCGGCGAGCGCGAGCGAGGTGCGCTGGAGAAACTGGCGGCGTGAAGTGTTCATGGTGGTGCGTGGTGCGTGATTTCAGATGAACCGTGTCTTGCCCGGCATCGCCACGGGCGGGGCAGGGAACTCGGATTTCAAATCCCAGTTCTTCGGCGTCAAATCTTCCGTCGAGTTCAGCGCCTGCTCCCAGGTGATTTCCTTGCCCGTGTAGGCGGCCATGCGGCCCATGATGCCCGTAAGCGTCGAGTGCGCCATGCGGATGCCGTCGTTGATCGGCTTGCCGTCGCGGATGCTCTTGAACAGCTCGTTGTGCTCGACCTGATACATGTCGGGCCGCTCGCCGCTGTAACGCCAGGTGTTCTCGCCCTTCTCGTTCTTGATCCACGGCATCCCGCCGAAGCCGAGCACGCGGCCCGTGCCTTTGCTGCCGTAAATCCAGTCCGAGTTGTCGTTCGCGCAGTTCGCCTGCTGCCGGCAGAAGATGAAGCCGCGCGCGTTGTTCGGATACTCGTACACGCACTCGAAGTGATCGAAGATGTTGCCGTACTCCGGCGCGGTGCGGACCTGGCGACCGCCGTGCGCAATGCACTTGAGCGGCGGCACGTCGTTGAAGGCCCACGCCATTTTGTCCACCGTGTGAATGCACTGCTCGACAAGATGATCGCCCGAGAGCCAGGTGTAAAAGAACCAGTTGCGAATCTGATATTCCAGATCGCCCATGCCTTCCGTGCGCGGCACGTTGCGACCCACGAGTCCTGTGTTGTAAGTGCCATAAAAGCTCCGCACGTCGCCAATTTCGCCCGCGATGATCTTCTGGAAGATGGCGCGCTCGGCAAGATTGTAGCGCCAGCAAAAGCCGGCCACGATGGCGAGATTCTTCGCCTTCGCCTTGGCCACGCTTTCGAGTACTGAGCGCACGCCGGGGCCATCCGTCGCCATCGGCTTCTCGCAGAAAACGTGCTTGCCCGCCTCGACCGCGGCCTTCAAATGCATCGGGCGAAAACCGGGCGGCGACGCGAGCACCACCAAATCCACGCCGCTATCAATCAACTTCTGATAAGCATCCAGGCCCACGAAGCACTTCTCTGGGTCCACCTTGATCTTGTCTTTCACCTCGTTGTCCGCCTTCAACGCCGCCAGGCCGCGCTGCAAGTTGCCCTCGAAGGCGTCGGCCACCGCGACGAGCTGCACATTCGAGTCCGCGTTCAAAGCCTGCTTGGCGGCGCCCGAGCCTCGCCCGCCGCAGCCCACGAGACCCACCTTGATGGCGTCGCCCGGCGAAAGCTGGGCGCTGCGCCCGGTGAGCACGAACGGCGCAGCCATCAAGCCGGCGGTGACGGTGGAGGACGCGCGAAGAAATTCGCGCCGTGAAGAAGAAGTGTTTTCCTGATTCATGTTGTTTGGGACGTTGCGCGCGACTCTTTCATCAAAAGATTTTCCGGGCAAGCGACGAAGTGACGAACGCAACGGGGCGAGAGCATTCTTCTCCGCAGCAAGCCGAGGACGGGCAGGATTTCGAATCTGCGGGCGTGCCGTGCCTTCACGGCTCGCTGGGGACTGGAAAGTCCGCACGCCAACGGCATCATTGACACCCGCCTTTCGCGTTTCCTACTTTCTCGCGGCAAATAACTGAGCGTGGCCCCCGAATTTGCATTCGGGGATTTTTATTGCCACGCAACACCCGAATCTATGGCGAACACTATTCTCGTCGGCGCTCAATGGGGCGACGAAGGCAAAGGCAAAATCATCGACGTGCTGACCGAAAGCGCGGACATCGTGGTCCGCACCCAGGGCGGCAACAACGCCGGCCACACCGTTTTCATTGGCGAGAAGAAGTTCGTCCTGCACCTCATTCCCTCCGGCATCCTCCGCAAGACCAAGAAATGCGTCATTGGCAACGGCGTGGTCGTGGACCCGGTGAACCTCGTGGTCGAGATCGAGGGCCTGCGCAAGTTCAACATCAAGGTGGACGGCAATCTCTTCCTCAGCGAAACCGCGCACCTCGTGCTGCCCTACCACCGCGAACTCGACGAGCAGCGCGAAATTCTCAAGGGCAAAAACAAAATCGGCACGACCAAGCGCGGCATCGGCCCCGCCTACGGCGACAAGGCGGCTCGCACCGGATTGCGCGTCATTGATCTTATTCACCCCGAGCGCTTCGAAGAGAAACTCAAACTCAAGATCGCGGAGAACAACGAAATCCTGAAGGCGTTCGGCGCGAAGCCGCTGTCCTTCAAGAAAGTTCACACCGCGTATCGCGAGGCCGGCGATTATCTCAAGCCCTTCGTCACGAACACGGTGGTCATGCTCCACCAGGCCTGCCGCCGCAACGCGGACATTTTGTTTGAAGGCGCGCAGGGAACATTCCTCGACATTGATCATGGCACGTATCCGTTCGTCACCTCGTCGAACACGACGGCGGGCGGCGCCTGCACCGGCTCCGGCGTGGCCCCGCATCTGATGGATAATGTCGTGGGCGTGATGAAGGCCTACACCACGCGCGTGGGCGAAGGCCCGCTGCCCACGGAAAACGCAGAGATCGCCGACATGCTCCACGCGATGGGGCGCGAGTTCGGTTCCACCACGGGCCGCGCGCGCCGCTGCGGGTGGTTCGACTCCGTGGCCACGCGCCACGCGCAGATGGTCAACGGCATTGATGATCTCGCGGTGACGAACGTGGATGGTCTTGACTCGTTGGACGTGATTCGCGTCTGCATCGGCTACCGCGTCGGCTCGACGAAATACGATTACGTACCCAACGACATCGAGGCCTTCCGTCAGTGCGCGCCGATTTACGCGGAATTCCCCGGCTGGAAAACGCCCACGCACAAAGTCCGCGAGTGGAAGAAACTCCCCGCGAACTGCCGCGCGTATCTCAAAGCTCTCGCGGAACTGACCAGCGCCAAACTCGCCATCGTCTCCGTCGGCCCGGCGCGCGATCAGACGATCTTCCTGTGACGGGCGCAGGTTTTCCACCCGCAACACGGTTCCAACGGCGAGGCAGCAGTTGGAGAAAACCGCTCTCCGTTTTTACGCCGCGTCAGGTGGCAAACCCGCGCGCCGTCAGTCCACATCGCGCCGCAACGCCTTGCCGGGTTTCGCGCCGGTGTGCCGGTCGTCCTTCACCACTTCCACGCCGTTCACGTAAATATGCGTGAAGCCGGTGGCGTATTGATGCGGTTTTTCAAAAGTCGCGTGGTCCTGAACTTTCGCCGGATCAAACACCACCAAGTCCGCCCACCCGCCTTCGCGCACCAGCCCGCGATTCTTAAGAGCGAAGGTGGTCGCGGGTAGCGACGTCATGCGGCGCACGGCGTCCTCCAGTTTCAGCACCTTCAGTTCGCGCACGTAACGGGCGAGGAAGCGCGCGCTGTTGCCGTAACCACGCGGGTGCGGCACGCCTTCGTTGAAGCGCCGCACGCCACTATCCGAGGCGAACATCGTGTTCGGATGCCGCATGAACTGCTGCACGTCGTCCTCGCTCAGGCCGTGAAAGACCGCGCCCGCGCCGCCGTTCTTCTGAATCTCCAGAATGGTTTGAATCTGCTCTTCGAGCGCGTCTGAGCCATGTAACTTCTTCGCCGCCTCCGCGATGTTCAGACCGTTGCATGAGCGGTCGTGGCGATAGGAGGCGATGACCGCGTACGAATAGTCCTTCGCCCCGCCGCGCTCGCGCACGGAGCGCATCTCGTCGGCCATCTTCGCGCGCGTGACTTCGTTCGAGTAATGCTCGGTGAATTTTCCGCCCTCGCGATACTTCTTGGGAATCAAGGTCGAAATGCTCGTGCTCGACGCGGGGTAGGCATATTGATCCTGCGTGATGTCGAGTCCCTCGGCGCACGCGTGCTCGATCGCGGCGAGCACTTTCTCGGTCTGCCCCCAGTTTTCCTGGCCGGAAAGTTTCAGATGCGAGACGTGCGCGCGCAGTCCGCCCTCGCGCGAGATGCGGAACAATTCATCGAGCGATTTGTATATGTCCGCGCCTTCGTTGCGCATGTGGCTGGCGTAGAGGCCGCCGTATTGGCCCGCGACCTTGGCGAGTTCGATGATCTCATCCGTCCGCGCAAATGTGCCGGGCAAGTAAATCAATCCCGTGGAGAGACCCACCGCGCCGTCCTTCATCCCTTGCTCGACGGCAGCTTTCATGGTCGCGAGTTCCTCGGGCGTGGGTGGACGGTCAAATTCTCCGCCCATCGCGCGCTCGCGCACGGTGCCGTGGCCGATGAGCGTGGCGATGTTGGGCGAAATGTTCGTGGCCTCGCAGCGACGGAAGAACGCGCCGACATTTTGTGCCGAGCTGCCGCAATTGCCGAGCACCAGCGTGGTCACGCCCATGCGCAAAAAGTTTTCCCCGCGCGGCAAATCGTCAATCTCCTCCGCGTGCGTATGCACATCAATGAAGCCGGGCGCAATCACGAGTCCGCGCGCGTCCTCCTCTTTCGTCGCGCTGCCGGTGACGCGACCGACGGCGACGATGCGTCCGTCCTTCACTGCGACCTCGGCGAAGCGCGCCGGATTGCCGGTGCCGTCAATGACGCGGCCGTTTCGCAACACCAGATCGAAGTCGGCGGCGTTGAGCGAGACCGCGCAACCGACGAACAGGAACAAGGCACGAACCATCATGTCGCGTGCTTACCACTCCGTGCCGCGCTTGGCGAGAGAGAGGGAATGTGAAAAGAGTGAAACTGCATGGTTGTTACAGGAACACGAGGTTGAAAGCCTCGCAACCTGCCGACAAGAATGTCGGCGTTACGTCGTAGCGCCGGCTTTCTAGCCGGCAGGTTGCGAGGCTTTCAGCCTCGTGTTCACGCCCCCGATTCCCGCACCCGTTAAATCCCCGGCGGAGGCGCCCCCATCCCCTCGCGCATCAGTCTGAGCAGATGCACCATCGCTTCCTCGTAGGTCCGGCCATTTTGCGCCGCGAGTTGGTGGGCGCGCTTGTCCAGTTGCGCCGCCATCTCGCGGGACTTCGCGGCCGGACAGCCGATGGCCACGAGCGCGGCAGCGAGTTGTTCCAAGTCCATAAAAGAAAACGCGGATGAGCCGAAAGCTCACCCG
The DNA here is from genome assembly GCA_043758205.1 of Akkermansia sp. GTDB lineage: Bacteria > Verrucomicrobiota > Verrucomicrobiia > Limisphaerales > SIBH01 > JANNGC01. The sequence goes on from JAYVNY010000124.1 coordinate 8,138, forward strand.
CGTTCGCAAAGCGTTTCGTGTTACTTGATCGAATCCGCCGGGACGATGCGGATGCTCTCCACGCGCTGGACGACATCAGGACGGTCGGGCGGATGCGTCTTGGTCGTGCCGATTTTTTCCAGCACGTCGTCGCCTTTGATCACTTTGCCGAAGGTCGTGTACTGGCGGTCGAGGAACGTGGGGTCGCCGTGGCAGATGAAAAACTGGCTGCCGGCGGAATCCGGGCTTTGCGAGCGGGCCATCGAGAGCACGCCGCGCGTGTGCGAGCGTTCGTTGAACTCGGCCTTGATCTTGTAGCCGGGATCGCCCGTGCCCCACGCGGCTTCCTTCGAGGCGTCCTTGGTGAGCGGGTCGCCGCCCTGAATCATGAAGCCCTTGATCACACGGTGAAATGCAGTGCCGTCGTAGAATCCTTTTTTCGCCAGCGTCTTGAAATTCTCGACATGCTTGGGTGCCACGTCGGACCAGAATTCGAGCACCATGGTGCCCATGCTGGTCTTGACCACCGCGACTTCGTCGTCGGCCTTTTTTTCATCCGCTGCGGATGAACGAATGCTGAGTGTGACTGCGAGAGTGAGAGCGAGGATGGAGGAGAAGATTTTCATCGGGGCGAGGAATACACGCGACGCGATTTCTGTCACGCGGAGAATGGAGCGGAGCGACATAGCCTGCCGCAGCAGCCCAAAGGGCAGCGCCGGAGGGCGCTGGCAAATCATGCCGTTTCAAAATGCGCGCGGAGATTTCGCGGCATCCATTTTCACAGCGAATCAAGCATCGTCGCAAATCACTTGCGCGCACCACGCACACCCGCCAGCTTCCGCGCCCTCATGCAAGACATCCGCATCATTCTCAACACCACCAAGGGCAACATCGAAGCGACCATCTTCGCCACCAAAGTGCCCATGACCGCCGCCAATTACCTCAACCTCGCCAAGCGCGGCTACTACGACGGCATCAAGTTCCATCGCGTGATCAAAGACTTCATGATCCAGGGTGGCGATCCGACCGGCACCGGCTCCGGCGGCCCCGGCTATAAATTTGCGGACGAGATCGATAAGTCGCTCAAGCACACGAAGCCCGGCATCTTTTCACTGGCCAACGCCGGCCCCGGCACGAACGGCAGCCAGTTCTTCATCACCCACCTCCCCACCCCGCACCTCGACGGCAAGCACGCCGTCTTCGGCGAAGTGACGAAAGGCCAGGACATCGTGAACAAGATCGCGCAGGGCGACGCCATCAAGGGCATCGAAGTGCTCGACTCCACCGACGATCTCTTCGCCGCACAAAAGGCGAACCTCGACAAGTGGAACAAGGTGCTCGGCTGACCGCTTCGACTACACTCCACCACCCGCGTCGGAGCGGGAAAGCGTGCGAGAAACTTCGCCGGGC
>JAYVNY010000125.1:0-6905 GCA_043758205.1 Akkermansia sp.
TCATCCGCGTGGTGCCGCCGAAGAAACAGGTCGCGAGCGCCAAGTAATCATGAAGTTCGATTGCCCTCATTGCAGCCAGCGCCTGTCGGCGGAACCGACCATGGTCGGCCAGCCGATCGCGTGTCCGGTGTGTGCGAACACGATTACGATTCCCGCGCCGGAGCAGCGGACAGCCTTGTCCGCTGAATCTTCCACTCCGGGAGAAACTGCGGACATGGCTGTCCGCGACTCCCGACCCGCGGACTCGGCGGTCCGCGCTCCGAAACGTCGTGCGCCCGTGCTCGCGTTCGCGGCGGTGTTCGTCTTTCTCGCGCTCGCGGCGGGTGCTTTCCTTTTCCTGCGTGGCAAAGGCGGTGGTGGATTGAACGTCATTGCCGCGCTCACCGGGCCGCCGCCGAGTGAAATCCGCGTCTTCCCCACGAACATCAATCTCACCACGAAAAACGACCGTCAGTCCGTGGTCGTGCAGGCGTTGTATGCCGATGGCCTGACGCGCGATGTGACGTCGGACGCCAGCTTCGCACTCGCCAACAAGACGTTAGCGAAAATTGAGAAGGGACTGCTCACGCCGCTGGCCGACGGAAAGACGGAGTTGCAGATCAAATACGGCGGCAAGGAAATCAAACTGCCGGTCTCTGTCGAACAGGCGAAAGTAGAGCGCACCATCAGCTTCAACCTTGATGTCATGCCGGTATTTATGAAGGCCGGCTGCAACGCGGGAAGTTGTCACGGCTCGGCGCGCGGCAAGGACGGCTTCAACCTTTCGCTGTTCGGCTATGATCCTGACGGTGATTATTTCCGCATCACCCGGCAGACGGTTGGGCGGCGCATCAACCTCGCCATCCCGGAAGAGAGCTTGCTGATCGAAAAGGCGCTCGGTGCGGTGCCGCACGGCGGTGGCGAGCGCTTCAAGAAGGACAGCGAGTTGAATCAGACGCTCCTGCGCTGGCTCGAAGCGGGCGTTCCAAAAGACCCGACCAATCTTCCCAAAGTCGTGAGTGTGGAAATGATGCCGAAGCAAGCCGTGCTCGACGGCAGCAACGCCACGCAGCGCGTGATGGTGCGCGCGACTTATTCCGACGGAACGGATCGCGATGTGACGACGCTGGCGGCGTTCTTCAGCAACAATGATCCGGTGGCGAAAGTTTCCGAAGAGGGTGTGGTCCACGCTGGTCAGCGCGGCGAGGCGTTCGTGACCGCGCGGTTTGAGACGCACACCGTGGGCGCGCAGATGCTGGTTGTGCCGAAGGGCTACAAGTTCAACTGGCCAGAAGTGCCGGAGAACAACTACGTGGACGGACTCGTGAACGCGAAGTTGAAGAAGTTGCGCATTACGCCGAGCGAGGTGTGCGACGATGCGACCTTCATCCGCCGCGCTTACATTGACATCACCGGCACGGTGCCGAAGACGGACGAGGTGCGCGACTTCGTGGACAACATGAGCGCGGGCAAGCGCGGCGATCTGATCGACAAGCTGCTGGACCGGAAAGAATTCGCGGACATCTGGGTGATGAAGTTTGCCGAGTTGCTCCAGATTCGTTCCAACCAGAACGAGTTTCAATACAAGCCCGCCCTGCTCTACTACAACTGGCTTCAAGAACAGTTCAGCCAGAACCGGCCGATTGATGAAATCGTGAAGGGCATCCTTACGGCGGAGGGCAGCAACTTCAAAAATCCCGCGGCAAGCTATTTCCAGATCGAGCGCGACACGTTGAAGACCTCCGAGAATGTGGCGCAAGTCTTCATGGGCATGCGCGTGCAGTGCGCGCAGTGCCACAATCATCCATTCGACCGCTGGACGATGAACGACTACTACAGTTTCGCCGCCTTCTTCCCGCAGGTCACGCGCAAGCAGGGCGACGATCCGCGCGAGACGTTCATTTACGCCAAGGCCGACGGCGAGGTGGTGCATCCGGTGACGAAGAAGCCAATGGCTCCAAAGTTTCTCGGCGGCGAGCGCCCCGAGATCGCCAAGGGTGAAGACCGCCGTGAAGTGCTGGCGAACTGGCTGGCCTCGACGAACAATCCGTTCTTCGCGAAGAACATGGCGAACATCGTCTGGGCGCACTTCATGGGCAAAGGCATCATTGACCCCGTGGACGACGTACGCATCAGCAACCCGGCCATCAATCCTGAACTGCTCGAGGCGCTCGGCGGGAAGTTCATGGATTACAAATACGATTTCAAAAAGCTCGTGCGCGACATCTGCAACTCGCGCACCTACCAGCTCTCGACGCGCGCAAACGAGAGCAACGCGCTCGACGACCGGAATTTCTCGCACGCCAGCATCCGCCGGATGCGCGCGGAGGTGATGCTCGACGTGATCAATCAGGTGACGGAGAACGCGGACAAGTTCCAAGGTCTGCCCAAGGGCGCTCGCGCCGTGGAAATCGCCGACGGCGCGGTCAACAATTATTTCCTCACGACGTTTGGCCGCGCGACTCGCGGCACGGTTTGCTCCTGCGAAGTTCGCACCGAACCGAATCTCTCGCAGGCGCTGCACCTGCTGAACGGCGACGCCACGCAGGGCAAGATCACCAGCGGTGGCGTGATCAAGAAGGAGTTGGCCAAGAGCAACAAGGACAACACCGAGGTTATCAAGGAACTCTACCAACGCTGCCTCGCGCGCGTGCCTACGGAGAAGGAAATGACGAAGCTCAAGGGCTACTTCGGCAACGGCAAGAGCGACGACCAGGTGCTCACGGACATTTTCTGGGCGCTGTTGAACTCGAAGGAATTCATCTTCAACCACTGATTCGCGATGCGCTTCTTTCTGTTGCCCTTCTCGTTCCTTCTGGCGTTCACGGCGATTGTTTCCGCGCAGGAAAAAATCACTTTCCAAGATCACGTCCTGCCACTGGTCGAGGCGAATTGCGCCAAGTGCCACAACGCCGACAAAAAAAAGGGCGATCTCGATCTTACCAGCTACAGCGGCGCGCTGGCCGGTGGCGCGTCTGGAAAAATCGTTATCCCTGGCGACGCGGACGCGAGCAAACTGTGGAAGGTGATCAATCATCTCGAGGAGCCGGAGATGCCGCCCAAGTCGAGCAAGCTGCCGGACAAGGATCTGGCGGTGTTCAAGAAATGGATCGCGGGCGGGCTGCTGGAAAATCTCGGCAGCAAGGCCATCGCCGGAAAGCCCACTGCGGACATGTCCCTCGGCACCGCTGGACTCGGCAAGCCTGACGGTCCGCCCCCGATGCCGGGCGATTTGCTCATGGAGCCGGTGTTGTCCGTGAGGCGATTGACCGCCGTGACCGGGTTGGCTTCGAGTCCGTGGGCACCGCTGATCGCGGTCGCGGGCCAGAAGGAAATCGTGCTCTACAACTCTGACTCGCTCGACCTGATTGGTGTGTTGCCCTTCAAGGACGAGCAGGGCGTGTATCAGCCCGATGACGTGAAGTTCAGCCGCAACGGCAGGATGCTCGTGGTCGGCGGCGGCCATGCGGCCAAGGCGGGACGTGTGATGGTTTTCGATGTCACGACCGGCCAGCGCATCATCAGCGTCGGCTCTGGTGTGGAGTTTGATTCCGCACTCGGTGCCGATCTCAGCCCCGACCAAAGCAAAATCGTCTTCGGCGGCCCCAGCCGCGTGGTGAAAGTGTTTTCCACCAAGGATGGCTCACTGCTCTACAAGATGAAGAAGCATACCGACTGGGTGATGGCCGCCGCCTTCAGCCCGAACGGCGAATGGCTCGCGACCGGCGACCGCAACGGCGGACTCGTCATCTGGGACGCAGACAACGGACTCGAAATCCACACCGTGGCCGGCCACAAGTCCGCTGTGACCGCGCTCAGTTGGCGACCTGACTCGAAAGTGCTCGCGTCTGTGGGCGAGGACGGCGCGGCCAAAGTCTGGGAGATGGGCGAAGGCAAACAGGTCAAGACTTGGAACCCGCATCCCAGCGGCGCGCTCTCCATCAGCTATGCGCAGGACGGCCGCACGGTCACTTGCGGTCGTGACAACCAAGTCACCACCTGGAGTTCCGACGGCACCAAGCTCAAGTCTTTCGAGTTCACCAATGAGTTGCCCGTACGTGTCACCTTCAGCCACGATGGTGGGCGCGTGATTGCGACCGACTGGAGCGGCAGGGTCACGGTCTGGGATTCTGTGACCGCGCGCCCCCTCGGCGAACTCGCCGCGAATCCGCCGAGCCTTAGCGTGCAGATTGCTGCCGCGCAGCAACGGTTGACCGGGTTGCAAAGCGGCGCGGCGAAGTCCGCTCCCGCCGCCGTCGTTGCCGCGCCGGCTGAATCCCCGCGTGCTGAATTGCTGAAAGAATGGCGCAAGGCGAGCAACGCCGTGGAGAAAGCCCGCGCCGATCTCGCGCCCAAGGAAGCCGAGGACGCCCGGCTCAAGGCTGAGGTGTTGAAGAACCGCACGCCCGAACTGGAAGCGAAGCGAGCCATCTCGAAGGTCGCCCGCGAAGCTGCGCGCCTCGCGTTCACCAATGCGCTCACGGCGTTCGAGGTCAAGGCCATGCAACTGGGAAAGACGAAAAGCCCTGCGCCCCTCGCCGAAGGGAAGCCGCTTGATCCCGCTCAAGAGATCGCCGCCTTGCAGACGCGCATCGCCAAACTCAAGGCCGCAAAGGTGTACTCAGGCGTCCATGCCGCGAAGGAGTCCATCGCCGCGAAGAAACGCGAGCAGGAGAAACTTCTGGCCAGCGGCACCAAGGCCGACAAGTCCGCCGCCGAGAAAATCGCGAAGCAGATTTCCAAGGAGGAGCAGGAGTTGCAGAAACTCACCGGCGCGTACGAGAAGATGAAATCCGCCGCGCTCCCCCCTGCCCCGCAGGCCCGGCTCTGACAAATCGCTTGAGCCGGCATCGGGCCGGACTACATTCACGCCGCTTTCGGGCCAGTGTAGCTCAGTGGTAGAGCAACGGTTTTGTAAACCGTCGGTCGTCGGTTCAATCCCGACCACTGGCTCCAGTTTTCCCCCTTTCTCGTTCGCAATTCCCAGCGTCCAGACGGTCTTGGAAAATTCTCGCTTCCCTCCCCGATCCGACAGCCTTTGTCCGACCCGCCCCGGCACACTGCGCGCATGAAAGATCAAAAAGCCGCCGTGGAGTTGAAGGAAGTCATCGTCGCCCGTTTTGGACAGGCGGCGCTCGTCCGAACCAAGGATGGGCGCTTCGCCCTGCGGGGCGGCAGCAAGTCCGACCACATCGAGGCGCGGGACTGGGCTTCCATGTTTTTTCACGAAGCCAGCCTGCGGAACGGCTGACGAGGCCGCAGGTCAGCACCCGGAGTTACGCCGCTCAGAGCGACCAGCCTTGGCGGTATTCGCGGTGCAACAGATGGCTCGCAGGCTTCGAGTTCAAAATTGTGCCGCTGAGGGTGTCGTACTCAATCGGGCCTTCCACCAAGGTCGCCAGGTTGCAGAGTTGGGCCAACTCCGTGAGCGGGCCGCCCATGTCGAAACTTGAGAACGTCTTCCCGTTACCTTTGCACGCCTCGATCCATTCCCACTGATGACTCTGGACGCGCGGCAGAATCTCCGGCGGGCCGCCCTTGAAATCTTCAAACTGTTTCTCGGGCAACAGCACGTAGCTGCCGTTCCAGGGATTGTTGGAATAAATCGATCCCTTCGACCCCACCAGCAAATCTCCCCAGCCGCCGCGCTTGTAGCCAAGCATCAGATCTTCGGGCGGTTTTTCCTTCGCGTACCACGTCAATTTCACCGGCAGCAACGTCCCGCGCGCGGGCAGGTCCATCACCACTTTTGAAGAAGCGGGATAGCCTTCTGCGTCTCGTTCGGACGGCCACGCCTCCAGGCGAATCACCACCTGACGACCCGGATTCTTTTCCTTCTGCCAGAGCTGTTCCAAATGCAGCGCGCGGAACATGATGTTCGCCGTGTGGCAGGCAAAGTCTCCCACGATGCCGCTGCCAAACGGGCGCCACGCCCGCCAGGTCGCCGGCACGTAGGCGGGGCTGTAAGGCCGGTGCTCCGCCGGCCCCAGCCACAAATCCCAGCTCAACCCATCCGGCACCGGCGGCGTCTCCGTCGGTCGTTTCATCGGCCCGTTGCCGCCATCGAACCACACATGCGCCTCGCGGACCTCGCCAATGACCCCGCCCCACACCAGTTCCACGGCGCGGCGCAATCCTCGCTCCGCGGAACCTTGGTTGCCCATCTGCGTCACTACCTTGCTGTGCTGCGCGGCGGTCTCCCGCATGACGCGCGCTTCGTGGACGGTGCGCGTCAACGGCTTCTCGCAGTAAACATGTTTGCCCAGCTTCATCGCCGCCACGGCGGCCACGGCGTGCGTGTGATCGGGCGTCGCGACCAGCACGGCATCAATCCCCTTTTCCATCTCATCGAACATCTTGCGGAAGTCCTGATAGCGCTTTGCCGCCGGATGCTTTTGATAAATGTCCCCGGCCCGCTTGGCATCCACGTCGCAGAACGCGACCAGATTATTTCCCAGGCGATGAAACGCATCGAGGCTGCCCCGGCCCTGACCGCCGACGCCGATGCCGGCAATGTTCAACTTGCTGTTCGCCTCGTAGGCGAAGGCCAGCTTGCTGTTGCGGAGAATGAGCAATCCGGCACCCGCTGTGGCGGACTTGCGGAAAAAACTGCGGCGGTTCAAAACTTTTTTCATGACAGAAATAAATTCACGAGTGGTTCGCAGTGGCATTGCGACGAGCCTATTCGCGCGAACCCAGCCGAACAATGAACAGGTGGGCTACTGGTCCGCTCACGGCATGGACGCCGCCGACGTGAGCGTTTTACGGCGATACACTTTGTCGGTGCTACAGGCGTAGAGCCACGCGCGACCGGGGCCGGCGAAGGCGACGCTCACGGTGCCCTTCTCCTGCGGACGCGACACGATGCCGCCCATGCGCCCATTGGCATCGAACATCTGGATGCCGAGATGGCTGGTGATCCAATA
>JAYVNY010000126.1:0-3309 GCA_043758205.1 Akkermansia sp.
GAGATTGATGTCGAACGGGTTTTCATCCGAGTCGTTGTTCGCGATGTGCAGCGCGGCGGCACGACCGCCGGTGCCGCCAGGCGCGAACTGAACGGTGAACGTCGTACTGCCACCGGGCGCGACCGGCGCGGTGGGGGAGGCGGTGAGCGTGAAGTCGCCGCTGTTCGCGCCGTCCTTGGTGATGGTCAAGCCGGTGAGGTTTGTCGTGCCGGTATTTTTGATCGTGAAGGTCAGACTCGCGTTGCTACCGACGGCGACGCTGCCGAAATCCTTCGTGCCGCCATCGGCGATGTTTGTCCCGAGAGGCTGCTCGACAGCGATCTCGGGAGCCGTGCCCGTGCCGGTGAGGTTGATGTCAAATGGGTTTTCATCCGAGTCGTTGTTCGCGATGTGCAGCGCGGCGGCACGAACGCCGGTGCCGCCGGGCGCGAACTGAACGGTGAACGTCGTGCTGCCGCCGGCCGCGACGGGCGCGGTGGGTGAGGCGGTGATCGTGAAGTCGCCGCTGTTCGCGCCGTCCTTGGTGATGGTCAAGCCGGTGAGGTTCGCCGTGCCGGTGTTTTTGATCGTGAAGGTCAGGCTGATGTTACTACCGACCGCGACGCTGCCGAAGACCTTCGTGCCTCCATCGGCGATGTTTGTCCCGAGAGGTTGCTCGACGACGATCTCGGGCGCAGCCGCAGCAACGACATAGGCAAACTTCAAATTTCCGTTCCCCGCATCGTAGTAGCTGATGCCGGGATTGCCAGCGGCCAGAACCTGCAGGGAAACGTGTTCACCGCCCGCGGTGTCCACGGTGACGGCTGTTCCCCAGGTCGAGCCGTTGCCGAAGGTGTCGGTGGACACTACATATTTCGTGTCGTCATTCGAGCCGTCCCAGTAGGCAATGGCCGCTTTACCATTGACGACCTGAAGCGAGGCGTAACCCCCAAATAACGAGTTGGCGACGGTGGTGACTAGGCTCCCGGCTGCGGTCCAACTCAGACCGTTCGGATCGCTGGCGCGCGCGTATTTCAAGTTGCCGCCGCTGAATTCCACGTAGGCGATGGCCGGGCGGCCATTGACGATTTGCAACGAAGTGTAGTTGCCCGAGTTGGCCGAAGCGTCCGCCGTGACGGGTGCCATCCATGAGGTGGCAGTCGCATCAGTGGCCCGCACGAACTTCAGGAGGCCGGTCGTTGCGCTCCCATAGCTGACGCCCGGGCTGTTGTCGGGCAGAAGCTGCATGGAAATGTAAAGTCCGCCCGCGCTGTCAATGGTGACCGGCGCGCCCCAGCCCGTGCCGTTGACATTGGTGGCCATCACAAACTTCAGATCGTTATTTGACACGTCTTGATAACAGATGGCCGGGAAGCCGTTGACGACCCGCATTGACGTGTAGAGGCCCACGTTGATGCCCGCCCCAGCCACCGTGACGGGCGTGCCCCAGGCCAAGCCATCTGAATCCGTGGCCCGCACATATTTCAAATCGCCATTCCCCCGATCGTAATAACTGATGGCAGGGTTGCCGTTGACGACTTGCAGCGAAGTGCCTTCCCCTACGCTGCCCGCGCTGTCAACGGTTACGGCCGGGCCCCAGAGGGTGCCGCTGGCATCGAATGCCCGCACATATTTTAGATCCAGATTCGATACATCCCGGTAACTGATGGCCGGGAAGCCATTGACCAAGGCCAGTGAAGTGTCTCTCCCGACCACACCAGCGTTGTTGTCCGCTGTCACGGGCGTGAAGGTCTGCGCCCGCGCGAGCGATGCCGAGAAGACGGCCAGTAGCAGGGCCGCAGCGGAAATGGATAGTGCTTTCATGATGGTGAACGACGTGGGGTGTTAACGGCAGAAAGGGGCGACTGACGCGCGGCGAAGATTGTGAAACGATCTGGCTCCATAAAAATCAGAGCAGTCTGGTGGAACGCTCCCATCCCACTTCTTTCGCACTGGCAGTTCAAGGAAATTTGTGGGGGTTATTGATGGCTGGGCGCATCTGACAAGTACCACCGTGTCGAAAGCGGTCGCTTGAGCGCCGCTTTTCCCCACGCCCATCCACGAGTTAATCTTCGGTGGTACCTTCAAGATGCGCCCGAGGTGCAAATCCGCTGATTTTGAACATTGCCTCTGCCGGGGATTCCGGGCTAAACCCTTCCCTCATCACGTAGCAAACGCACCGTTCTATGACCAAACTTCCTCCACGCCATTTTTTCGGGATGATGGTTCTGTGTTCCGGACTGGCCCTGGCCGGAGCAGCCACCGTTCAGGTTTCCATCGTCGGCACCAGCTTCAATCCCAAGGTCCTAACGGTGAACGTCGGCGACACCGTGGTGTGGTCGAACGGGCAGGACGTTCACACCGTGAGTCCGAATAACGGCGTGACGGAATCGTTCTGCGGCGGATTTTCCATCCGGTCGTGCAGCCATGTTTTCAACAGCACCGGTTCGTTTGCCTATCACTGCAACTTCCACGAGAACTCGCACAGCATGACCGGGCTGGTCCTCGTGGTGGCCGCGCCGACCAACAGCGGCGTGCCGCCCACGGTGGCCATTACCGGCGTGCCTGCGAATGCACTGCTGGCCGCGCAACGCAGCGTGAACATTGGCGTCAACGCGAGTGACGCCGACGGCAGCGTGGTGAGCGTGACGTGGCAGACGAACGGCGTGACCCTCGCGGTGAGCACGAATCCGCCCTTCAGCCTGACGACGACCGGTCTGGTCGCGGGCCAGCCGTCGTTACGCGCCATTGCCAGGGACAATCAATCGCTCCAGGCCACTTCCGCGCCGGTGAACCTGCGCGTGGTGACGCCGCCCATGTTGTCGTTTGTGCCGGCCGGGAGCGGGGCGGGCCAGTTCCTGTTTCAAACCGTGCCGGGCGTGAATTACGTCATCGAGAGCGCGGAGCATCTCCCCGAATTCAGCCCGCAGGCCACGAACTCAGGCAATGGCGCGGTGCAAAATTTCTTCTCCTCCATCGCGGCGGGGCAGAGGTTTTTCCGTCTGAGACTGGAATAATTCAGCCCCGATTTTTGTTTGGAGCAGCCACCTGCGCCCCACCGCCTTTGGTCAGGCGGCAAAAGCATTGAATCCGTGTCTGGGAGTTCCGTACGATCCAGCCAATGAAGCCATCGAGAGTTCGACCCACGTTCATGTTGGCGCCGTCCGCAGCATGAAAACACTCCTCGCCCCGTTCCTGCTCACCGGCGCTTTGGCCGCGCCCGCGATGGCGTGCGACTTGTGCTCCATTTACAACGTCAATGCGGCGGAAGGTTCCCGGAACAAAGGCTTCTCGGTGAGCGTGGCGGAACAGTTCACGCACTTCGGCACG
>JAYVNY010000127.1:0-4394 GCA_043758205.1 Akkermansia sp.
TGCGCGATGCCATTGACCACGCCGGAGAAGAGGCGGCGGTTGTTGGCGATCTCCTCGTCAGTTCCGCCGTTGTGGCCGTCTTTAGTGATGGGTCCAAACCGCAAAGAGTTCACCGCGCACACCGGCCGCGCGCCCATCGTGAAGATGTCGCGCACGATGCCGCCCACGCCCGTGGCCGCGCCCTGGAACGGCTCGACCGCGCTCGGATGATTGTGCGACTCGATCTTGAAGGCGATGGCGATGCCGTCGCCGATGTCAATGATGCCCGCGTTCTCCTCGCCCGCGCCGACGAGAATCTTCGGCGACTTGGTTGGAAAAGTTTTCAGCAGCGGCCGCGTGTTCTTGTACGAGCAGTGCTCGCTCCACATGACGGAGAAGATGCCCAGCTCGGTGTAGCTCGGCTCGCGCCCGCCGAGGATTTCCTTGGCGTGCTCGTATTCCTCGGGCGTGAGGTTGTGCTTTTTGACTAACTCCGGCGTGATGGCTGGCTCGCTCATTAAATTTGGGTGCAACAGTTCAAAACGAAACGCGCGCAGCATGGGATGCGTTTTTGCGGCACACAAGAAAAACGAATTCGCTCACAGGATCACCGAGGCCCGCCTCCACAGAGAATCGCTTGCCCTGCCCTGCCCTGCATTCCACACTTCGCGCGTTGATGATCGAGTTGTATCAATTTCCGTGGAGTCCCTACTGCCTGGTGCAGCGGCGCATTTTGGAATTCTCCCGCGCCCCTCACAAAGTCATCAACCTCTCGACAGCGGATCGTTCCGTCGTCTGGAAGCTCACGAAGGAACGCTATTACCAACTGCCGATTTTACGGGAGGGTAGCAATGTCCTCTTTGAAACGGGCGACCACTCGCAGGTGCTCGCCAAATATCTCGACGACCGTCTGAAGCTCGGCCTCTTCCCGCGCGAACTGGCCGGCGTGCAGGACATTCTCTGGGCCTGCATTGACAACGACATCGAGAGCTACACGTTCAAGTTGAACGACGCCTACTTCACCGAGTTCGTGACGCGCGCGGAACAACTCGCCTATCGCCGCCACAAGGAACGCAAGTTTGGCCGCGGCTGTCTGGAGCAATGGCGCGCGCAGGAAAGAACGTTGCGCGCTGAACTTTCCGAAAAGCTCGTGCCGTTCGAGTCCATGCTCGCGCAGCGCGACTTCCTCCTCGACGCGCAACCGCGCTTCGTGGACTTCGATCTCTGGGGCATCCTGGCCAACTTGAAATACAACGGACACCACGACATTCCCGCCGCGCACACGCGTCTGCGGAAATGGCATGACCGCATGAGCAAAATCAAATTTGCCGCCGCCTGCGGCACCACACGTAAGAAGTGAAAAACTACATCCTCGACACCAACGTTCTCCTCCACGACCCCGAATCCCTCTTCAACTTCAAGGACAACAATGTCCTGATTCCGATTGAGGTCATCGAAGAGATTGATCGCTTCAAGCGCGAGTCTTCCGAACTGGGTCAAAACGCCCGCAGCGTCTCGCGCACGCTCGACGGCCTGCGCAAGCAGGGTCGCCTGAGCGAAGGCGTGAAGCTCACGAACGGCGGCTGCCTCCGCATCGTCTTTCACGACCCCAAGGAGAACGGCCACATCGTCTTCGGCAACAAGACCGTGGACAGCCGCATCGTCGCGCTGGCCCAGGCCATCCAGAAGGAAAACACGAAGATCAAAACCATCGTCGTGTCCAAGGACATCAACTTGCGCGTGAAGGCCGACGCGCTCGGACTCGACGCCGAGGACTACGAGACCGACCGCATTCTGCTCACCGATCTTTACACCGGCATGATCGAGATGACCGTCAGTCCCGAGCAGATCAACGCCTTCCGCGTGGACGGCGAACTCGCCACGCCCGGCGAGAAAAAATATTTCCCGAACGAGTATTGCACGCTCATTGACGCCTCGAATCCCAAGCGCACCGCGCTCACCAAAGTGGACGCGAGCGGCAAGAAACTCATCCCCATCATGGACTCGAAGGAAGGCGTGTGGGGCATCAAGCCGCGCAACCGCGAGCAGCACTTCGCCTTCGACGCGCTGCTCGATGACCGCATCAAGCTCGTGACGCTCATGGGCAAGGCCGGCACCGGCAAGACGCTCATGGCGATGGCGGCGGGCCTGCGCCGCGCCGTGCTGGATCGTGAATTCCGCCGTGTGGTCGTGGCCCGCCCGACGATCAGCATGGGCAAGGAGCTGGGCTTCCTGCCCGGCTCGATGGAGGAGAAACTTGCGCCGTGGATGCAGCCCATTCACGACGCGCTCGAGATGTTGAGCGACCTGAACATGGGCCACGAAAGCCGGCGCGGCGGAGACCTCCTGCGCGGCGGCAGCATCGTCGTTGAGGCGTTGAGCTACATTCGCGGACGCAGCATCGCGCATCAGTTCATGATCATTGACGAGGCGCAGAACCTTACGCCGCTCGAGGCGAAGACCATCGTCACGCGCGTGGGCCACGGGACGAAAATTGTCTTCACCGGCGACCCTTATCAGATCGACAACCCCTACATTGATTCCTCGTCGAACGGCTTCAACTACATCGTGAGCAAGTTCCGCGAGCAGCCGATTGCCGCGCACATTGAGCTGCAAAAAGGCGAACGCTCGGAACTGGCGGAGCTGGCGGCGAATTTGTTGTAGGTGATTTCAGCGGGCCGTTTCCAATCCTGAAAGGATTGAATCGTCCAGCCCAGGGTTGCGCGGCACGCGCTACCCTGGGTGGGATGTTCCGAAAAAATTCCCAACCCTGTAAGGGTTGCATCACCACCGTCCCGCGTCTTGCGATTCAACTCTTTCAGAGTTGTTGAGATCATCAGACGGCAAACCCAGCGTAGCGCCTTGTTGGCGCAACGCTGGGCTGAATGATGGAATCCTTTCAAGATTCAAAAACCCGTTCATGCCCCCACCTGCCGGATGCGCGCCAGCTTCTCATCCAATCGCTTTGCCGAAACGGGCTGCGCCGTCCCCAACTCCTGCGCGAAGAGCGAGACTTTGAATTCTTCGATCATCCAGCGGAACTCCTGCATGGCCTGAAACGCTTCGGCGGAACGCGGCGGCGTAGCGTGCAGTTGCTTCCATGCGGCTTGATATGGCGCGATCTGCCGGGCGCGATCCTGATCCTTGGCGGGATTCAACGCCGCGCGTTCGAGGCGCGTGAGCAGCGCCTTGAGGTAGCGCGGCAGGTGCGGCAGACGGTCGAACGCAATCTCTTCAAGAAAGCGCGACGGCAGCAGCGCCATGAGTTCACCCGCCAAAGGATGACCACCCGCGCCCGCCACTGGCGCAAGCGTGCCGAGCAGGCGGAAATCGTTCAAAGCCTTGGGACGCGGCGGCGCGACGGGCACGATGGGGCCGAGGCGTGACTGCACTTGCTGTCGCAGTTGAAGAATCTGTCCGACGCGCTCCATGAACGGGGGAACCAATCCGATAACGCGGCTCCGCGCGCTGTTCACGGCGCTGGTGAAACACACCTCGCTCAACGCGGGCAAAGGCTCGGCGGGAAGCAGATGCCGCTTCAAATGCTCAAGCGCCGTCTCACGCAAGAGTTCGCCATCGCCGAGCGGCGCGAAGAGAAGTTCAAACGGCTTCAAGGCGCGCAAATCTTTTTCGATCCACGCGAGGTCTTTCTCAATCGCCAGTTCCACCAGCCGCTGCACGCCGTGAACGCTCGCGGAGCGCGCGGCATCCTGGCTGCGGAACAGGCGCACGTTCACGTTGCCCTCTTCCAAATGCAGACCCGGCCAGCCGTAGAGCGGCAAGCCCGGGCCTTCGCTCACGGTCACGCGCTCCGGCAAATCGCCGCACGTCCAGCCGCGCAGGTCGAAGCGTTCCCACTGCTGCGCGACGCGCTGCCACGCCGCCGGTTCCTTCGCGGGTTCAGTTTTTACCTGCGCCAGTTTTTTGCGGAGCGTTTGCAGATCGCGCCCGGTGCCGAGCATCTTCTGATCATGGCCGACAATCTCGATGCGTGGACGCAGATGATTTGGCAATGCGTCAGCAGGCCACGCGGAAGCAGGCACCGGCACTCCGTACCGCTCGTGCAGAAAGCGCCCAAGGTCCGCGAGGAACGGTTGGCCGGACGGCTGAAAGTCGCGCACGATCTCCACGACCTTCGGCGGGAACGGCATCAGTTCGCGGCGAATGGCTTTCGGCAGCGCGCGCAGGAGCGTGCTGATTTTTTCCTCGCGCAATCCCGGCACCGCCCATTCGAGCAACGAGGCGGAAGCCGTGTGCGCGAGACTGAACGGCAGTTGAATCGTCACGCCGTCGTGGTCCTCGCCGGGCGCGTAAGCATAGGCCAGCGCGACGGGCTGGCCGCTCACCGGCAGCGCGTCGGGAAACGCCTCGGTGTCGTAACTGGCCACCGGACCGCCGGCTAAATCAGCCTCGTG
>JAYVNY010000128.1:0-3107 GCA_043758205.1 Akkermansia sp.
GGCGGCGGCTGCGTGAAGACGCCCTTGATCTTCTCCAGCCAGCTCGTGCGCTTCTTTCCCTCGTCGGTCACCGTGAGACGCTCGCACGCGCCGCCGCACTCGGGACAGAAACGGCGCGGGATTCCGCCCGCCACTTTCAATTCGCGCACACAGCCGACGCAAAAAACTCGCTGACATTTGCCGCAGTGCAACGTCGCCGCCACGCCGGGATGATGCAGGCAGCACGGCGTGCCATCGGGCATATACGTCGCTGGCGCGGCGGGCGCACCAATCACCAGGTCCGGCACGGAGATATGCGCGGGAGCCTCGGCCACGAGCAGTTCCACGTCGCCCAAGCGCAGCGTCTGGCCGGTGAGGAGGGCGGCCTCCCCCACGCGCGCTTCGTCCACGAAGGTGCCGTTGCGGGAACTGAGATCGCGCACGAGCAGCGCCTCGTCCATCAACCACACTTCGCAGTGTTGCCGCGAGACGGAGGCATGCGGCACGAGGAAATCATTTTCGCCCTCGCGCCCGAGGCGGTTGCAGCCGGGCGTGAGGAAAATTTCCGGCAGCGCCAGGGCGGAGTCTTTGGGCAGCAATCTTGCCATAGAATGGTTTGTGGAACGGCGCTCGGTGCGTGTTCTGCCGCCGCTCGTTCGCCGGAAGTGTGACGCAGGGCCGCCGCAATTGCTCCAATAAAATATTGTGCCCCCTGGCGTCGTGCGCATCGGAACACTTTTCTTACGGCGTGCCTGGGAGCGCCGGCATCCTGCCGGCGCGATCCTTGCAGCCGGCCGTGAACACGCCGGCTGGAAGCCGGCGCTCCCAGGGCGGCGGCCAGCGTCCGCATCAGAATCCAAGAACAGTGTTCGGATACACTCCCGGCGTCCCGCCGGATCGGGGCTTGGTGACGAAGTAGATCATTCCCCACGGGAGGCGCGCTCGGACTGCGAACACCTCATCCCGGCGGGACGCCGGGGGCACGCCTCCATTGGTTTTCTCAATCGCGGTGGCAAAACTTCTCGCATCGCCATTGTCTCGCGCGCGGTGTAAATCCGTGCCGTCCGTGTTCCCATCATGAAAACATTTTTGCGCTGGCTGGTCGGTTGGGTGTTTCGATTCCGCGCTTACAACGAGGAAGTTTTGCAGACGCCCGGCCCCGTGCTGCTCCTGCCGAACCACGCCTCGTGGGTGGACTGGCTCTTCCTCCTCGTCTGCACAGATGAGGATTGGAAGTGCGTGGTCTCGCAAAAGACGGCGCAGACTTCGTGGCTGCACCGCAAGATCATGGTCAACCGCCGCACCTTTCCCATCGACACCGACTCGCCCTACGCGGTGAAGCACATGGCGGAATTTTTGAGCAAGGGCGGACGGCTCGCGCTCTTTCCTGAAGGCCGCCTCTCGCGCACCGGCACCTTGATGAAGCTCTTCGATGGCACGGGCTTCCTGCTTCACAAGACGGGCGCGCGCGTCATTACCTGTTACCTCCGCGGCGCGCACCGGCTGCCGCTCTCGCCCAATCCCGATCAGAAGAAGTGGTTTCCGACCATCACCGCGCACTTCAGCGAAGTGCTCACCCCGCCAAAGATCGGGCCCATGAGCACGGCGCAGGCGCGCGCGCTCTTCACCAACTGGGTGCGCGACAAAATGGTCTTGCAACAGTTCGACACCGAGATGCAGTTCGGCCCGCAGACGATCATCGAGGCGGTGAGCGAAACCGCCGCGCGTTTCCCCCAGCGCGTCGCGATGGAGGACGTGAGTGCGGAAGTGAATTATCGCCGCCTGCTCACCGGCGCGGACCTGATGGCGCAACAATTGGGCGGACTGCTGCACGCGGAGCAGACGCGCGTGGGCGTGTTGCTGCCGAATGTGAACGCCACGCCCGTGGTGCTGATGAGCCTGTGGGCGCTGGGCAAGGAGCCGGCGATTTTCAACTTCTCCACCGGCCCGGTCATCATGCTCGCGTGCGCACAATTGGCGGGGGTGAAGCAGATCACCACGTCGCGCGCGTTCCTCACGCGCGCCAAGCTGGACATCAGCACGCTCACGGCGGCGGGGTTGCAATTCATCTACCTCGAAGACGTGCGCGCGAAAATTTCTGGCGCGGCTAAATTCAAGACGCTGCTGAAACAAACCTTCGCGCCCGGACTGCTGCCCGGACGCATCGGCTCGAACAGCACCGCCGCGATTCTTTTCACCAGCGGATCGGAAGGCGTGCCGAAAGGCGTGGAGCTGACGCACCGGAACATTCTCGCGAACATCCGGCAGATGCTCGCCGTGACCGATCTCACGGATCGTGACAAGATTTTCAACGCCATGCCGCTCTTCCACAGCTTCGGTCTCACCGTCGGCACGCTGCTGCCGTTGGTGCGCGGCATGGCGGTGTTCATCTATCCGTCGCCGCTGCACTACCGCGTCGTGCCCACGGTGTTTTACAACACTGATTGCACCATCATGCTCGGCACGAACACGTTCCTGAACGGCTACGCGCGCAAGGCGCACACCTACGACTTCCGCAGCCTGCGCTACATGTTTGCCGCGGCGGAAAAACTTCAGGAGGCGACCGCGACGGCGTGGGCGCAACGCTTCGGCGTGCGCGCGCTGGAAGGCTACGGCGCGACCGAGTGCGCGCCGTGCGTGAGCGTCTGCACGCCGCTCCAACCCAAGCACGGTTCCGCCGGACGCCTCATGCCCGGCATGGAATACAAACTCGAAGACGTGGAAGGCGTGACCACCGGCGGCCGCCTTTTCGTGCGCGGCCCAAATGTGATGAAGGGCTACCTGAACGCTGATGCGAACGAAAAGTTCCTCGCCCTCGGCGGCTGGTACGACACCGGCGACATCGTGCGCGTGGACGAAGAAGGTTTTGTTTTTATCCAGGGCCGCCTGAAACGCTTCGCGAAAATCAGCGGCGAGATGGTGAGCCTCACCGCGGTCGAGGACGCGCTGGCCGGGGCGTTTCCGCAGTATGGTTTGCGCTGCCAGATCGCCGTCATCGCGCGCCCCTGCGACGACAAAGGCGAGAAGCTCATCGCCGTGTCGAACGAACCGAAGCTGACGCTCGAAGAAGTCCGCGCCGCGATCAAAGCCAAGGGCCTGCCCAACCTCGCCACGCCCCGCGAAGTGAA
>JAYVNY010000129.1:0-8157 GCA_043758205.1 Akkermansia sp.
TGCACCCCGATCTCGCGCAAGTCATCCGCCAGGAACTGCGGCTCGTGGATAAAAATTTCCGCCACGACGAGCATGTGCGGGCCACGTTCCTGGAGATTCTCAACTCGCGCGGCAACGTCGCCCGCATTCTGCGCGCGATGCACGACGTGGATTTTCTCGGCAAATACATTCCCGAGTTTGGCCGCCTCACCTCGCTCGTGCAGCACGAGTTCTATCATCAATACACCACCGACGAGCACACGCTGGTCTGCCTGGAGAAGCTCGACGCAGTGTGGGAGGCGCTGACGCCGCCGTTCAGCAGTTACGCGCAAATGTTTCGCGAGGTGGAGCGCCCGTTCGTGCTCTACCTCGCGCTGCTGTTGCATGACGCAGGCAAGGCCGACCACACCAGCAAGCACAGCGAAGTCGGCGGCGTGCTCGCGCAGCGCGTGGCCAGGCGCCTCGCACTCGACGGCGCGACCACGCACAACCTGCGCCTGCTCATCGAGAACCATCTCGTGATGGCGACCACTTCGCAGCGCCGCGATCTGGAGGACGAAAACGTGGTGCGACCGTTTGCCGCGTTGATGCAGTCGCCGGAGAATTTGCGGATGCTCACGTTGCACACGCTGGCCGACTCGCTCGGCACCAGCGATCAGTTGTGGAACAGCTTCAAGGATTCCTTGCTGCTCACGCTCTATCGCAAGACCTACGACGTGATGATCGCCGGCACCGTATTTGTGCGCGCCGAGAAGCGGGAGCGCGAATTGTTGGAGGAAGAAATTGCCGAGAACCTCCCGCGCACCTTCGGCGCGGATGAATTGCACGCGCACTTCGAGCATCTGCCCGCGCGCTACTTCCAACTGCACAACGCGCGCGAGATCGCCGCCGACCTCAGCCTCACGCACCGCTTCATGCACCTCCAAATCACTGAGGAGGACCAGGCACTGGAGCCGGTCATCACCTGGCACAACGAACGCGACCGCGGCTACACCACGCTGAAGATTTGCACCTGGGACCGGATCGGGCTGTTCAGCAAGATCACCGGCTCGCTCAGCGCGGCGGGCATCAACATTCTTTCCTCGCAAAGTTTCACCCGCACCGACGGCATCGCGCTCGACACTTTTTTCGTGACGGACGCGCAGGGCGGCTCGCTCGTCACGCGCGAGGAGCGCGAACGCTTCGAGGAAATTCTGCTCCAGGTGCTGACCCTGGAATCGCTCGACCTGCCCACGCTCATCGCGAAGCAGCGCACCGCGTCGCCGCGTTACCAATCCGTCGAGGGCGACCGCATCCCCACGCAGATTGCCATTGATAACCACAGCTCGAACTCCCGCACCATTATCGAGGTCGAGACCGAGGACCGCATCGGCCTGCTCTACGCGCTGGCCCAGGTTTTCGCAGCGCTGGAACTGAACATCGCGGTCGCAAAAATTCTCACCGAACGCGGCGCGGCCGTGGACACCTTCTACGTCACGGACATGCTCGGCAAAAAAATCGAAGATGCTCCGGTGCTGAAACTGATCGAGCGCCGTTTGCGTGAAGCTATTGCCGCGCTGGACGCGAAGTAGTGGGACAGGCGCCCTCGCCTGTCGCCAGTCCAGCAAGCGCCACCACTTGCTGTTCCTGCTGCAGGCGCAACATCCAGACCACCCGGGGTGCATCTGACCACCGTCTTGATCCTGGCCGTGCTGGGTCTCCCGCAGGGACCGGCTGAAAATAGCCCAGCACTTGAGTGCTGGGCAGCGGTGGAAGAGGATGGAAGTCCCGGAGGGACGGCAGAACCTTCTGCCGTCCCTCCGGGACTCGGCTCCGGTCATCGCCACCCCAGTGCTCAAGCACTGGGCTATTTTCGTTCGTCCCGGCGGGACTGGTTTCAAGAACGGTGTTCGGATGCACCCGACAACCCACTCCGCCCGTGAATCGTTTTGACACCCTCCGGGACGCTAGGCAGTGTCCGCGCTCTCTATGGCTGATTTAAGCGGAAATTTGCTCGTCGCCCAATCTGGCGGCCCTACGGCGGTCATCAATGCCAGCATCGCTGGCGTGATCCAACAGGCTGGAAAACACGAGGTCATCGAAGAAATTTACGGCGGCCTGAACGGCATCCTCGGCATCTTGAACGAGGAGATCATTGACCTCCAGGACGAGACCAACCGCGCCATCGAAGGACTGAAATTCACCCCCGCCGCCGCGCTCGGCACCTGCCGTTACAAGATCGATTTCAAAAAAAAACCCGAACAGGCCGCCAAGGACATGAACCGTCTCTTCGAGGTGTTTCAGGCCCACAACATCCGCTTCTTCTTCTACGCGGGCGGCAATGATTCGCAGGACACCGCGCACAAGATTCACGAGGAAGCCATCAAGCGCGGCTGGGACATGCGCGTCATGGGCGTGCCGAAGACGATTGATAACGACCTGCCGCACACCGACCACTGCCCCGGCTACGGCTCGGTGATCAAATACAACGGCGCGAGTGTCATGGAGATCGCCATTGACGTGAGCAGCATGGCGACCGACGACGGCTCGTGCTGCGTCGTGGAAGTGATGGGCCGTTCCGCCGGCTGGATTGCCGCCGGAGCCGTGCTCGCCAAGCGCCAGCCCGATGACGCGCCGCACATCATTTTGCTCCCGGAGATTCCGCTCGACGAAGCCGCCTTCCTCCAGCGCGTGCAGGAGACGGTGGACAAGTTGAAATACTGCGTCGTGGTCGTAGGCGAAGGCTTGCGCAACCAGGCCGGCAAGGAAATCGCCGCGGACGACACGCGCGTGGACGCCTTCGGCCATGCCGTCCTCTCCGGGGCCGCCGAACATCTCGCCGATCTCGTCTCCGACAAATTGAAGCTCAAGAGCCGCAGCGTGAAGCTCGGCTACGCGCAACGCGCCGCCGGCCATTTCGCCAGCGGCACCGACATGCTCGAGGCCAGCGCCTGCGGTGAGGAAGCCGTGAAAGCCGCCGTCGAGGGCAAAAGTGGATTCATGGTCAAGATCGTCCGCGTGCAGAGCCAGCCCTACAAATGGTCGCTCGGTCTCCAACCCCTCGGCGACATTGCGAACGTCGAGCACTTCGTGCCGCGCGACTGGATCAGCGCGGACGGTTTCATGCCCAACGAGAAGTTCGTGGAATACGCCCGCCCCCTTATTGAAGGCGAAGTGAAGTTCCCCGTCGAAGGCGGTCTCCCGAAATACGTGACCCTCGAAAAAGTGCGTGTGGAAAAGAAGCTCGCCCCGCGCGAGTAGCCGCGCCCGTCGGCCCCAAGTTTCATCCCTAACCGCGCCTGAAAAGGCGTGGTTATTTTTTGGCTCCGGACGCTGCCGGACACCGATGAGTTTCCGTGCGGCCCATGCGCTGAAGAAACCTCTTTGTCCCCCGCGTTGCTTTGGGAACACTACGCGCCATTCAAAAACATGAGCCTGAACATTGAAGTCATTCTGACCCCGGCGGAATTCACCGCGCTGGCCGCGCGCGACTTGAGCGCCACGACGTGCATCATCTTCGACGTGCTGCGCGCCACCTCCTCGATGCTCACGGCGCTGAACAACGGCGCGGAGGAGATCATTCCCGTCGTGGAAATTGCCGAGGCGCTGGCGATGAAGCAAAAGAGGCCTGAGCTACTGCTCGCGGGCGAGCGCCACGGGCTGCGCATCGGCAGGGAACTCACCGGCGGAATTGATTTCGACTTCGGCAATTCCCCGCGCGACTTCACGCCGGAGAAAGTGAGTGGCAAGTCCATCGCCTGGACCACGACGAACGGCACGCGCGCCCTCCGCGCCTGCGCGCACGCCGAGATGGTGCTGCTCGGCGGACTGATAAACCTGGACGCACTCAAAGACGTGATTGAACAACTGCGCCCAAAGAATTTGCTTCTCGTCTGCGCCGGGACTTTTGAACTGCCGGCTTTCGAAGACATCTTCGCCGCCGGTGCGCTCGTGGATGAGTTGGCCCAAGAACTTCCGCCTGAGTGCTTGAGCGATTCCGCGCACCTCGCGGGCCTGGCCTACAGCCAAGGCTGCACGAATGGCGGCGGCGTCTGGGAACGCGCCATCACCTCCTCTTCGCTCAACGCCCGCCGCCTCCTCGCGAATCCCGACCTCGCGCCCGATGTGGCCTTGTGCCTCGCGGACGCCCGGATGCCGCTGAACGCCTCGCTGCTCAAAGACGGCTCGGTGCGCGCGCTCCGCGGCTTCGGCACGAAGCTCGCGTAGAGTGACGGTCAAAAATCATTTCCTTTTCACCAGGAAAATGCCGCTTCCCCTCACCCCGGCCCTCTCCCCAGAGGAGAGGGAGGACGGCATGCAGTCTTCGTCATTCCGAACGCGTTTGATGTCACCCGACGCGGCGTCACTTTCTCCCTCTCCCAGCGGGAGAGGGCCGGGGTGAGGGAGAACGCGTCCACGCCCAAGCCGGTCGGATCCAGAAATTACTTTGGGCAAATGGTCTGACCTGCCGCCAGCGGGACGCTGGCGGCACTCTGCTGCCGGTAGCTCGCCACCACCCACTCGCTGAGCGCCTTCTCCGGCGCGTCCACCACCGCGCGGTCAATCGTGAATTCCGTCTGCGCCGTGTTCTGCGCCAGCAGTTTCAGGCCGAAGTGAAAGTCCTTGAACTTCTCCGCGCACAGATCGCGCACGGTCTTGTTCTGCGCGATGGCCAGCGTCACCAGGTGTTCCGCCGCGTCGTCGGTGAAGACCAGCGCCAGTCCGAAGCTCTCCCGAAAACGCTGCGCGAACTCGCGCACCACTTGGGTCATCACCGCGCGCTCCTGCTTGGCCCGCTCGGCCAGCAGCGTCTGGAGCGCGGTCGCCGGACTGTCCACCAGTTCGCGCGTGATGACGATTTGCTTCACCACCGTGGACGGCAGCTCGAATTTGAAATCGCGGAAGACGCGCTCGCACACCGTCATCAATCCGCGTGCGCCGGTCTTTTCCTCCGCGGCCAGTTCCGCGATCCGGCGCAGCCCATCCTCACGGAACAGCACCTCGATATTGTAAGCCGCGAAGTCCTGCTCGTACTGGCGGATGATGCTGCCCTCGGAGCCTTGCAGGATTTGAAACAGATCGTCCGTGTTCAGCGCATGGCAATGCACGCGCACCGGCAGACGTCCGATGAACTCCGGCTCGAATCCGAAATCAATGAAGTCGCGCGTCTGCGCCTCCTTCAACACTTCCTCGTCCGCGACCACGCGCGTCGGCGCGGCGAAACCGATGACCGCCTCGCGCAACCGCCGCTGCACAATCTTCTGCAAGCCGTCGAACGCGCCGCTGACGATGAAGAGAATGTGCTTCGTATTGATCGTCGCCGCCTGCTTCTTGCCGCCGCCCGCGCCGCGCTGCACATCCATCATCGCCTGAATCTGTCCCGCGATGTCGTTCGGCGCGCGCGCGGCGACTTCCGTTTCCTCCATCAACTTGAGCAGGTTCGTCTGCACGCCGCGCCCGCTCACATCGCGTCCGCCTGAGGTGGAGGACGTGGCGATCTTGTCAATCTCGTCGATGTAGATGATGCCGTATTGCGCGCGCTCCACGTCGCCATCGGCGCGGCGGACGAGTTCGCGCACCAGGTCTTCCACGTCTCCGCCCACGTAGCCTGTTTCAGAAAATTTCGTCGCGTCACCTTTCACAAAGGGCACGCCGATCAAGTCGGCCACGCTGCGGATGAGATAGGTTTTGCCCACGCCCGTCGGCCCCACGAGGATGATGTTCTGCTTGGCGTAATTGGCCGTCTGCCGGCCGGCGCGCGCGAACCGCACCTGGTTGTAATGATCGCAGAGCGCGACGCTCAACACCTTCTTCGCCTCGTCCTGCTTGATGACATAGCGGTCGAGATGCGACTTCACGTCGCGCGGCTTGAAGCGAAAGTCGAAGTCGCCGGAAGTTTTCGGTGCGGGCGCTTCGCCGCCTTCCTCATCGCCATCACTCGGGCTGGTCGCGAAAGCTGGATTGGTAACGCCGGGGAAATTCTTGCGCATAAACTCCGCAAGCTGCCGCTGAAATTCCTCGGGCGAAGGCGTGGCATTGAACATCGTTTTCATCAGTGCTCGGACAGGTAAGGCGGCGCGGCGTTCAGGACAAACTGCATTCTGCCAGCGCGGGAGATTTTACACGTTGAAGGGAGCGCGGAGCGCCGGGTCCGCGTGCTCCCAATGTGTCCGCACACCATCACCAACACCCGGAAGAGCCTCACGCGAAGGTCGCGAAGGACGCCAAGGAAAAAGTCCTTCCAACCTTGGTGCCCTTCGCGTCCTTGGCGTGAGGAAGCAGGAATACGCGGACTCTGCGGTCCGTGCTCCGGCTTCTGCCAGTGGCAAACGGGTCGCCCGTTACCGCGCCGACTCCACGCGTTGCGCGAAACGCAGCGCGTCCTCGTAACCGACGAGCCGCAGGTTCACGCGCTCCACTCCGTTCGTGCCGAGGAAGACCACGGTGGGAAACGCGCCGATGCCAAACTTCTCCGCGAGCTTTTGATTCACCGCGTTGTCCACCGTCAGGTCCGCGCGCAGCGCGAGAAAGGGCGCGGCGGCGTCACCGACGCGGCCATGCGAGAAGACCTTCCGCTCCATCTCCACGCACGGCGCGCAGGTGCGGGAGGTGAAATCAATCATCACGGGCCGACCGCCTTGCCGCGCGGCTTCGACCGCCTCATCGGAGTAGCTGATCCAGGAAATTTTTTCCTCCGCGCCCGGATTGGTGCCGAGCCACACGGCGAAGGTGAGCAGCAGCAAGGCGAGGCCGCGCTTGAGCATCTTGCCGTCGCCGACCGGCAGCGGCGTGCGGTCGAGCAGTCCGATGTGCAACGCGCCGAGGCCAAGAATGCCCGGCACGACATACTCGATGGGACCGCCGAGGAAAATCGTGGCGCCAAAATGCACGGCCAGCGCCGCCCCGATCCACGCGGCGACTTTCAGGGCAAAACTTGACCAGACGTTTTTCAAAGCGCGCGCAAGCTAGATAACGGCGCGGCCTTTGACAACCGGCTCCACGGTTGAAAGCCCAAGCCGCCTTGCGCTACCTTGCGCCCGCATGTCTGACGACACACCCAAGCTCCGCATGGCCGCGCCGGAATCGGCGGAACAGCTCGCGCGACGCGTCGAGCGCGACCGCATCACGACCGAGCGATTGCGCGAGCAGGAACTTGAGCAGTCGCTCAAGCCGTTCCGCGTCGGGTCCGTGCCCTATCTCAACGCCGTGCCGGCCACGCGCGGGCTGGAAGATGAGATTCAATTCGTCACGCCCTCCAAGCTCGCCGAGATGCTGCGCCGCGATGAACTCGATGCGGCGCTGGTCAGCGTCACGGAAGTTTTGTTCAACGACCGCTACGACGTGCTGGATGGCGTGTCCATCGCGTCGCTGGGCGAGGTGAAGAGCGTGTTCGTGGCGCACCGCTATCCGCTGGCGGAGGTGCATGAGATTTTTTGCGACCCGGCTTCATTGACGAGTGTGAATCTCCTCAAGGTGCTGCTCGCCGAGCGCGGCATTCAGGCGGAACTGATCCCGCTGCCCGACTACGAGATCGCGCCGAGTTGCGACGCGGTGCTGCTCATCGGCGACCGCGCGATTGATTTCTTGCGTGCGGAACATTCGCATCAGATTTGGGATCTCGGCTCGGCGTGGTTTGATCTGACCAAGCTGCCGTTCGTCTATGCGGTGTGGGCCTTGCGGCGTGGGGTGGAGAACAAGGAACTGCGCCGCCGCCTGCGCGAGGCGAAGGAGTTCGGCGTGGACACGCTCGACCACATCATCCGCACGCGCACGGAATACGACCTCGATTTCCGGCAGGATTACCTCGGTTGGCACATCCACTATCACCTCGGCTCGGACGAGAAACGCGGCCTGGCGAAGTTCGCCGAACTGCTGCGCAAGCATGGGCTGGGACCGGTGTTTGATCCGAAGTTTGTGAGCTGAAATCCGCCCGCCCTACGCAGCGGAGCGCTGCCAGTTCCACTCCAGAATCCGCCTTGTCGCGGGCGTGATTTTGAACCGCTCGCCGATGCGCGCGCCTTCGACCCAGAAGATTTCCCCGCCCTCGCTGACCGCGAGTAGCAATTCATGGCGCTGCTCGCGCGGAATTTTTTGGTTCGTGAAAAAATCCTGGAGCTTCACCGGCTGCGCCAGGCCGATGGGTTGGAAGCGGTCGCCTTCGCGCCAGTGCCGCAGCACGATGCTCCGGCCCACGGCGTC
>JAYVNY010000130.1:0-7387 GCA_043758205.1 Akkermansia sp.
ATGCCAAGATGCGCCCGGATGCAATTGCCCCCTGATTTTGTCCTCGCCAAGCATGCCCTCCTTGGCATTCTCCTCCATGTCGGGCAACTGGGACATCGCCGACATCGCATCTTATGAAAAACTTATTCGGCGGGATTGGTTTCCTCCTCACCGTGGGCGTAGCGCCGCTTGCAGCCTTTGATTCCGCGTCGTTCTCTCCCCATGTGGAGTTTGCCGCCCAGAGCGGTCAGGTTGGCCTGGCCTTCGGCGACCTGGACGGCGACGGCAAATCGGACGCGGTGGCGGCGAATTATTCCAGCGGCAGCGTCTCGGTGTATCGCAACACCGGCACGAGCGGCGTGGTGAGCGCCTCGTCTTTCGCGGGGCGGGTGAATTTCGCCGTCGGCGGCACGCCGGTGCTGGTGCGGCTCGTCGATTTGGATGGCGATGGCAAGCTGGACATCGTGTGCGTGAATCAAAGTGGTAACACCCTCTCCCTGCTGCGCAACATCGCCACGAGCGGGGTGATCAATAGCAACTCCTTCGCGCCGAAACTCGACTTGACCACCACCAGCGATCCGCGTTGGGTGACGATTGCGGATTTGGACGGGGATGGAAAACCCGACCTCGCCTCGGCCACCTACAGCTCCGGCAAACTCTCCCTGTTCCAGAACAACAGCACGCCGGGCACATTAAACTTTGCCTCGCGCGTGGACCTCACTCCCGGTTCTTCCGCGCCCAACATCGAAGCAGGAGATATTGATGGCGATGGCCATGCCGATTTGCTCGTGACCTACGCGTCCGCACCGGCGCTGGCCGTCTATCGGAACATCCACGCGGGCGGCGCGCTGGGGGCAGGTTCTTTCGCGGCTCCCGTCGCTTTCGCCACAGGGAACGGAGCGAGCCTCGCGCTGGCGGACTTGGACGGCGATGGAAAATTGGATGTGCTTACCGCCAACGCGAGCGACAACACCCTCTCGGTGCTCCGCAACACCGGCACGCCGGGAGAAATCACGGCCAGTTCCCTGGCCGCCCGCGTGTCGTTCAATACCGGCAGCTATCCCTACGCGGCGGCGATCACCGACCTCAACGGCGACGGCAAACCAGACGTGGCCGTGGCGGACGCGGGTTCGCACACCATTTCCGTTTTTCGCAACGTGTCGGCGAGCGGCAGTTTCACCACGAGCTCGCTGCTGGCGCGCGTGGTGTATTTGACCGGCAGCGGGCCGCGCGTGATCACCACGGCGGATGTGGATGGCGACGGACTGGCTGATCTGGCCACGCCGAATCTCACGCAGGCCGCGTTCTCCGTGCTGCGCAACACCGGCACCAACGGCCTGCCGCCCGGCATCATTCCGCCTCCGACGGACTTCAATCTCGCTCGGGATTTCTCGGCCACCGTGAATCCTGTCGGCGTCTGGGCCTACGGCTGGAAGGGTGCGCTCGACGGCGCGTTCACCACCGACCCGATTCATTTCAACGCGACGAGCGACAACGGCGTGCCCGTCTCCGGCTGGGCCGCGAACAGCACGCACGGTTTGCCCGCGCACTACTGCAACACCAGCAGCAGCACGGCCATCATCGGCGGCGGGCAGGGCATTCTTCCGCCCCAGACTTTCTGGATGCACCCCGGCGCGAACGGACGGCCGGAAAATTTCGGGGCGGTTCGTTTCACCGCGCCCAGCAACTCGAACTACCGCATCGAGACGCGCGCCGACTCGCTCTACACCGGCTACTTGTCCGGCGACACGGATTATCACGTCGTGGTGAACGGCCTCGAAGTGTTCGGCCAGCCGCTGCCTGCCACCCAAGGCACGGGCTGGACTAACACGATTTCCCTGCACGTTGGCGACACGATTGATCTCGCACTCGGACGCGGCGCAGATGACAACGGCTACGGCGCGGGCTTGAAAATTGTTGCGCTCATCACGCCCACCACCAACGCCGGCGTGGTCATCACCAATCAACCGCCCGTCACCAACGTGCCGCCGTCCGTGGTGCATGGCGACTTCGATGCCGCCCGTGATTTCCTCGCCACCGTGAATCCCTCGGGCGTGTGGAGCTACGGCTGGAAAGGAAACTTGGACGCCGGGTTCACGCTGCACCCGATCCATTTCGGCGCGTCGAGCGACAACGGCGTGGCCGTCTCGGGTTGGGCGGCGAACAGTTCCATCGGCCTCCCCGCGCTCTACTGCAACACCAGCCCCACCACGGCCATCATCGGCGGCGGGCAGGGCGTGCTGCCGCCCGGCACGATGTGGTTCCATCCCGGCGCAAACGGGCAACCGGAGAACTTCGGCGCGCTGCGCTTCACCGCGCCGAGCAACGCGAACTACCGCCTCGTGACGGTGGTGAATTCGCTCTACACCGGCAGTTACTCCGGCGACACGGACTTTCACGTCGTCGTGAATGGCGTGGAAATTTTCGGCCAGGGATTGTCCGCGACCGCCGGCACTTCGTTCTCGAACGTCGTGGCGCTCGCCGCTGGCGACACCGTGGACTTCGCCCTCGGGCGCGGCGCGGACGGTGACGGCTGGGGCGCGGGTTTGAAAATTTCCGCCCTCCTCACCGCGACGACGGAAACGGCGGTGGTCATCACCAACGAGCCTTCGATCTTCCCGCCGGTTCTGGTTTCCCAGCCGCCCACCTTTTTGTCGCCCAGCGCGGGCAGCACCGTGGCGCTGACCGTGGCCGCGACCGGCACCGCGCCGCTCAGTTACCAATGGCTTTTTAACGGCGCGCAAATTGCCGGGGCCACGGGCGCAAGCCTCGTGTTCAGCAACGTGCAGCCCGCGCAGTCTGGCTTCTACCGCGTCATCGTCAGCAACAGCGCCGGCTCAGTGACCAACGCCGGCACCACTCTGAACGTGACGGTGACCGTCGGCGGCACGGTGATTTTTGCCAACCTCAGCACGAACCGCGTTTATGAGGTGGGCGGCAGCAATCTCGTGGCGGCGGGCGGCTCGCTGGTCACGGGACTTTTCCACGAGACGAACAGCGGCGTTTTTGTCCAGGTCGGCGGGGTGGCTCCGTTCATCATTCCCGGCCGGTTCAGCGGTGGCACGCGTTCCATCCCCGGCACGGCGGCGGGCCAGTCCGTGCCATTGCAAGTGCGGGTGTGGGACACAGCGTTCGGCGCGACGTTCGACACAGCCGCCGCCGGACGGCGCGGGGTTTCGGCGACCTTCAACGTGACGGTGGGGGGCGGCATTCACCCGCCTGACTCCTTGCGGGTCATGCCAGAATTCGCGCTTCACCTGCCCGGCCAGGCCGCCGCACCGGTCAAGGCGTCCGTCAATCTCCCGCTCACGCTCCGTCACCTCACCCGCACGGCCAACGGTTGGGGCCTGATGCTCACGGGCCGGGCGGGGACGACCTACGCGATTGAGACCTCGACCGATCTGGTGCAGTGGAAGACCGCCGCCTACGTCGTCGCGGGTGAGTCCGGCCTCGCCGAGTTTGTGCATCAAGACCCGGTCGGTACGAAGTGCTATTACCGCGCCAAGCTGGTCAATCAGTGATCGGCGGCAGCGCGCGCAAAAAGCTCCTGCGCGCCCGCTACTTCAACAGCTCCCGCTGCCACGCCATCAGCTCGGCGTGCGGCGGTTCTTCGTTGTGACGGGTGCGGGCCAGTTGGACCAGATCGGCGCGGCTGGCGATGATGGTCGGGTCAATCCCCAGCTCGGTCGCGCGGCGGTTGCGTTTAATTTCCAGGTCGTGATAGCGGCGCTTTTCCTCGCCGGACTGGCGGTAATGCGGGGTGCGGAGGAGCTGCGGCTTGTCGGTCGTGTGGACGCCGCGTTGCGCCGCCTTGAGCAGGGTGGCGGCGCGGCGCGGGGAGAAGCGTTTCGGAATCAGATGGTCCACCGGCCGGCCTTCGGTGGCATCAATGGACATGGTGATCATGGTCTCGGGCTGGAGGATGAAATAGGGCGGGCGGTTCGCGCCCACGGCCTCTTTCTCGCGCCAGTGCCACAGTTCGCGGAGCACGGCGAGCGCGTTCGGGCCGAGATGGAAGCTGCCTTTCACGCGCCAGGCCTCGGGGTCAGCGGGCTTGACCACGGAACATTCCTCGATGAGCCGGCGGCAGGATTCCTCGTGCCAGGCGAGCCGGCCCTTGGCCTGGAGTTCCTGCCGCAAGAAATCCGAGAGCGCCTTGAGGAAGCGCGTGTCGTTGTGCGCGTATTCCTCCATGCGCGGGGTGAGCGGACGCCTCGCCCAGTCGGCCTTCTGCGGGCCTTTTTCCAGCTTCACGTCCAGATACTTGGCCACCAGATTGCCGAGGCCAAATTCCCGCAGACCGAGCAACCGCGCGGCGAGCATGGTGTCGAAGATGGCCTTGGGCTTGAAATCAAACGTCTTGCGGAAAAGCCGTAAATCGTAGTCCGACCCGTGCATGATCAAGGCGTGGTCGCCGAGGATTTGCAGCAGGGGCGCGAGGGGCACGGGCGCGAGAGGATCAACCAGCGCCTCGACGCCTTCGCTGCTGATTTGCAGCAGGCAGAGCTTCTCGGGATAGGCATGCAAACTGTCCGCCTCGGTATCGAGGGCAATCCACGGCGTGGCCCGCAGCGCGGGCAAAAGGGCGGACAATTTCTCTTCCGTATCAATCACGGGCCGGACTATGCGGGCCGCGAAAACAAATTTCCACTACGTTGAACCCAAACTCCGAAATTGAACCAGGAACACGCCCGCCTCGGGTAGAGCGGAACGCGGCTCGGGTTCCGGACTTCGGAGAGCGTTGGAAAGGCTGCGCGCCGGCAATTTACCATGCGCCCACGGTTTTCCGCGCGGGCGGGCTCCGATTGCTACTCCGAAGTCGGGGCACCGTAGCCCCCGGGGTAGCACAGGCAACCTGCCTGTGCCGCGCGGCTACCAGCCGCGCGGAACGGAGGAGGACGCAGGAAAGTTTTGCTGCGCCCATTTCCAATCCACGCTCCCACCCTTCCGCCCGGCTGGTAGCCGGGCGGGACGGGCTGGTAGCCCGTTCCACCCGTTCCGACTTCGGAGTTCGGGCTTAAGCCATCAGCCGAGCCACCGCGGCGAACACCGCGTCCGTCTCCAACCCTGCCAGTCCGCGCTCACTCCGCAGTAATTCAAACCGCGCGCTGCGCGGTCGCCAGATGTCCGGCTTCGTCCCGCCCCAGAGCGCGACACCTCGCAAGCCGCTCGCGGCCGCGAGGTGGGTGATGCCGGAATCGTGTCCGGCAAATGCGGTGCAGCCCGCGAGTTGACGCGCGAGTTCCGGCAGCGGCTCATGGAACGCCACCGCCAGCCGCTCGTCCGGCACTTGCGACGCGAGCCGTTGCACGCGTCCGCCTTCCGCCTCGCCGCCCACGAGCAGTACGCGCCATTTGGTTTCCGTGGCGATGCGGCGGAGCAGTTCCAGCCAGCGCGCCTCCGGCCAGTTCTTGGTCGCGCCACCGCTGCCGGGGTGGAGGGCCAAAGTGTTGAGAGTGGAAGGTTGAGAGTTGAGAGGAAGGCGCGGCTCGGGGTCAGCGCCGAAGATGGCCAGGCGCTCCAGCGGCTGGAGGAAAACTTCCGTGGCGTGAAGGTGCTGCGTCTCGTCGGGGCGGTGCGGGCCGGGGATGAACTGCGCCTTCGACACGCGCGCGATGTTCTCCTGAAAAATGCCGTCGGGATCGTAGAGATACGAGAGGATGATGTTGAACCCGCCGAACCATTCGCCCAGCGCCGCATCCAGTTCCCCGCGGCGCGCGAAAAATCCCGCCAGCGCCCGCGCCTCGATGGAGCGCGTTTCATTCACCGAGCCGGCCAGTTCCGCCAGCGCCGTCACGCGCGGATAGCCGAGCACGGCGAGATGGGTTTGCGGGAATTGTCGCCGCAGCGCCGCGAGCGCGGGCAGGGTGAGAATGAAATCGCCGATGGCTCCGCCGCGAATGACGAGGATGCGCCCGCGGCTCACGGTGTCACAATCCGACCGTCACGCGGGGAACGGCCAGCGCCGCCTGCGATGGCGCGGTCTTTTGTTCCGTGGCCTTGAAGACCGTCAGGCCGAGCAGAATGACGAACAAACCGAAGACCAGCCGCACACCACTGGTCAGGCGGGTGCGCGCCTCGGTCGCCACCGACCAGTGAATGATGTCGCGCAGCCGCCACGGCGAAATGGTGAACCACATGCCCGCCAGCACCAGCGCGTAAGCCCAGAACGAAATGACCAGCCGCCAGTCCGTGGCCTCCAGGCGCGCGGTGTCCACCATGAGCTTCGCCACGAGCAGGAACACCACGGCCAGCCCGCGCACGGGCAGGAAATCCCGGACGAAAAAGCAGGTGCCGAGACCGACGGCGCTGAAGACGAGATAGAAAATCCGCTTCATATTCGCGAAGTCGGAGACGTTCTCCTGCTGGACGTAGTAGAGAAACCAGGCCGTGCCGAGCAGCACGAGCAAGCAACCCGCGGGCGTATGGCGTGGAAACTTCCGGGCCGCCTCGGCAAACGCCTTCGGCTTGAGCAGGCCCAGCAAGCTCGGCAACACGACGATCAACCCCAGAAGAATCGAGAGCGTCGAGAGTTTCAGATCAGACATGGCTGGGATTTAAGGGAACACCCGCGCGAACTCCAGCTTTCGTTCACGAACTGATGCCACCTCACAAAATCTCCGCCACCAGCGGCGCCACGCTGACGGGTGCTTCCGAAATCTCAAAGGCCGACTCCACGCGCGCCACGGCTGCTTCGGCCTGCGCTGGCGTCCGCGCGTGGATGCGGCAGAGCGGCGCACCTTGGTTCACGGCTTCACCCACGGCAGCGAGGCGGTCCAAGCCCACGTCAAAATCCACCACCGCGTCTGTCGTCATGCGCCCGCCGCCGAGGTCGCGCACCACTTCGCCGAGGATGCGTGCGTCCGCCTTCGCGATGAAACCGGCGCGCGCCACTTGCACTTCCAAAACCACCGGCGCGGTGTGGTCACGCGATAATTTTTCCGTGAACGCGGCGACATCCGTGCCTTGCGCGCGCAGCATCTCGTTCCACTTCTGCAACGCGGCGCCGGAGTCGAGTGGCGCGGTGGCTTTCGAGCGCGCGGTGGCAAGCTCGCTTGCTTTGCCCGTCACCACCATCAAGTGCGCCGCGCAATCAATGACCAGTTCGCGCAAATCCGCCGGGCCGCCACCTTCAAGACATTCCACCGACTCCTTGACCTCCAGCCAGTTGCCGGCGGTGCGGCCGAGCGGACGGTTCATGTCGGTGAGCAGCGCGCGCGTCTTCACGCCGGCCTCGTTGGCGATCACGGTCATGGATTTCGCGAGCGCGCGGGCCTCGTCACGGGTTTGCATGAAGGCGGCGGTGCCAAACTTCACGTCGAGCACCAGCGCCTCGATTCCTTCCGCCAGCTTCTTGGAGAGAATGGAGGCGGTGATCAAATAAATGGAAGGCACCGTGCCGCTCGCG
>JAYVNY010000131.1:0-12407 GCA_043758205.1 Akkermansia sp.
CAGCCAGTCGCTGTTGTGGAATCTTTACCGCCGCGAAACGACCACCAACACCAGCCAGACCACCGCGCTCTTCGGTCTCGTGCAACACAGCTCGGATACAAACGGTGGCCACTGGCGTTTTTTCTGGTGGCCGAAGCCGGCGAAGTGATGGTTCACCGACGGCGATTGTGCTCGTCACGAGCAAATTTCTCTGCCGCCAGTTGCTGCGCGTGGCGCAGGAGAACGGGGGTGACTTCGAGCGGTTCAAAACTCGCGGCCCATTGCGCTTCGGCGGAGGCGGTCATCGCGCCCTGCCATTGTGCGCGCGTGAGATGCTTCGGTGTGGGCTGGATGGAACCCTGGATGAGCAAGCCCGTCTTCGTCCGCCGCTGGGCTGCGCCGGCGATTTTGCTGCCGAACCGGAGCACGTCCGACTTTTCGTAGCCGACAAAGCATTGGCCGGGAATCTCCTTGCGGCAACAGGACGCAAGTTCGGTGGCGATGTC
This sequence comes from Akkermansia sp., assembly GCA_043758205.1. Taxonomy (GTDB): domain Bacteria; phylum Verrucomicrobiota; class Verrucomicrobiia; order Limisphaerales; family SIBH01; genus JANNGC01. The sequence continues at coordinate 486 of JAYVNY010000131.1, forward strand.
CAGTGCGGCGAAGGCGGATTGAATCCAGCGATGCATCCGCTCGTAGCTCTCGTTGGCGCGCAACGCGTACCACGGATGGCCCGGCGGAACCGTCACGCTGTACGTCCAGTCCGCGTCATGCGGCACGAGGCCGCCGCCGGTCGGACGGCGGACCAGCGGACGCAACTTGGTGACGGCTTCAATTTCGGAAATCTTCTGCGAGTAGCCGAAGGAGGCGGCGGGCTGTGTCCAGCCGTAGAAACGCAGCACCGGCCGCTGCAACTCGGGCGAGCAATCCATCAACGCCTCGTCGAGCGCCATGTTGAAGGCGCAGTCGGACGGGCCCGAATCGAGCAGGAACCACGGGTCTGGGGGAGGACCGCTCATCAACGTGCCGCCAGCGTCCCGCTGGCGCTTGGTTCGGGCCTCGCCAGCGGGACGCTGGCGGCACGTTGCTCCACGCCGAGCTTTGGGCACTGCTCATTAACTTCACAGTTCGGGCAATCCGGCGAGCGGGCGAAACAGCGGCGGCGTCCGTGCCAGATGAGCAGGTGACTGAACAGGCACCACTGCTCCTGCGGCACGAGCTTCTGCAACTCGATCTCCACCTTCTCCGCTGAAGTTTGTTTCGTCAGTCCGAGCCGGTTCGAGAGCCGCCCGACGTGGGTGTCCACCACGACGCCCACGTTGAGGTTGAAGGCGTTGCCGAGCACCACGTTCGCGGTCTTGCGCCCGACGCCGCCGAGCGCGGTGAGTTCGTCCATCGTGCGTGGGACTTCGCCGCCGTGCTTTTCGATCAGCGCACGGCAGCAGGCCTGAATGTTCTTCGCCTTGGCGCGGAAGAGGCCGATGCGTTTGATGTCGTTCTCAAATTCCGCCGGCGCGGCGTGCGCGTAGTCTTCCGCCGTCCGGTATTTCTGGAACAGCTCCGCCGTCACGATGTTGACCTGTTTGTCGGTGCATTGCGCGGAGAGAATGGTGGCGATGAGCAGCTCCAGCGGGTTGGCGTGATTCAATTCGCAGTGCGCGTCGGGATACGTCTCGCGCAGAACCCGGATCATGCGGATCGTGCGCGCGGCTTTCTGATCAAGCGTCTCGCGCGGCATGGTCAGGGACGGCGACGCGGCGGGTTCTGCGGACGGTTGGGCGAGAAATCCACGCCCGCATAAATTTCCCGAAGCGCGATGGTGATGCCCAGCGAGGGCAGGGCGAGCTTCGCCTTCAACCCAACCGTGTCGCGCAACAACCATTCGTTGTTCGGTTGCCGGATGAACTGCTCAATGTGCGCCTCGTACTGGCTGACCAGCAGGTATTCCTTGAGGGAGGAAATCTGCCGGTAATGCTCAAATTTTCGCCCGCGATCATAGCCCTCGGTAGAATCGGACAGTACTTCCACAATGAGTGTCGGGTTCTTCAACGTGTCCATCTCATCATCCACGAACTCCGGCTCGCCGCACACGACGGAGAGATCGGGATAAGTGTAGAGGCCGGTTTCATCCACCTTGAGGCGCAGTTCCGCATTGAAGGGCTGGCAGCGGTGTTTGCGCAGCTTGTTGCCAAACTCCACCGAAACATTGGTCCCGATCCGGCTGTGCCAGCGGGTGCCGCCGGACATCGCGAACATCTCGCCGTCATGGAATTCGTTTTTCACGCCATCGGCAACGCGCTCGATGGCGAGATATTCTTTCTCGGTCAAGCGATGGATGGTTTGCGGCAAGGCCATGCGACGGAGGTTAATGACTTGCTCGTGAAATTCAAACCAACTCCGGCTCCGCGATTACGCGTGGAGCCTTGACCAGCGGCGTGCCATCGCTGGCCTCCGGATACTCGAACACCTTGCCCTCGAAATTGCGGATGACCACGCGGTCGTTGTTGTGGCTCAACACGTAGCCGGGGTTGATCGGCACCTTGCCGCCGCCACCGGGCGCATCAATGACGTATTGCGGCACGGCGTAGCCGGTGGTGTGGCCGCGCAATTTCTCCATGATTTCCAATCCGCGCCGCACGCTGGTGCGCAAATGTGCCGAGCCGGAAATCAAATCGCACTGATAGAGGTAATACGGGCGCACGCGGCACATGAGCAATTTCTGGAACAGCGCGCGCAAAATCTTGTCGTCGTCGTTGACGTGCTTGAGGAGCACGGACTGGTTGCCGAGCGGGAGGCCCGCGTCGGCGAGGCGGCCCAGCGCGTCTCGCACTTCCGTGGTCAGTTCGCGCGGGTGATTGCTGTGTACGCTGATGAAGAGGGGATGATACTTCTTCAACATCGCGCACAGTTCCGGCGTGATGCGCTGGGGCAGAAAGATCGGAATGCGCGTGCCGATGCGGAGAAACTCGACGTGCGGAATGGCGCGCAGTTGTTTGAGCAGCGATTCCAATTTGTCATCGCTCAAGAGCAACGGATCGCCCCCACTGAGCAGGACGTCGCGCACTTCGGGATGCTGGCGGATGTATTCGAGCTGCTTGTCGTACTGGGGATGAAAGTCGTAGCCCGCCGCGTTGCTCACGAGCCGTGAGCGCGTGCAGTAACGGCAGTAGCTGGCGCAACGATCCGTCACGAGAAACAGCACGCGGTCGGGATAGCGATGGACCAATCCGGGCACCGGCGAGTGCGCGTCCTCGCCGCACGGGTCACTCATTTCCCACGAGGCGGTGTGGGTTTCCTCGATGCGCGGAATGACCTGGCGGCGGATCGGGCAGTTCTCATCCGAGGGATCAATGAGGTTGAAAAAATAGGGCGTGATGGCGAGCGCGAGTTTGGTGTTGGCGAGCTGGGTGCCGGCTTCTTCCTCGGGCGTGAGCGTGGGCAGCAGCTTGCGCAACTGTTCGAGCGAAGTGACGCGGTGTTTGAGCTGCCAGCGGTGGTCGTTCCAGTCGGCGTCCGACACGTCGCTCCAGTAGCCGCGCCCGGCGGAATGAAATTCTTTGAGCTGGGGTATCGGATGGGAAACGGCGTCTCCTGCATCGCCCGCCGCTGAGTTTGTCCTGACCATTGCGGGCGCACTATAAATTTGGACTTTGGGGTGTCAAGGAACCGGCCCAAGGAAGAAAAATCCAAAAGCCAAACTCCTGTCGCCCAGCAAATTCCGCGCGCCAAACCTTTCTGGAGACACGGTAGAACTGCGCGCGGGGTAAGGCATCGTCGTTTTGCGCGCGCCGTAAATAAAAGAGAGCGCAGCGCGACCAGTTCCTCCCCACCACTACCGCAACGGCGCGAGGCCGGGGCGCGGCTCGCTCCACGCGGAGCGCGCGCCCTCGCGGGCGGGGTGGACGGTCTCGGTGCGCATGGTCTGATCAGCGCGCGCGGATGCCGCCCGGTTCGCGCCATTCATCCGCGCGCGCAGTTCATCCAGGGCGTTTAATTCCTCGACGGCCTGCGCCACGGCCTGGCGTGCGCGCCGGTCGGCCAGGAAACGTCCGGGATTGCGACGCGCCTCCAGATATTTCGCCAGCGCGCTGCGGTAGCCGCCAACCAGCGCGGTGAGATTCGAGGTGCTGTGCAGTTGCGCGACGCGGAGTTGATCCAGCTTCGTCTGCAACAGTGCGGACTGTTGCGGGAAACTCCAGTCGTTCAACACGGTCTGCAATGACACGGGCGCGACGTGGGGTTGAGCCTCGCCGGGCAGCCGCACTTCCATCGGGGTGTAAAGAATCTCCTCCAGCTTGCGCCGCGCCTCGGGGCTGGACCAGAAGACCGAGATGTCATGCGCGCCGAGTTGCGAGAGCGTGATGGACCACCATTTTTCCACGTCGAGCATCCGCTTGAAGTACGGCTCGAAGCCGCGCAGGAACGCCGTCTGCCAGTTCAAGTGCTGCGGCAGCAACGCGAGCGTGGCGCACAGCGCGTCCGGTCCGCCGCGCAACCGCAAAAGTTCGCGCACCAGCAAGTGTGCTGATTGATGATAATCCTCCGCGCTCATGGCCTGTTCACCGTCGAACTCCGGCCAGTTCAACTGGTCCATGTTCAAGATGCCGCCGCTGTGCACGCGCTGGCGCAGCGCCTGTTCCACGTCAACGTGCTGCATGTTGCGCGGCGCGCGGAGGCGCGGCTCATCACTGATTTGTTGTAGGGAGCGGGCCTGCAAGGCGATGCCAGCGAGCCGTCCCTCGGAAAGATGCGCGGTCAACCCCTCGACCAGCCACGGCGGCAGCTCGACGGAATGAATCGTCGCGGCGCGGTCGGCGAATTCCAAGACGAGCGTTTCCACCAACGCCTCCAGCAAATGACGACGGGAAATTTCATCCGGCAGATCCATGCGGTAGGCCCAGCCGCGGTCGGTCTGAAAGGCTCGAATGTCCGGCGTCTCGCGGTCGTGGCGCACGGGATGGATGTTCACGTAGATGTTGCCGCGCCAGCGCTCGCCCCAGCCCAACTCCTGTTCCAACGCGCGTTTCACTTTCTCGCACGTCACCGCGAGCGTGGCGGGATCGAGATAGGCGTCATCATCCTTCGCGCTGGCGGCGAGCGCCGAACGCTGCGGCGTGCCGCGTACGACGAACTGTTTGCTCACGCTGGTAATGAGCATCGGCTCGGCGGCGGGAACAATGACGGCTGGCAGCAACAGCAGTGCGACAAGGACACCGCAGCTTAAAAGCGTGCGCCGGGACGTTGGGACATCGCAAAACATCAGGTTCACCCGCGCGCGTCATTCGTGTCTGCGACGAACGCGGGCGAGCAACAAGTTTCTAACCAACCGGCGCGGGAGTGGAAAGGGGGTATTTGACGGGGTGGCCCGAAGTCCAGGCCCGCCAATTAGTCATTGCCACTTAGGCTGTCGCGCTTTGAACTGTTCGCCCGGTTTTGAACCCAAACCGGTTGCGCCAAATGAAACACCAATTCGTCAACGACCTCTGGAACGACGCCACCGCTGCGAAGCTCGCCGGCATGGATCGCCTCGTCTATCGCTCGAACCAGCTCGGTGCGGACCAGCGCATCACCAACACCGGCGGCGGCAACACGTCCTCGAAACTCATGGAGCGCGACCCGCTCACGGGCGAGGAGGTCGAAGTGTTGTGGGTCAAGGGTTCCGGCGGCGATTTGCGCACGAGTCAGCGCGACAACTTCTCCTCGCTCTACCAGTCGAAGCTGATCGGCTTACAGAAGTCTTACGCCGCGCGCAGTGACAAGGGTCTCAAGTCGCAGGCTGAGGACGACATGGTGGCGGCTTACAATCACACCACGTTCAACTTGAACCCGCGCGCGTCGTCCATTGATACGCCGTTGCATAGCTTCATCCCGGCGAAGTTTGTGGATCACATGCACCCGAACGCCATCATCGCCATCGCGGCGTCGGCACGTTGCGTGGAGCTGACGAAGGAAATTTTCGCCGGTGAAATGGAATACGTGCCGTGGATGCGCCCCGGCTTCGAACTCGGACTCGCGATGCAGGAGATTTGCCGGAAGAATCCGAAGGCCAAGGCCATCATGATGGGCCAGCACGGCTTCATCTCGTGGGCGGATGACGACAAGGAGTGCTACCACCTCACGCTGAGTTACATCGAGAAGGCGGCGCAATTCATCGAGAAGAAATACGCGGAGAAGGGCGGCGATGCGAAGGCCTTCGGCGGGGCGAAGTTTCAGACGCTCGCGCCGGAGAAGCGTAGCGCGGTGTTCGCGGGAATCCTGCCGTGGCTGCGTGGACAGGTTTCGCAGCAGAAGCGTTTCATCGGCACGGTGCAGGATGACGAGAAGATTCTGCGCTTCGTGAACTCCAACGACGCGCCGCGCCTCGCGGAGCTGGGCACGAGTTGCCCCGACCATTTCCTGCGCACAAAAATTAAACCGCTCTACGTTGATTGGAATCCGCAGACCGAAGACCTCGCCGCGCTCAAGCACCAGCTCGCTGACGGCATCGCGCAGTATCGCCAGGATTACGCGGCGTATTACGCGAAGTGCAAACACGCCAACTCACCCGCCATGCGCGACCCGAACCCGACCGTCGTGCTCGTCCCGGGCCTTGGCATGATCGCGTGGGGCAAGGACAAATCCGAGTCACGCGTCACCGCCGAGTTCTACAACTGCGCGGTGGAGGTGATGCGCGGAGCCGAGGCGATGGACGAATACATCGCGCTGCCGCAGCAGGAAGCTTTCGACATCGAGTATTGGCTGCTCGAAGAAGCGAAATTGAAACGCATGCCCGCCGAGAAGGAACTCGCGCGGCAGGTCATCATCGTCGTCGGCGCGGGCAGCGGCATCGGCAAGGAAGTCGCGCACCGGCTCGTGAAGGAAAGCGCGCACATCGTCTGCGTGGATCTCAAGCTGGAAACCGCGCAGGCCACGGCGAAAGAACTCACGGACAAATACGGCGCGGGCATCGGCGTAGCCGGCACGGGGATTTCTAATTGCGGCGTCGCCATCGGCCTCGCCTGCGACATCACCAAACGAGAGAGCGTGCGCACCATGCTCGATCAGGTGTCGCTGGCCTACGGGGGATTCGATTCCATCGTCGTTACCGCCGGCATCTTCGTCGCGCCCGACACGAGCGGTCGCATCCCGGACGACAAGTGGGCCGTCACTTTCGCCATCAACGTGATGGGTTCCTACCTCGTGGCCGACGAGGCGAAGCGCAACTGGCTCGAGCAAGGATTGCCGGGCAGCCTCGTGCTGACGACCAGCGCCAACGCCGTGGTCGCGAAGAAGGGTTCCATCGCCTACGACACGTCCAAGGCCGCGGCGAACCATCTCGTCGGCGAACTCGCGGTGGAACTCGCGCCGCTCATCCGCGTCAATGGCGTCGCGCCCGCGACCGTCGTGCAGGGCAGCGCCATGTTCCCGCGCGACCGCGTCATCGCCAGCCTCGCGAAATACAACATCCCCTACAGCGAGAGCGAACCCAGCGAAGCGCTCACCGACCGCCTCGCCCGCTTTTACGCCGAGCGCACGCTCACGAAAAATCCCATCACGCCCGCCGATCAGGCCGAAGGATTTTTCCTGCTCGTCTCAAATCGTCTCACCAAGACCACCGGCCACATCATCCCGGTGGATGGGGGACTGAGTGATGCTTTTTTGAGGTAGCAGGGCAGCCCGCTGGCCAGCGCATCTGGCAAGTATCCCCGACGGGAGACTGGAAAGTCTCCCAACCTGCCGGCTGGAAAGCCGGCGTTACGACGTAGTGCCGGCTTTCCAGCCGGCAGGTTGCGACACATTCCTGTGTCGTGGTCCAAGGCGGCACCACGACGGAACGGCCAAGAGGCGCCCCGCTTTCATGTGGAAATTTCCCGCGCTTGTCGCCCCGCCGCCCCTGCGGCAACCTCGCCGCACATGCCGAGCCAGGACGCCAGCTTTGAATCGTTCGAGAGGGAGCTGAAACGCCTCGTCGGCATCTTCGAGAAGAACCTCGCGCACTACAAAGGCCCCGGCTACGACGAGGCCAACACGCGCAACGAATTCATCACTCCTTTCTTCGCCGCCCTCGGCTGGGACATGGAGAACAAGGCCGGTCTGATTCCCGCCCATCGCGAAGTCATCGCCGAAAGCCGGATCATTACCGGACGCGCCGACTATTTTTTCCGCACCGACCGCAGACCGCGTTTCATCTGCGAAGCCAAGCGGCCCGCCGAGGAACTTGCCGGACACGCCTTCCAGGCCAAGCGCGACGCGTGGACGATTGGCGTGCCGCTCGCCGTGCTGACGGATTTTGAGGAGTTGCATCTTTACATCGTCGGCGGCCAGCCGAAGCAGGACGAGCCGCGCGTCGGCCTTTGGAAGACTTACTCGTTCCGTGACTACCCCGCCAGGGCGCGCGAGCTTTGGGATTTGCTGGCGCGCGACAGCGTGGCGGGCGGCGTCATCGACCGGACGGTGCAGGCGCTGCCCAAGAAGCCGCTGAAGATCGGCAAGAACCAGTGGGTGATTCGACCCGACCCGACGCGCAGTTTCGACCACGTCTTCCTCGCTTTTCTTGACGGCTGGCGCCGTTCCCTTGCCTCCGATCTGCTCCGGCAGAACGAGCGCGAGAACTGGGCGGAAGGCACGCGCCTGAACGAAGCCGTGCAGTGCATTCTCGACCGGTTGCTCTTCATCCGCATCTCCGAGGCGCGCGGCATCGACATGGGCACCCGGCTCGAATCATTGCTCGAGACGTGGAAGAAGCGCCAGCCGCCGGGCGTGTCACCGGTGCGCGAGGAACCGCCCGCGTCGTGGGGCGGCAGCGGACTAGCCACGCCACGCGGTTCGCTGTGGAATTCCATCGTCCGCCACGTCCGCGCGCTGGACCGCCGCCCGCCCTCGCACGTTCCGTTCTTTAACGGCAATCTCTTCAAGCCGCATTTCAGCGAGGAGATTGTCGTGGGTGACGACTGGCTCGCGGAGTTTCTCGACAAAATTTGCCTGGACACGGAAGGCTACAACTTCGCCTACGTGGCCGTGGAAATCCTCGGCACGATTTACGAACGCTTCCTCGGCAAGATCGTCCGTCCGCACGGACGCGGCGCGGTCATCGAGGAAAAGCCGGAGGTGCGCAAGGCGGGCGGCGTCTATTACACGCCGCGCTACATCGTCGAATACATCGTGGAGCAGACCGTGGGCAGGATGCTGGATGAGATTTCATTTGGACTGCGGGGGCAGAGCGGAGCGGCGACCCCGCTTTCGAGCGCGGGGGAAATCTCCACCACCTCGGAGACGCGCGAACGTGCGAAAGCGCCGTCGCCGCTCCGCTCGGCCGGCGCAGTCCATAACGAACCGCCCGCCGCCACCGCCAAGGACTTCGAGCGCCGCACGCTCGCCCTGCGTTTCCTCGATCCCGCCTGCGGCTCGGGCAGCTTTCTCCTGCGCGTGTTCGAGCGCGTGTGCGAGCACTGGCAGCAATGGCTCGCCGACCACCCGGACCAACGGAAGAAGGATTGGTGCTGGCTGGAAAAGAAATCGAACACCGTCCACCTCACCGTCCGGCTCAAGCGGCGGATTCTGCGCGAGACGGTTTATGGCGTGGACCTCGACCCGCAGGCCGTGGAGGTCACGCAACTGTCCCTCTACCTGAAAATGCTGGAGGGCGAAACCACCGCCACGCTGGAGCGCGAACAGGATTTGTTCGGTGGCGACGAGGCGATCCTGCCGCCCTTGCGGGACAACATCAAATGCGGCAACTCGCTCATCGCCTCCGATTTCTCGATGATGCCCGAGGACCTCGTGCGCGTCCGCGCCTTCGACTGGCCGGTGCAATTCGCGCCCATCATGAAGGCGGGCGGGTTCGATGCGGTGGTGGGGAATCCGCCTTACGTTTTGATCAGCCCTGAAATGTTTGATGAGCAAACCATCGAATACCTGCGCCGCTACGAGGTGGCGCAATACAAGGCCGACCTCTTTCATCTGTTCATCCAAAAGGGAATTTCGCTCGCCCGTGAAAAGGGCTGCTTTGGAATGATTGTCCCGAACACTTGGCTGACCCTTCAATTCACTGACCGCCTACGGCGGTACATCGTGGAGAAGGCAGAAGTCTCTGAAGTAGTCATGTTCGACCATTTGGTCTTCGAGGACGCGAACGTGTACACCGCTTTGCTGTTTGTTGAGAAGCAGAAGCCCGTCGCCACCCACAAGGTGGTGATCCGGAAAGTGTCCGGGGCGGAATCAGCCAACGACATTGCCGAAGTCCGAGCAAACCACGTCTTGCAGTCATCTTGGAAAACTTCTGAAGGCTGCATTTTTGAAACGCGACTGACGGGGGCAGCGGGCAAGCTCGTCCACCGAATCATCAAGAACTTTCCCACGCTCGAATCAGTCGCCCGCGCTTCGCTGGGCTGTCAGGCGTACAACAGTTCCAAACACACCAAGGAGCAGATTGAGAATCGCGTGTTCCACGCCAGCCACAAAAAGGGAAAGGAATACTTGCCAGAGTTGGCGGGCAACGATGTCGGGCGTTACGACATCAACCGCGAGCGGGGCCAGTGGATCAAATACGGCTCTTGGCTTCACGATTACCGGACGATGGACTGGCTGGAAGGTCCGCGAATCTTGATTCGGGAAATCTCGGGCCCGAAGCCGCACTCCATCTTTGGCTCCTACGTTGAGGAAATTTATTGCCACTACAAAACCATCCTCAACGTGAACCCGTCGGACGCGACGACGTTCTCCATGAAGTATCTGCTGGGCATCTTGAACTCACGGCTGATTTCGTTTCTCTACCCGTTCGTCTCAAACAAACTTGTGGCCCAAGCATTCCCGCGCCTGTCGGTGGGCGACGTAAAGCGGCTCCCGATTGCCGCAGTTGACGCAAAGAACCGCGCCGACAAAGCCCGGCACGACAAGCTGGTGCTGCTGGTGGACAAGCAACTGGCCTTGATGCCCCGGCTGCGCGCCGCCACGGGCACCGGGGAAAAAGCCACGCTGCAAAACGCCGCCACCGCCACCGACCAGCAGATCGATGCGCTGGTCTATGACCTCTACGGACTCACGCCGGAAGAAATCGCGCTGGTTGAGGGCCACGCCTGATCTTCGCCGTCCCTGAATCCCAACGGGATTCTGTCCCCAAGCCCAGGGTTGCCGAGTCGGCGAGGCTACCCTGGGTCAGACGTTGCCGCTTCCCCCAACCCCAACGTGGTTGTGTCAACCTTCGCGCCACAAATCGCCGCAAACCCGTTGGGGTTGAAAAACATTTTCGTCCATCCCCCCAGGGTAGCTCGTGCCTCGCAACCCTGGGCTGAAGGACGTTACCCCTTCGGAGTATGGCCGCGCTCCGGTGCGCTCCTGATCGAAGTCAGCAAAAAATAGTTCGCGGCTCCCCCCGTATTTGTCCGACCGCCGCGCGCAGGCTGGGGCAAAAATTATGGGACTCACCATCAACTACACGCTGACCTTGAAGCGCGGCACGACCGAGCGCTGGTTCAAAAACCTATTGCGCCGGACCCGGCGGCTGGCGCTCAAAATCGGCTGTCCGCACGTCGGCCCGGTGCTCTACTCCACGGAGACCGATCCCGCCGCGCCGGAATTTTTTAAGACCGCGCCCAGGGAGGGTCGCTGGATGAACGGCGGTTCCGGCACGCGCGGCTGGCTGCTGGAAGTCTGGCCGGGGGAAGGCTGCGAAACGGCGCTGTTGGGCACGCTGCGCCACCGGCTCGTGCTGCCGCGCCGGAAGGGCCAGCCCAGTTGGGAGACCCGCTACTCGAAGCGCACGAAATGGAAACTGCATGACTTTTGCAAAACCTGCGGCGCGGCGCGACACGGGGCCGAATACTTCATCGCCAGTCATCTGCGCGTCATCCGGCTGCTGGATTACTGGCGCAAGGCGGGCGTGAAGGTCGAAGTTCACGATGAAACCGGCTATTGGAAATCACGCGATCGCGAGCCTCTGGCGTCGGAAGGCACGGCCTACCACGCCTATCTAAAGAAGTTGGACTGCGAGCTTGAGTCTTGAGGCGCGGCCGGGCGCGCGAGCTGCCGGGTCAGCCAAACTTGCGCCTAAGCCGCTCCGCATCAAACGCCTGCCGGTGCTGGGAAGTCATGCGGTCGAAATCCGGTGTGCCATTCGCGCGGCGCGGCCAGCCTTCGGCGGGAATTTCTGCATTCTGCCTTCCGCTTTCTGCTTTGTCCCCGCTGGTGCCGCCGCCCGCCAGCGGATTGTTCCGCACTTCCACCGTGGCGCGCTTGGTTGCGCTGCCGTCGTAGCTCATGGACTGATCGGTGAGTTCCAAATCTTTTTCCAACTGGCGGTGTGGCTGAATGCCTTTGCCTTGCAGCACGCCGTGATAGGCGCGCACCGCTTCTTCGGGGGAGACCTTGCCGTCGGTGATGAGGCGCAACATCTCGATGAATGCGAGCTGGTGTTCGGCGTTGTTGATCTTGCGACCAAAGAGCGCCACGCGCGCGCCGTATTTCTGCGCGTCGTGGATGAGACGGAAGGCGTCGTAGGTCGTGCCCGCGCCGCCGCCGAGAATGCCGACGACGAGGTTCGGATCATACTGCGCCAGTTCCTCCATCGCCTTCGGGCCGTGATAAACAATCTTCAGGAA
>JAYVNY010000132.1:0-2369 GCA_043758205.1 Akkermansia sp.
CACGGCCGCCAGCGGTCGTCTTTTTCTGCCGGGGCGAGCGCATTGGCACCCGCCATAAATTGAAAATTGGGAAATCGGCTTGGTTCAGCGTTTCCCTAACGAGACGCCGCTACGGGGAAGACCTTTTCTGAAAATCCGCGTAGGCCAGCGCGATGCCCTGTTCCAAATTCACCTCCGGCTTCCAACCCAGCGTCAGGAGCCGCGAGGAATCCATCCACTTGCGCGGCGTGCCGTCCGGTTTCGAGCGGTCCCAGATGATGGCACCGGTGAAGCCCACAATCCGTTGCACCGTCTCGGCCAGTTCACGAATCGTCACGTCGCTGCCGAAACCGACGTTGATGAACTGTTCCTCGTCATAGCACTCCATCAGGAACACGCACGCGCGGCCCAGGTCATCGGCGTACAGAAACTCGCGACTCGGCTCACCGCTGCCCCAGCAAACGACCTCTTTCGCGCCGCTGATTTTTGCCTCGTGAAATTTCCGGACGAGTGCGGGCAGCACATGCGAGTTCTGCAAATCGTAATGGTCGTTCGGTCCGTACATGTTCGTGGGCATGGCACTGATGAAATTACAGCCATACTGACGGCGATAGGCCTGGCACATTTTTACACCCGCGATTTTCGCGATGGCATACCACTCGTTCGTCGGCTCCAGCGGGCCGCTGAGCAGATATTCCTCCTTGAGCGGCTGCGGCGCGTGCTTCGGGTAAATGCAGGAGCTGCCGAGGAAAAGCAGCTTCGTCACGCGCGCCTCGTACGCGCCGTGAATCAGATGATTCTGCACCTGGAGATTTTCGTGGAGGAACTGCGCGGGATGGTTGTTGTTCGCGAGAATGCCACCCACGCGCGCCGCCGCCACGAAGACGAACTCCGGTTTCACCTCCGCGTAAAACTTTCGCACCGCCGCCGCGTCAAGCAGTTCCAACTCGGCGTGCGTGCGCCCGAAAAGGTTCGTGAAACCCTGCCGCTCCAGTTCCCGCCAGATGGCGCTGCCCACGAGACCGCGATGACCGGCCACGTAAATGCGCGCGTTTTTCTGCATCATCATGCGCGCGGACTATTTCGGAAGCGACCCGCACCTGCCAACTGGAAAGCCACAAACATCGCGCGCACCGGGTCTTCATGCGTCTGCCTAAATTCGTCGGCCACTTTTCATTTCGACCGTGCGGTGGCAGACGAATGACGGCAGACGAATTGGGAAAAGGTCGGCCACGACACCGGACCAGTCGCGCGCCCTTGTTCGCCACAGTCCGCCTCGCCTGGCTCGGGGTTTAGATTTGAAGTCGCCCGTCCACCAATGCTTTGCTCCGCCCATGCCACGCAAGTTCAGCTCCATCGCGCCCGACTGGTGGGATTACACCACGCTCGAAAACGATCTCATCGCCGACGCCGCGCGCCTGACGCCGCAGGCAATGTTGAAACTCTCGCGACCCGGTTTCCGCGTCGTGTTCTACGACACGCTGGAAGAATTTTATCTCGCTGAGGCGCTGGAATACATCAGCGCGTGGCGGCAATCCACGACGGACAATCCGGTCGGCATCTGCGGACCCATCGGCCCGACCGAGCAGCTTCCGCTCGTGGCCCGTCTCGTGAACGACCTCGGTCTTTCACTGAAGCACTCTCACTTCTGGGGCATGGACGAGTGGCTCGTGAACGGGAGAGAAATGTCGCCCAAGCATCCGTTGTCCTTCGAGAAGGCGGACCGCGAGATGTGCTTCAAACGCATTCGTCGCGAGTTGAAAATGCCGGACGCGAATCTGCATTTCCCCAAAGCCGACACGCGCGCCTATCGCCAAAGCTGGAACGCGGGCGTGCGCTGCGCCGTGATGCAGGGCGGCCAGGGCGACATCAAGCACTGGGCCTTCAACGATCCGCCGCTGCGCGCCGGCAAATACAAAATCGCCCCGCCTTCACCGGCCGAGTATCGCAAACTGGCGACGCGTGCGGTACAGTTGCATCCCATCACCATCGCGCAAAACGCGCGCACCAGCGGCGGCGGGAACATCACGCTCGTGCCCACGCAGGCGCTCACTGTCGGTCCGGTCGAGACGTGGCAGGCGGAGAAAGTTTCCATCTGGCACGCGGGCCAACACGACAACCCGTTCGGCCAGCGCCTGACGACGCTGATGATTTCCAAGCATCTCGCCGACAGCGCCGTGCCGATGTCGTTGCTCGCCGATCATCCGAACGTGCAGTTCAATTTCTATCGCGGCGGAATTGGAAGTTGTGACGTGGAGATGCACTGAGGGAGCGAGCGATGGACCCACTGGAAGATGAATTGAACACCGCCGACACGAGGCTCGAAAGCCTCGTTCACTGCCGGCTGGAAAGCCGGCGCTACGCCGTAACGCCGACATTCCTGGCGGCAG
>JAYVNY010000133.1:0-26554 GCA_043758205.1 Akkermansia sp.
TGGGAACGTTTTGATGCTCAAGCATCCCGCCTCATGTACACATGGTGTTTACATTGTACATACAAATCGTTGGCGAAGATTTTGATGCGTCAGCCCTGGCGCGTGGGCGGTGCGGCGCGGGGATGGGCCGTCTTTCTCCGTTGCTTGAACGGGAAATCCGAAATCCGAAATCCGAGGACCGAAGCCCGAAAGCCCGTGCGCCGCCACGGGGCAGGCCGGATCATTTCGAGCGAGAGAGGACGGCCCGTTCGGCCTTCGGATTTCGGGAATTCGGAATTCAAAGTTCAAACTGAAATCTCAAATTCCAAAAATCAAAATTAAACCCGGCCGCGCCAGCGTTTCACCCGTCCTCACGGACTCACCGCGCGGTAGAAACCTTGGAACGGGTTCCCCGCGTTCGTGAAGGTCACGCCGTTCCCATCGTTCGTGTAGAAGCCGACGTTCTGCCAGAAGTTGAAGAAGAGCGAGGACTCGACACGGTATTGCTCCTCCAGCCCGCCCGTGATGCGGAAACGGGTCACGCCGTTGGTGTAAGCCGGCGTGGAGAAATGCGGCACGGCGAATTCGGATTGCAGGATGGTTCCCGCGTTACCGACGGCGACAAACTTTCCTGCGCCATACGCGACATCGTGCAGGTTCTGCGCGGTGACGCTGGTGTGCGGATGCCAGCCAACGTTGCCGAAAGTGGCGAAGTCGGCGACCGCGCCGTCGTTGCCGACCGCGATGAAGTGCCCGAGCGCGGCGCGGGCGTGCCGCCAGTTGCGGAACGGCGTCACAAATTGCGGTGCCCCCCAGCTCAGGCCGTCGCTGGAAAAAATCACCACGCCATCGTTGCCGACCGCGAGGAACTGCTGGCCGTCGTGGACCACACCGCGCAAGCCCTTGCCCACGTCCACGGAAGTGTTCACCCAGTCCACGCCGTTGGAGGACGCGAGCATGACGGAATGCACGCGCGAATCGGTGTTCACGCCCACCATCACGAAACGTCCGCCGCCGTAAGCCACGCCTTCAAACTCTGCATCGGGCGGCGCGGGATGCGCGTGCTGCGTCCAGGTGAGGCCGTTGGTCGAGCTGAGAATGGTGCCGTGCGTGGCCGCCGCCACGAAACGTCCGCCGCCCCACGCGAGGCGCTCAATGTAATTCGTCGTGGGCGTGGCGCGCGTCGTCCAGTTCACTGCGTTCGGCGAGGTGATGATCGCGCCGGTGCGCCCGCCCGCCACGTAAAGTCCGTTCGCATAAGTGATCGTGTGTAAGTCGCGCGTGGTGCCGGAGGCGCGCACCGTCCACGTCAGCGCATCGGGCGAGGTGAGCACCGTGCCTTCGTAGCCGACCGCGACGAACTGCTGGTTGGTGAAAATAATTCCATACAAATCCCGCGTGCGACCGACGCGGCGGTCCGTCCACGTCACGCCGTTCGGCGAGGTGAGCAGCACCCCGTCTTTGCCGGTCACGAGCCATTCCGTGCCGGTAAAGATCACGTCCTGAAGAGTCCTGGTCGTGGTCGCGTTCGCGGTCGTCCACGTCTGGCCGTCGGTGGAGCGGACGATGGTTCCATCCTGCCCCACGGCGATGATCTGCCCCTGGCCGCCCGCCGCGCTGTTCAGTGACCGCGTGTTTCCCCCCGTGGCGGAATACACAGTGTGGCGCAGGAACCACGCGCGGCCATCCGCCGAAGTCCACACTTCGCCGAAATAGGTGGTCACGACGAAGAGGCCGTTGGCGAAGACGAGTTGGTTTGGGTACTGCGGGCAAGCGTGCCGTTCCCAGCGCGTGCCGTCGGTCGAGACCAGCGCCTCGGAGCCGTTGACCAGTACTTGATGCCCGTTGCCCGCCGCGAGGCCGGCGACGGTTCCATAATGGTCCTGCGCGGGGAGAATTTCTCGTGACCAGTGCTGTGCGTCCGGGGAGCGGAACAAGGTCAGCGGCGCGTCCGAGGTGAAACTCGACAGGACGAACTCCCCGTTCACGAAATGCAGCGCGCCCGGCCCGGGCACGTTCAGCGCCTGGGGCCGCCAGTCGCGGCCGTTCGTGGACGTGAAGAGCATCGGCCCGTCCAGCCTTCCGTCGGTGAGGATCGCGAACAGTCCATTCCCAAACACGGCGTGGCGCACGTTCAACGCCTGGCCCAGCGACACCGCCGTCCAGTCCGCGCCGTTCGTCGAAGTGACGAGTGAACCGCTTTCGCCGCCCGCCACAAAGCGTCCGTTTCCGAACGCGGCGCAGAGCAGATCGTTGCCCTGCGGACGCGGGTTGCGCCACGTCCAGCGGTCCAGCGCGCGACGCGGCTGCACGTTGAGCGAGATGCCGACGAGGGTGGTGTTGAAGGGGTTGCTGGCCTGCAAGAGGTAGTAGCCGCTGTCGGCGGGGGTCACGTTGGTGAAGAGCAGGGAGAGGTTCGTCGCGCCGGGCAGGTTCGTGCCGTCGCGCAGCCATTGCAGGGTCGGCGGGGGCGAGCCGCCGGGCCTTCCGACCAGGCTCACCACATCCCCGGCGAACGCCTCGCGCGAGGTCGTGAGCGCATACAGCGACGCTGGCTCCGTGCTGCCAGAGAGCGGGAGCGCGGGACTGACGGCGGCACCAAACTGATTCGTTACTGCGTAGGAATACCCGCCCTGCTGGCTGGCGGAAAAATTCAGCAGCGTGAGCGACGAGTTGGTTTCCCCCGTGAGCGGCTGTCCGTTGAAGAGCCATTGAAACCGCATCGGCCGCGCGCCAGAGGTCTGGACGAACAGCACGGTGTCGCGGCCAAACCGGCCGAGTGGGGTCGCCGTCGGCGTCAGCGCGACAGGCGGATCAAACGCGGGCGACGTGACGGTGGCGACGGAGCTGGTCCGCGTGCCAGAGGGATTCGTGACCACCACGGCGAAACGGTTCGTCGCGCCGACGGGGAAATTGGTGAAGGTGAGCGTGCGGGTGATCGCGCCTGGGATATTTGTGCCGTCCCGTCGCCATTGATAGGTGAAGGGCGGCTGACCGTTCACGTCCACCCGCACATAAATCGTCTCCCCGCCCGAGACCTGCTGATCATACGGGCCGTAGAAAAGGATCGGCTCGGGCCGCAGCGTGACGTGGTTTGTGACCGCGCCGAGAAGATTCGTGGCCACGAGCGAGAACGTGAACGGCTGGAAGGTGAGCGCGGCGGGAACTTCATAGAAGTTTGAGGTCGCGCCCGGGATGTCGAGTCCCGCGATCTGCCATTGCAGAGCGGGATAGGGATTGCCGTTGACCGACGCGTACAGTCCGACCGACTGGCCGGTCAGCACAGACAACTCCGATGGCAGATTGGAAATGACCGGCGCAAAGCCATCCACCAGCAGTTCCGTGGGCGCGCTGGTAACCGCGCCAAAGACGTTCGTGACCACGACGAAGTACGTTCCGCTCGAACCGCTGCTCGGCGAACCGAGCGTGAGCGTGCGGTTCGTCTGGTTCAGCGGCGTGCCGTTGAAGAACCAGCGGTAGCGCAACGGCTCCGCGCCACACGCGCTCACGCTGAAGGTCACCGGGCTGCCGCTGTTCGTGACCAGGAGCGGCGGCGGTTGCTGGAAGAGGAAGGGGGCGTTCGTGCCGGCGAAAGTCAATGTGAGTTCCACGTTGGGCGCGCTGCCCGAGGAATAGGCGAAGAGCTTTTCATCCACGCCGGGCGCGGCGGCGAGCGTGCTGAGACGTCCACCGAGCGCGAACCGTTGGCCGCTCGCGGCATTGAGCGCGGCGATGGCGTTCGAGTTGAGCGTGAGCGTGATGAAGCTGTTCGCCTCCGTGTTCGTGACCGCTCGCGTGGCGTAAAGCAGGCCGTCGCCGAGATCGTTGAAGACATTTGTCACGCCCGAGCCTTCGCCCGCGACCAGCGTGGACACGGGCGTGGCCACATGATGCAACTGCAACGTCTCCGCGCCCGGCGGCGCGTTGATGGTGAAGGTGTAAATCCGCAAATGCGCCCCCGCCACCGCACCACCGAGCACGGGCAGATCAAACACGAAAAAGTTTCTCAGCTCCGCCGCGCCCGGCGCGTGGTATCCGACGATGTAGTTGTTGTTCTCCGGGTCGTGATAGTTGGCCGCGTTGTACCAGCCGGAGTCAGACGCGGGGAAAATCAACGGGCAATCCGCGCCGCGCGCTGCCGTGACGCCGGACCAAACGAGGGCGAGAAAAAAATTCCACAGCACGCGCATGAGTTTGGAAATTTGGATGCGCGCACGATAGCTGACGGGGCAGTGCGGAACAAACTTTGAATGTAGCCGCACCGCCGTCTTGTGCTGGAGGAAACATGAGGATGGAGCCTCATGGTAGCGGATCCTTCGTCCGGGTTAGCCACCCCAGCGAACTGCCCCCATTGAGACTTTGAGGGCTTTCATGGTGATCCTTTTACGTTGGTTACTTCATTGTCTTGTTGCCGGCGGCTTCCCAGGCGTTCAAACCGCCTTCCAGATTCAAGACATTGGTGAAGCCCAGTTCCGTGAAGAGTGCCGCCGCCCGCGCGCCGCGAATGCCAGCGTGGCAGTTCACGAGCACGGGTTTGGATTTGTCGAGCTTGGCGGCCCGCTTCAGGAAGTCCGCGCCGTTCACGTCGAGGTTCAACGCGCCGGGAACATGACCGACAGCGAATTCGGTCGCGGTGCAAACATCCACGACGGTCGCGCCTTTCGCGCGGGCCGCTTCGTAGTCCTGCACGCTGGCGTTGAACGCGACGCCCTTCTGCACGAGCAACGCGCGCTGGAGCGAATCGGCCAGCTTCTTTGCGGGGCCACGTCCCCAATAATGCAAGAACAGGGTGCGCGGCTCTTCGTGTGTCATGTGATGATGAATGGCCACGATGTTGATCCCCGTGTTCCGCAGGCTTTTCAGCACGGGCTGCAACTCGTCCTCGCGTACGGCGAAGTCGCCATCCACGGCGGCGTTGTCGTCCGTGCCGGCGAATGCAGCCCAAGTGTTCACGCCCATCTCCTTGGTCATGGGGCAGCCGCACGGCATTTTTGTTTCGCGCCCGATGACGAACTTCACCATGCCGTCCTTGGTCTGCGCCTTCTGGCCGATGGAACTTTCCAGCGGCGCGGCGGTGATGGCGTTGGTCAACGGCGCGAAGGCGGCACCGAACGCGCGCCCCGGCTTCGCACTGGCCGCGCGAATTTCCTTCTGCTTCGCCAGCGCCGCCTTCACGCCGCCAGCCAGCTTCTCGGTCGCGCCTTCGCCGCCGATGTGCATGAAATAAACCCTCGGCTCATCGAAGAAGAAATGGTTGTGCAGCGCGGTCACGCTCAAGCCGCCTTCGAGCGCGGCGGACATCACCGGGTTCACCTCATCCTCGAAGAGCACCAGATCGCCCGCGACCATGGCCTCGGCTTTTTTGCCCTCGACGAATCCGGCCCATGTCGTCAATCCCATGAACGGCGGCATCTTCCAGCCATCCACTGATACGGGCAGGTCGTGGCGTGGCACGGTGACTTTGAAGACCCCTTCGCTCGCAGTCCACGTCCCGGGCAGGCCGGTGATTTGTGCGATGCGGTTGGTGTCGAGCGCCGCGAATGCCGGCAGTCCCGACCACGCCAGCGTGAGAAGTATGAGTGTTTTCATGATTTTCATTTCGACAACCTTGTCTCAGGTGATGGCACTTGCGATAAATCATTCAAAGTTTGATGCCAGCCTTGCCGAGTCCAATCACCATCGCGCCGTAACTGGCGAGCATCGCGACGATGGAAAGGCCGAGCGAAGGCCAGAACGCGCCGCCGCGCTTGAGCAGGACGGGCAGCACGATGAACAGCACCAGCGACGGCAAAACGAGCCAGAAGATGCTCGTCGAGAGCGAGGCGATCTTCGCGGTGTCCCGCGTGTCGCGATGGAGCCACACGAAAGCCAGCAGCGACGTGAGTGGCAGCGAGGCCAGCAACCCGCCAAGGAACGAACTGCGCTTGGAGATTTCCGAGATGCCGACGATGACGGCGGCGGAGATGGCGACTTTGAGGATGGTGTAAATCATTTTTTCTCCTCGGTTGGCGGTGTGTCCGTGATGGAAAGCGAAACGCCGGTGAGCAGTTCCAATTGTTGCCCTGCATCGAACACGAGGCTGAAAGCCTCGGAAGCTGCCGGTTGGAAAGCCGGCGTTACCTCGGGTCGAAAGCCGGCGCTCATACGGAAGTCATGGGGAACTTTTTGTCCAAGTGGCGGTCAGGCCGAAGAGCGCGGCGCAGAGCAGGACGAAGACGAATTGGATCGAGTAAATCTGGAGTGGAAAATCGAAGCGCGCGTGCAGGAGGCAGCCGGCCAGCGCCGTCCACAGGCACGCGGCGAAGACCCAGGGCACGCCTTGTCCGCCGGGGCGTAAGGCGGGCGCGAGCACGGCGACAAACGCGGCGAGGAGAAGCGCGCCGCCCACGCGGCCGAAGGTGATGAGGTATTCGAGCCAGTCGTTGTGCAATTGCCCCGGCCAGTAGTCGGCGGGAGTGTTGCGGTAGAATTGAAACACGGACCCGAAGGAGCCGGGGCCGGTGCCAAACCACGGATAGTCGTCCACCATGCGCGCGGCGAGGGCATAGGTTTCGCGGCGACCGCCTAAATGATCTTTCGTCTCCAATCGGGCCGCGAGTTGTTCCCAGCCGAAGAAGGCCGCCGCGCCAAGCGTGGCGACCAGTCCGAGCGCGAGTCCGATATGTGCCCCGCGACGGAACGTGCCGCTGGCGAGAAAGAGGAGCGCGCAGATGACGAGTTGCAGAATGGTGATGGCCACACCGCCGCGACTGAGGGAAACGAGCGAACCAATCGTGATGAGCATGACGGCGGGGAGCAGCCAGTGGTGTGATTGGGTGCCGGGGCGCGTGCTCAGGTTTCGCCACCACCACACGGCGAGTGCGGAGGGCCAGACGAGGTTGAAGAATTGCGCGGCGTTGGCGCGGTAAGCGTAAGGGCCGAACTGCGCGGCGGCGCTGGGGTTGTCGTGCGTGGGCATGAACCACAGGAGCTTCGCAGTGCCGCTGTTTCTTTGAATGACGCCTTCGAGGGCCAAGAGCGCGGTGTTGGCGGCGAGGAGACAAATCATGCGGCGCAAGCGTTGTCCGCGCACGGCGCCGTCCGTCGTGCGCTCGCCCGTCAGCCAATCGTGCGTCGCCCAAAAGACGCAGGCCAGCGCGAGCCAGTTCCAGAACACGCGCCAGGTCGCGTCCCGGTCGAGGCTGTGCGGGAGCCAGTTCAAATGGGATCGAGGCTCCTGCCGCCACTCGGCGGGGACGTAGATGAACTCGGCGTTCAGCGCGGCCACGAGGATGTAGCCGAGCACGGCGAGCGTGAGCGTGAGTAAAACTTTTTCGCCGAGCGACAAGGGCAGGGCAGCAGAGCGCGCGGTGCGTTGACGCAAAATAATTTTCCCCGCGAGCAATCCGCCCAGCGCGTAGCCGCCCATGTTCATGCACCAGACAGACCAGGGCTGTGTGGTGCCGAAAGCCCACGGCGTGAAGAGGATCATCAGCGCCAGCAAGAGTTCGGTCGCGGCGTCCAACCAGAGCGGCGCGCGTGCGGGGCGGATGGTTTTGGCGGCTGGACGCTCGGGCATGGCGCTCAGTAAGCAGCGGCGGCGCGACGGCGGCAAGCCATGAATTCTCAGGATGAAATCATTGAATCAATGGAGCCGAGAAAAGCTTTGACACTCCCCATCGGGGAAACCACGATGCCGCCCGCGTAGAAAACCCAAAGTTCAAATGCAAACGAACAAACCTCTGGCCACCTTTGTCGCCTTGTCCTTCGCCGCTGTTGCCGCCCACGGGGCGACCTCCATCGTCTATAACAACTCCACCAGTTACACCGACACGATTCTCAATCCCGGCCTGAATCAGGTCGGCGACGAAATTAATCTCGGTGCAGGTCCACGCTTCGGCCAAACCTTCCGCTTCGAGTATTACGGGCTGAACTTTGACGGCGACGAAACGGTGCAACTCCGCTTCTACAACAACGATGGAGCCCCTCTTGGCAACAATACCTTCAAGCCGAACAGCGTGTTCTTCGACAGCCTCGTGCAAACCTTGCCCGCGCCTACCGACCCGAGCGGACGCAACACCCTGCAATACGATTTGTTTTTTGTCGCCCTGCCGGAGCGTTTCACTTTCTCCGTGGCGTTTGGCGGCATCAGTGGGAACGATGTGGCGGGACTGCCTCTGTATAATCCACCCACCGTCGGCTTCAGCGAAAACGATTATTGGTTCAACACCGGCTCGGATTGGCAACTGCGTGGCACGAACGTGCCCATCAATTTCGGCGCGTTGCTCGTGGCGACTTCGGTGCCGGAGCCGTCCACCTACGCGCTGGTCATCGTCGGCGGTCTGTGCGGTCTGGCCTTGGTCAACCGCCGCAAGCGGGCGAGTTAGTCTCCGGTTCCCGTCATTTTTCACGGCGCTCTTTGGAGCGCCGTTTTTTTATCCTCCAACCCGCGCTTCAGAACAGCCGATCCGATCAGACTCCGGCGCGTTTCAAGGTGAACACCACGAGGGCGAAGGCGAGGCAGACCGCGGCGGCCAGCAGGTCCTCGCGCGGCTCAGGCGAAAAGATCAGGATAATGTTCTTACCCTTTACCAGCGCGGCGAAACTGGAGACACAGAAGGGCATGAGGAACAGTCGGAACAAGGTCCATCGATCCAGGTTCGCGCGCGCCGCGCTGCTTCCGGTCCTGCTCAAGTAAAGCGCGAAGCCAATGATGACACTCAAACCCAACGAGGTCAGCCAGAGCCGCGCCGAGGGATCAAAATACTTCACCAGTACGACGAGATACCAGAGGACATAGCACCACAAGATGGTTCGCCCTGTGGAAAGGGTGGCGAGGTAGCGCCGCAAACTCATGCGCCGAGTGGGCCTCATCCCCTGTGCGCGGACAAGTGCGCCGTAGCTTTGCCCGTAGATCAGTTCGTGGCCGGGGCCACGACGCGGTAGTAGCGGTCGCGCACGGAGTTGGTGAGACTGCTGGCGGAGTTGGTCGCGCCCGGATCCGGGACATGGACCAGCCGGTTGGAGGACAGCGCGGGCACGTCGCCAACTTTCTTCCATGTCGAGTCCACTCTCTTGCGGTACTCGACGGTGAAGGTGGCGTTGGAGCCGGCGAAGAAATGCACATAGGCCGGTTGCACGTTGTCCGGTGACGGCGTGACGTCGAGGATGCGGAGCACGCTCAGGGCATTGGTCGGGTTCGTGCCGGCGATGTATTCGGCCAGGTTGCTCATGGTGTCGCCGTCGGGATCAAGCGCGGCGTCGGCGGAATTGGTGGGGTTGAAGCCGAATTGAATTTCCCAGGCGTCGGGGATGCCGTCGCCGTCCGTGTCTTGCACTGCGGAACTGGAGGGCTGTCCGGTGGTGCGCGCGGCGACGACCCAGTTGATGGGATCGTTGCCGAAGAGGAGCGAGTTCTTGCGTTGCAATGAGAGTCCGCCCGAAGAACTGGGCCAGCGTTGAATGCCATCGGGGTAAGAGGCCCCGTAATTGACTTTGTCCACACGAATGTAGGGCACGTAGCCTGCGTCGGGATGGGGCGGGAGCTGCACGGGGTCGGGTTTGTAGAGTTCCACACTGTCGCCGGTGTCATTTAGCCGGCCTACCCACGGGCCATAGATCGGAACGTTGTTCGAGACGTTGTAGCGGCTGCGGAAGAGCGCCAGGGCGGAGGCGTTCGTGTAGGGGTTGAAGCCCACGATGAGGCAGAAGGAGTTGGCCGCCAGGTTGGTGAGCGGGAAGGTGAAATCCACGGCCTTACGAATAATCCAGTGGTTGGTCGGAAAGGCCGGATCGTACAGCGGAACCGGCAGGCTGGTGATGTTGCGCAGTTCGATATACTCGTCATTCGGGTTTTGGCCAAAGGCCGGCTGGGTCGTACCGTTGGTGAAGATGAAGTAGAGCGAGTTGCTCGGGTTGGGCATGAGTTCGTTGATCACGAGCGGGCCGATCTTCGGGTAGGTGTTGGTCCGGCCCAGGCCGGTGCGGAACTCCGAGACGGTGTTCGCGTCGTCCGCGCCAAACGTCGTCTGCGCCATGGCCACGAACTTGTAATCGTCCGGCACGCTCGTCTTGTAGTAGCCGAAGGAGATGCCGTTGGCGGCGGATTCGAAGATCTCATATACACGGTGGCCGGTCAGCGCGCCATTCGTGCCGGTCTGCGAGAGAACGATGCTGTCCCCACGCGCAGAGTTGAAAGTGAAGGGCCGGGCTGCGCTGGAACTGTTGAACCCCACGGCCGTGCCCGCGCCCTCGTAAATCGTCCGGTAGCCAAAGGCCGGCACGATGGTGTTGGTGGGGATGAGATACTTGCGCGGCACACTGGGATCGTTGCTCAACCACCAGCCGCCGATGTTCACGTTGGTGGCGGTGCGGTTGTAAAACTCCACCACGTCCTCCTGCGGCGGGTCGGTGTGGGAGAGCAGTTCGTTCACAAAAATGTTCGTCAGGATCAGAAAGTTCGGCTCGCCGGGAGATTTCGTGTCGTAGTCATTGATCTTCGGGAAGCGCACCACGTTGTCGGTGTTGCCGTCCGGCAGGTAGCCCTCTGAGACGCCACTCTGCTGGGCGCCAAAGATGACGCGGTGAATTTCCAGGAAGTTCGTGTAGAGGATGATGGATTCGCCGCTGGAGCTGAGGCTGAAGTTAACCTGGTCCGCAGGGTAGCGGTTGGTCGTGCCGGTGGTGCCACCCTTGCTGTTCGCGTCAAACTTCACGTAGGCCAGCGCGCCGGTGCCAATGAAGGAGAGCGGGGCAATCGTGTATTGGTTGTAGTTGGCGTTGGTGTCGGTGAGATACAGCCCGCCCAGGGCGACCGGCTTGTTGGTGCGGTTGTAGAGTTCAAAGTAGTCGTCCCCGGAACTGGGATTGGCCAGCCACTCGTTGATGCGGAGCGCGAAGGCGGTGCCGAGAGCCAGGGTGGTGTTGGCCGAGCCCAGGCTCGGCAGGCCCAGCCTCCATTGAGTGGGGCTGGTCCGCACAATGGAATGGTTCGCCAACTGCAGGCCATACTCCACCTGGTCTAGGAGCGTCTGCGAAGGGTCATAAAAAAAGAGGAAGCCGCCGCTGGCCTTGATGCCGAAGGGGACGACCGGCGGAATATTAGTCGCGGCGATGTTGGTGAAACTCGAATCGAAAGGGATGACCAAGTAGCCAGATCCCGAAATGACGGAGCCGGGTGGAAAAACGTAACGGGTCGGAAAAGTGTTTGAATCGCTCAGGCTGCATCCAGACAAGTCCACCGGTTCCGTGCTGGTGTTGTAAAACTCCACCATGTCCGTGAAGCCCCCGAACACGTTCGGGATCAACGTGTTGTCGGCCAGCACTTCATTGATCCGCACCGCTGCCGGTTGGGCATAGGCCAAAGTTAAAGAGCCAAGCAAAACCAGCAGGGCGGCCAGCCGCGGAAACATTCGTTGTCGCATAATCAATTCAATTCGCACTCGCCGCCTCTTGGGTTGTCTATGGGTGGCTGCGAGTACGGGACGCTAACACCGACCATTTCCAATTTCCAGCGGAGAAACGGTGATGGGCAAGTATCGGGTGCATTTCCGACCGGTTTCGGCGGTGCGAGCCGCCCGGCCCGTCAGGAGTCATCCTTTGGCTCCAGTGCTTTTAGGATGCGACAGAGCGCGGCCAGCCGTGCGACGGTTTGGCCGGCGCTTTCCGCCTGCCGCAGCGGTTCCAGAAACAAGGCGTCCAGTTCCAGGGGCTGGCCGCGCTCGAAATCAATCAGCGTCGAGGCGCGGTAGGCGCCCATGTCGCGCGTGCGGTTGATTTGGTAGTCCGCGTAGTCGTTGGAAATTTTCAAGCCCCGCGCGTTTGCGGCGGCGATGACTTCGAGCATCAGTTCGCGCACGAGCGACTCCCAGTGCGCGCCGTCGAGCAACTGGTCAGTGGTGAGGCAGGGCGTGAGCGGCGCGGTGGAGTTTACTTTACCGGAAGCCACCGCGTCGTAGCCCGCCGCGCTCGCGACGCCCAGGCCGTTGAAGGGAATGTTCCAGACCAGTTTCTCCCAATGCGTTCGGCGCAGGTTGTCCGTGACTTCGCACGGCACGCCGCTGTGGCGAATGGCCGAGGCAAGGTCGTGCGTGCGCGGCTCCGGCCAACCGGAGAATTCGCCGAGGATGATTTTTCCGTGCGCGAGATGCTGGACGACGCCCGGCTCCAGCCGGTTCAAACACACGAAGCACAATCCGCCGAGCACCTGCGCGGGCGGAAATATTTCCGCCAACTGCTCCTCGTTGCCCAGGCCGTTTTGCAAGGTGACCACGGCGGTGTGTGCGCCGACCAGCGGCGGCAACAGTTTTGGAAACTGATCATTGGCCGTCGCCTTCAGCCCGATGAGGACCACATCACAGACGCCAATTTCCTCGGGCGTGCGGGCGATGCGCGGATTGAGATGGAAATTCCCCTCGGGACTCAGCACGCGCAGGCCGCGTCGGCGCACCGCCTCGTAATCGCTGCGGAGCAGGAAGTGAACTTCCTGCCCGTCACGCGCGAGCTTTGCGCCGTAGTAACTACCGAGAGCGCCGCAGCCGACGATGACGAATTTCATTGGAGTGGGACCGGGGACGGAGTGCTGGAGTGATTGGGGGCTGGAAACGTTCCGCCCATTACTCCCCCACTCCATCACTCCGCCCCAGGCCTTCCCGGTCGCAAAACAAAAGGCACCCTGCGGCGCAGAGTGCCTTTTTTGAGAAACCGTGTGCGCTTACTTCGCGCCGAGGATGGCGTCCTTCGCGGCCTTGGCCACGCGGAACTTCACGACCTTCTTGGCCGGGATCTGGATGGACTCGCCGGTCGCGGGGTTGCGTCCGATGCGCGCCTTGCGGTTCACGAGCACCAGCTTGCCGAGGCCGGGCAGCGTGAAGCTGTTCTTCGCATTCTTGTAGGCGAGGTCAGTGATGGACTCGAGGATGGTCACGGCCTGCTTTTTGGTGAGACCATTCTTTTCGGCGACCGCCGCCGCGATTTGTGATTTGGAGAGAGCTTTTGCCATACTGTTGTTTGTTGGTTGTTTTTTTTGTTCGTGCGAAGCGCCGCGCGACTTGGCGCGTATTAAAACTCTCCGAAGCAGTGGCGCAAGAGATTTTCTGAATTTTTTCCCAGTAAAAATGCGGCTTTCTTCCGTGGGCAGGCGGGATGAGGTTTTTCAAAAGGGCTTCATCCGAAGTTCGCGAGGTCCGCAAAGAATAATTCCTTCCAGTCCTTCGCGACCTTCGCGTGAAAAAATCTCCCGGACAGACGCCGGTTGATTCGCGTGCTCCAACGCGGGCGTGCGTTGGCGTTGGCGGCCCCTCCGCGCGGACGTGAAGCTTGACTTGACCCGCTCATTCCAGAACATCGCGCGCACATGGCCAGCCTGTTTTCCATCCGTGGTGAACAACGCTACGAAGTTGTCCGCAAAATCTTCGAGGGCGGCATGGGCATTGTCTATGAGGGCGAGCAGCACGGGGCGCGGGATTTCATCAAGCGCGTCGCCATCAAGGTCATCCGCCAGAATTTCGCCACGCAGAAGGAGTTCATCGAAAATTTCATCGGCGAAGCCAAGCTCGTCGCCGACTTGATCCACACGAACATTGTCCAGACCTACCAGTTCGGCGAGTTGAACGGTATTTACTACATCGTGATGGAATACATCAACGGCGTGAACCTCGAGCAGTTCGCGCAGCAGATGACCGACAAGAAAAAGAAGCTGCCGTCGGAACTGGCCGTCTTCATCGCCAGCCGCGTCTGCCGCGGTCTCGCCTACGCTCACAACAAGGCCGACAAGAACGGCAAACTCCTCGGCCTCGTGCATCGCGACGTAAGCTACAAGAACATCATGATCGCCTTCGAGGGCGACGTGAAGCTGACGGACTTCGGCGTGGCGAAAGCGGCGGGCTTCCTCACGGACAAAGAAGGTGAAGTCGTCGCGGGGAAAGCCGACTACATGAGTCCCGAACAGGCGGATTTTCAAATCACCGACAAGCGTTCCGATCTGTTTTCGCTCGGCATCGTGCTCGCGCATTTGTTGCTGGGGAAAAATATTTTCAAAGGCGTGAATGCGGAAGAGTCGCGCGACCGCGTGATGAAGATGCCCATCCCCGACTTCCGCAAGCTCGACAAGCGCGTGGACGACAAGCTGAACACCATTCTCCAGCGCGCCCTCTCGCGTGAATTGAAGACCCGCTACAGCAGCGCGGATGAACTGCTCTACGATCTGGAGTTCTACATTTACAGCGGCGGCTACGGCCCGACGAACGAGACACTCGGCAAGTTCGTGCGCAATCTCTTCGGCCTCGATCCGGCGGTGGCCACGCGTGACGCCAAGGGCAGCACGCGCCTGCTGGAGCGCACCGCGCGCATCACCCGCACCACCACCACGACCAAGTCCAACCGCACCGCCCGCAGCGCGCGGAACACCAACCACACGCGTCATGCGAAGAAGTCCAGTCGTGTGGCGTGAGGGTCCCGCAAGGCGGGCGTCTTCCCCGTTCTTCATTCTGAAAAAATTTAGTGAGACCGGCGCGACGCCTGCCCTACTTTCCAAACAGCTTTTCATCCATGAAGAAACCAAACATTGTCCAGGTCGGCCTGATCCAGACCGCGTGCTCCGAGAAGCCCGCCGAAAACTTGAAGAAGACGCTCGCCCAGACCGAGCGTCTGGCGAAGGACGGCGCGCAGATCATCTGCACGCAAGAACTGTTTCGCTCACAGTATTTCTGCCAGAGCGAAGACCACGACAACTTCGATCTCGCCGAGACCATTCCCGGCCCCAGCACCGAGGCGTTCCAAAAGATCGCGAAGAAATACAAGTCCGTGATCGTGGCCTCGCTCTTCGAGAAGCGCGCGGCGGGCGTCTATCACAACACGGCGGTCATCATTGACGCGGACGGCGCGCTGCTCGGCCGCTACCGCAAGATGCACATTCCCGACGACCCGTTGTTCTACGAGAAATTTTATTTCACACCCGGCGACCTCGGCTTCAAGGCATGGCAGACGCGCTACGCCAAGATCGGCGTGCTCATCTGCTGGGACCAGTGGTATCCCGAAGGCGCGCGGCTCACAGCCATGCAGGGCGCGGAAATTCTGTTCTACCCGACCGCCATCGGCTGGCATCCCAAGGAGAAAAAGGAATACGGCGCGAACCAGCACGGCGCGTGGGAGATCATTCAGCGCAGCCACGCCGTCGCGAACGGCTGCTACGTTGCCTCCGCCAATCGCATCGGCCTGGAGCGTCCGGTGGGCGGGGATGGCATCGAGTTCTGGGGCCAAAGTTTCATCGCCGGCACCTCCGGCCAGATCATCGCCAAGGCCAGCGTGGACAAAGAGGAGAACCTCCTTGTGCCGCTCGACCTCACCAAAGTGGATGTCACCCGCACGCACTGGCCGTTTCTCCGCGACCGGCGCATTGACGCGTATGGCGATTTGACGAAGCGGTTGATTGATTGAGGAATGACGGTGATCTGCCTTCGCTGCATGGCGTGTTCGTCGAGCCTGGGAAAAGCGGCGCTAAAGCGACCGCACTCCAAACGCTGGCGCGCAGTAGCAGACGCCCTTTGCCTCGCGAAGCGTTGGGAGTGTGGTCGCTTTAGCGCCGCTCTATCATTGCCCATTGCATGAGCACCGCCTGGATCACCGGCGCGGGCGGACTCATCGGTATGCAGATTGTGCGTGCGGTGCCTCAGCAGTGGACGGCGCGCGGGCTGACGCGGGCGGATTTTGATCTCACGGACTTTGCCGCCGTGCGCGCGGCGTTCGAGCAGGAACGGCCGCAACTCATCATCCACTGCGCGGCCATGAGCAAGACGGGCGCGTGCGAGGTCAGCCCGGAACTCGCGCGCTTGAACAACGTGGAAGCCACCCGCGTGCTCTGCGAACTGGCGGCGGACCTCCCGCTGATTTTTTTCTCCACCGACCTCGTGTTCGATGGCACGCGCGGGAACTACACCGAACTCGACGCGCCGAATCCGCTCAACGTCTATGCCCGCACAAAGCTCGACGCCGAGCGCATCGTGCTGGCGAATCCGCGTCACACCGTCGTTCGCACTTCACTGAACGCCGGCATCACCACGCGCGGCGATGCGTTCAACGAACTGTGGCGTGCGGTCTGGCAGCGCGGCGAAGCGTTGTCGCTGTTCACGGATGAATTCCGCTGCCCCATCGCGGCGGAAGTCACGGCGCGCGCGGTGTGGGAACTGGCGGCAGCGGAGCAGCCCGGTCTCTATCATCTCGCCGGGGCGGAACGGGTGTCGCGCTACGAGATTGGTGAACTGCTTGCCGCGCGCTGGCCGCAGCTTCAGCCGCGCCTCGAACGCGACTCCGTGAAAACCTTCACCGGCCCACGCCGCTCGCCTGATTGCTCCGTGGACATCAGCAAGATTCAACGCGTCCTCCGCACGCCACTGCCCAAGTTCAGCGCGTGGCTGGCGGCGAGTCCGGGTGTGGTGATTTGATTCAATGAGCGCTTGTTTCATCCGCTGGGCCGGGCATTGGCGGACAGAAATTTTTACCGCAGAGACGCAGAGGCGCAGAGGCGCAGAGAGGGAAAAGAAAATTTCTCTCCTCATTTTTCTCTGCCTCTCTGCGCCTCTGCGTCTCTGCGGTAAAACCAGCTTCACCAAATGACTGCGATGCTCCATGTCTATCGTGGTCGCCTCGCGCCTTCGCCCACGGGGCATCTGCATCTCGGGCACGCGCGCACGTTCTGGACGGCGCAGGAGCGGGCGCAGGCGAAGGGCGGGGTTTTGATTTTACGCAACGAGGATTTGGATGCCACGCGGTTCAAAATGGAATTCGTCACCGACATGATCGAGGACTTGCGCTGGTTTGGGTTTGCCTGGAGCGAAGGGCCGGACGTGGGCGGCCCGTTCGCGCCGTATCATCAAAGTGAGCGTATGAATTTCTATCGCGCCACGTTGGAAAAACTCCGCGCGGGCCAGTTCATCTATCCATGTGTCTGTTCGCGGAAAGATATCCAGCAGGCCGCCACCGCGCCTCATGCCGAAGGCGACGAGCCGATTTATCCGGGCACCTGCCGCGCCAATCGTACATCTGAAATTCTCCATCCTAAATTCTGTTGGCGCTTCCGGGTCCCGGATGGCGAGACGATTTCGTTCCTGGACGGAAACTGTGGCGAACAAAAATTCATCGCCGGGAAAGATTTTGGCGATTTCGTGGTCTGGCGGCAGGACGACGCTCCGGCGTACCAACTGGCTTGTGTGGTGGACGACGCGGCGATGCGGATTACCGAAGTGGTGCGCGGCGCGGACCTGCTGGTTTCCACCGCGCGGCAACTGCTGCTCTACCGCGCGCTCGGGCTGACGCCACCGGAGTTTTTTCATTGCCCGCTGATGCTGGATGAACGCGGTGAGCGGCTGGCGAAGCGGCATGCGGCGCTGAGTCTTCGCGCGCTGCGGGCGGGAGGGAAGGTGCCGCAGGAGATTCGTGCGAGTTGGTTGGCTCCGTAAGGCACGGAGCGCGGGTTTTTGGCACGGAGACAGGACAGGGTATGCAGTGTCAAGGGCGGGAGCGTTGCACGGGGCGCAAACTGCGCGAGCGATCCTGCCGGTGCAGGAGGCCGGGCAGGTCAGGACCCAGGTGCACTTCCCACAGCTCGGCCTCGCGCGGACGCAGGCCGATGATCTCCCCGCCGAAGGCCCAGCCGACGAACCGCTGGCGGCCCTGCCAAAAGAGCCGGCCATCCGCACTGACCCGCCGCGTGCGCCAGGCCGACGGATACTTCCAGTCCGGGAGTCGGTGCGGGAGCCGGCGCCGGCTGGGCCGATAACTTTGCGCGGGGGGCCGCAGGGGCCACGCTCCATGCGGACGCACCTGGTTGTAGCGGACGCGCCAGCGTTCCGAAGCCCGTTGCTGCGCGGCCGGATGCCGGGCCGGATCGTCCGCGACCTCGGCCTGATACACGGCGTGCATCTGCTCGTGGGCCGCGTTGTCCTCGGGATAGCCCGGCCGCCCGAACTCGACCTCGATCCCCAAGCGCCGCCAACAGATGGAAAGCCTCGACAGCCCGCGTGGCCCGCACCCGCCAAAGGGCGGGCCGTTGTCCACACGGATGGCCCGGGGCAAAATGTAACGGCGGAACACGGCGGTCAAAGCCCGCCGGGCGCGGGCCTCGCGCTGATTGGGCAGCAGCAGGACGCGAGCACGAAACGGCTTTTGCGATCCCCACCGTCATCGGTTCAACCCGTGTGCCGTCCGTGGTCCGGAACCAGCCCTTGAAGTCCATGGTCCAGACCGCGTAGGCCGCGCGCGTCACGCGGCGCGGCACCAGGTTCAGCCGCCGGAGCCAGCGGCCCAGCGTGCGCGCACCCGGCAGGCGCACGAGTGGAAGCGCCGCCGCCACTTGTCGCCGGTCGGGCGGGCGATGTGAAAACGGCGGCAGAGTTGGGTGAAAGGTTCCCGTCCGGCCAGTGCCGCGAGGACGAACCGTTCCCGGAGGGAAAGCAACAAACCAGTGAGCCAAGGCAGGCCCGCTCTCTGCGTGACCAATCCGCCCCAAGGTGTAAGCCATGTCCTGACTCCGTGCCAAAAACCCGCGCTTCGGACCGCCCTTCGCATCACAGCCCCAGGCCACCGCCGCGCTCCTGTGAATTTTCGCTTCGCGCCGCGCGGCGGGGTTCGTCATGCTGCGCGGGATGGATTTGCTTCCGCAGGAATTGATCACGCGTCACGTCCGCGCCGCGCTGGCGGAGGATGTCGGCAGCGGCGATGTCACGACGCTGGCCACGGTGCCGGAGGACGCCACAGCGCGCGCCGCCATGATGGCGCGCGAGGAACTTGTGGTGTGCGGGTTGGCCTTCGCCGAGGCGGCGTTCAACGAAGTTTCTCCTGAAGCTCGGGTGCAATGTTTCACGCAGGATGGTCGTCGTCTCACGAGCCAGGAGAAGCTGTTGGAAGTGAGCGGCCCGGCGCGCGCTCTGCTCACGGGCGAACGGGTGGCTCTGAATTTCGTCCAGCGTCTGTCCGGTGTCGCCACGGCGGCGGCGCGATTTGCGGAGGCGGTGCGTGGAACGAACGCGGTGATTCTCGACACGCGCAAGACCACGCCCGGCTGGCGTGAACTGGAAAAGTACGCGGTGCGCTGCGGCGGCGCGCGCAATCATCGCGTCGGCCTCTGGGACATGGTGCTCATCAAGGACAATCATCTGGCCGCGTTGCGCAACGCCACGCCGAACGCCATCGCCGCCGCCGTGGGCCGCGCGCGGGAAAAATATCCCACGCTGAAAGTGGAAGTGGAGGCGGACACGCTCGCGCAAGTCGCGCAGGCGGCGGACGCGGGCGCGGACATCATCCTGCTCGATAACATGACGCTGGATCAATTGCGGGAGTCCGTGCGGCTCGTCGGCGGGCGCGCGAAGACGGAGGCGAGCGGCGGGGTGAATTTGCAGACGGTGCGCGCCATCGCCGAGACGGGCGTGGATTTTATTTCCGTGGGCGCGATGACGCACTCGGCGCGCGCAGTGGACATCGGGCTGGATTTCTTTTGATGAAGGCGAAGCAGATTGGTGGAATTTGTCGCGCGGCGACAAATCCATAGTGGGGCAGCCGTCTCGGCTGCCACCAGTCCACGGGCCGTCCCGGCTGGTGGACTTCAGCCGGGACGGCCAAAGGACTAAGGCAGGCGGGACGCCTGCCCCACTACGCGGCGGGTTGGTTGAACATTTTTTCTGATGACGGTGGATGCGAAAATTCTTCGGGGACTGCGCGCGGGACTCAGTTCCGCAGCGCTGGCCGCGCACGCGGGCGTCACGGCGGGAAAACTGATGGAGCGCCTCACTGAGTTGCGCGCGCTGGGCTACGAGATTGAAACAACCCCCCACCTGGGCTGGCGCCTGCTCGGCTCGCCGGACGTGTTGCACGCGGATGATTTGGTTTCGCGTCTGCCCGAGCCACGCGTCGTGGGGCGCGACATCCAGGTGTTTCAACAAACCAGTTCCACGAATGACGTGGCGGAGAAACTGGCGCGCGACGGCGTGGCGGAAGGCGTCGTGATCTTTGCCGAGACGCAGACGAAGGGACGCGGTCGGCTCGGACGCAAGTGGCTTTCGCCAGCGGGGCAGGGGCTGTGGTTCTCCGTGCTGTTGCGGCCCGCGCTGTCGCCGGCGTTCATCACGCAATTGACGGTCGCCGCAGCCACAGCGGTCGCGCGCGCCATCCGGCTGGAGACGGGACTCGTGCCGCAGATCAAATGGCCGAACGATATTCTGCTGCGGGGGAAAAAAGTCGTGGGCATTCTCACGGAACTCAGCGCGGAAGTGGACCGCGTGCGCTACGTCATCATCGGCATCGGCGTGGATGTGAACGTGACGGACTTTCCGGAGGAACTGCGCGCGGTGGCGACTTCACTGGCGGCGGAGGCGGGGAGAAAATTTGTGCGCGCAGAAATTGCGGCCGCGATTTTGCGCGAGCTGGACGTGGATTACGCGCGGGTGGCGCGCGGTGAATTCGCCGCGCTCGCGGAGGAATGGGAGCGGCAGTGCGTGACGCTGGGGCGGCGCGTAGTCATCCACATCGGCGACCGCACGCTGACGGGCCGCGCGGAGTCGCTCGACAGTGATGGCGCGTTGTTGCTGCGCGGCGACTACGGGCATCTGGAGCGGATCATTGGCGGGGACGTGACGTTGGAGAAGTGAAGCGGCAAATTCGTTCTGGCATTCGGCCCCGCGCTTCACAGGATGCGCCGCATGGCACACTTCCCAGAATTGAAAGATCGCACGGTCATCATCACCGGCGGGGCGAATGGCATCGGCGCGGCCACGGTGCGGGCGTTTCACGCGCAGGGCGCGCGGGTGTTTTTTTGTGACAAGGACGCGACGCGCGGCACGGCGCTGGCGCGGGAACTCGGCGCGGCGGTTTCCTTTCAACCCGTTGAACTGAGCAGCGAGGCCGCCATCGTGGAGTGGATCGCCGCCATCAAGCGCGAGGTGAAATCCATCCACGCGCTGATTAACAACGCGGCGTGGGACCCGCGCATTCCGTTCCTCGAAACCACGGCGCAACAGTGGGACGATTTGTTCGCCGTGAATGTGCGCGCCTACTTTCTCATGGCCCGCGAGTGCGCGCCGGCCATGCCGCGCGGCAGCGCCATCGTGAATCTTTCCTCGGTCACGATTTACAACACGCCCACGCAGATGGTGGCCTACGTGGCGACGAAGGGCGGGGTGATCGGTTTCACGCGCTGCCTGGCGCGCGAGTTGGGGCCGCTGCGCATCCGCGTGAACTGCGTTTCGCCCGGCTGGGTTTTCACCGAGCGGCAGGTGCGCGACTATCTGACCGAGGAGAACAAGCGGCTGGTGCAGGAGCGCCAGTGCATTCCTGATTTCATTCAGCCCGATGAAATGGCGGATGTGATTTTGTTTCTCGCCAGCGATCTGAGCGCGTGTGTCACGGGGCAGGAAATTCTGGCGGACCGCGGTTGGGCGCATTCGTGAGGCTTAGAGTCTGTCTGAAGAACAAACATGGGTAGCACAGGCCACTGGCCTGTGCCGCCGGGCTACCAGCCCGGCGGAAGGGTGAGGGCGACGCAAATCATATTGGCCTGACTTGAACCAAGGAGGCTCACTCTCATTCCGCTGGGCAGGTTGCCCAGCGGAACGGGCTGGTAGCCCGTTCCACCCAGCGAAGATTTCAAACTTCTCCCGCGTCCGCGCGCTGCGTAGCGTGCTGGTCATGCCGCGTTGGAAAATTCTTGGCTGGTTCATGCTCACGGGCGCGCTGCTCGTGGGCGGGTGCGGACGTTCGTCGTCGGAGCAAGCCTCCGCGTCGTCCTCGGCGCGCGAGTGGTTCACAAACATTACCGCGTCGTCGGGACTCGCCTTCACGCACGCCGCCGGCACGAATTATTTCATGGCTGATCAAGTTGGTTCCGGCGTGGCGCTCTTCGACTTCGACAACGACGGACGGCTGGATGTTTATTTTGTGCAGTACGGCGGTGTCGGTTCTGACGCGCGCAACCAACTGTTTCATCAGGAGGAAAACGGCACGTTCAAAAACGTGAGCGCGGACTCGGGTCTGGACGTGAGCGGGCGCGGCATGGGCGTCATCGCCGGCGACGTGAACAACGACGGACGCGCCGACGTGGTGGTGACGGAGTACGGCGCGACGCGGCTGTTTCAAAATCTGGGCGGCGGAAAATTTCGTGAGGTCACGCGCGCCGCCGGGCTGGACAATCCGCGCTGGGCCGGGCCGGCGAGCTTCCTGGATTACGACCGCGACGGCTGGCTCGATCTCGTGGTCGGCAATTACGTGGACTACGACCCTACGCAGGTCTGCCATGACGTGCAGGGCGAGCAGGATTTTTGCGCGCCCCAGGCCTTCGCGGCCACGGCCACCCGGCTCTGGCGGAACACCACCGCGCAGGCGGGCGGCGAACCGCGCTTCGCGGATCGCAGCGAGGCGAGCGGCCTCTTTCGCGCTCCGGGCGCGGCGCTGGGTTTGGTCTGCGCGGATTTCGATGGCGACGGCTGGCCGGATATTTTTTGCGCGGACGACGGACGGCCCAATCGCCTCTTTATCAACCGGCGCAATGGCACCTTCACCGACGAGGCGGCGCAGCGCGGGCTGGCTTTCAACGCGATGGGCGCGACGGCGGCGAACATGGGCACGGCCTTCGCCGACGTGGACGGGGACGGCCTGGGCGACGTGTTCGTGACGCACCTCACGGATGAATATCATTCGCTCTACCGGCAAGGCCCGCGCGGCGTGTTCCTCGATCAGATTGGCGCGGCGGGCTTGCAGCAGCAGGCGTGGCGCGGCACGGGTTTCGGCACGGTACTGGCGGATTTCAACAGCGATGGTGCTCCCGACCTCGTCTCGGCGAACGGGTTGGTGCGGCGGCTCTTGAAAAACCAGACGCCCGTCGCGGCGGGCGTGCATCCCTGGTGGGCGCGCTACGCGCAACGGTCGCAACTCTTCGTCAATCTGGGCGGCGGAAAATTCCGCGACCTCTCGCCCGCGCAGCCCGCGCTCTGTGGCGAGGCCCAGGTCGCGCGCAGCCTGGCCCTCGGCGATCTCGACAATGACGGCGCGCTGGACTTGATCCTCTGCGGCCTCGGCGGCCCGGCCCGCGTGCTGCGGAACGTGGCGCCAGATCGCGGCCACTGGCTCAAGCTGCGCCTGCTCCTGCCGCAGCACGGAAACCGTGAGGCCATCGGCGCGGAGGCGGTCGTCCACGCGGGCGGCAAAAAACATTGGGCCGTGCTCCAGCCCGCGACCAGCTACCTCGCCAGCCACGATCCCACGCTGCACTTCGGACTGGGGGCGGCGGCGACAGTGGAGGCGATGGAAATTCTCTGGCCGGACGGGGTGAAAGAATCTTTTCCCGGCCGCGCGGCGGACCAGCAAATCACGCTGCGAAAAGGCGGTGGCAAATGAAGCGCGGCGAGAATAAAAAATCCGGCGCCGCAAAATCAGGCCGACGATTTCCCTTTCGCGCACTGGTCGGAATTCTACTCGTTGGAATTTGTTTGGGCTTTGGGTTTTGGGTTTTGAAATTTCGTGCCCACCCCGCGCCGCCCGTGGTCGCGCTCGCGCTGGTGGATCCCACGCTGCGTTCACTCATCGAAACGTCGCGCGTGGCCGTGCTGCGCGCGCCGGCGTCCGGCCCGGCGTGGGGGCGGCTGGGCGAGACGTTGCAGGCCGCCGAGTTTTTTCCCGAGGCCCGCCTGTGTTATTCCAACGCCGCCGCGCGCGATGTGCGGAATTTCCGCTGGCCCTACTTGGGCGGCATTCTGGAACAGGTGGGCGATCCGGCCCTGGCCGTTCGGCTGCTCACGCGCGCCACGGAACTCGCCGACGGACGCGCCGAGTCGCCGCGTTTTCAACTCGCCCGCACCTTGGTCGAGCAGGGGCAGTTCGATCAGGCCGAACCGCATTTGCAAACATTGCTCGCCCGAAACCCCGGTCACGCCGCCGCGCGGGTGGAACTGGCGCGCGTGCATCTCGCGCGCGGCGCGTTCAAGGAGGCCACGCTCGCGCTCCAGCCCGCGTTCACCAATCAATACACCGTGCGCTCCAGCCTCCTGCTCGCCGCGCAAATCGCCCAGCGCAACGGCCAACCCGACACCGCCGCGCAACTCGCGCGCAACGCCGCCGGGATGCCCCGGGCCTTCGACTGGCCGGACCCGGTGCTGCGCGACGTGCAGGCGTTGCGCACCGACCGCGCCCGTCTGGCCGAGCAGGCCAACCGCCACCTCCAACAAAAACAGTTTCGCGAAGCCGAGGCCGTGGTGCGGAAAATGTTGGACGCCATCCCGGAGGATCCCGAGGGCTTGCTGTTGTTGGGCCGGTTGAATTATCTCGAACGCCGTTGCCCGGAAGCCGAGGCGGCCTATCGCCGACTGTTGCGGGCGCAGCCTGATTCCCTCAACGCCCTGGTGCAGCTTGGTCTCGCGCTGATGTGCCAGCAGCAATGGACCAACGCCGCCGCCGTGCTCGAACGCGCGCTCGTCCTCAAGCCGGATTTCGCCCAGGCCCACGCCAATCTCGGGCTGGCTCGCTCGCAATCCGGCGACACGGCGGGAGCCATCCGCGCCTTCCGCGACGCACTGCGCCACAGTCCGGGCGACCTCACCGCGCATCTGAACCTCGCGGAAGAACTCGCCAACGCGGGACGGCTCGAGGAGGCCGAAGAGCACGTCGCGCACGCCGCCGCCCTGAACCCGAAAGACCCGCGCGTCATCCAGGCGCGCACCCAACTGGGTGTGAAGTGAAGCCCCGGCGTCCGTCGCAAGCCGCGTCCAGATGACTCCGCGCTTTGCAATCTTTCCACCCGCGCTTACAACTCCGCCACCTTGCGACGCGCCCGGCGCGTCCGCACTTTTATGAACAACGACGTGACCCGCATTCTCGATGCCGCCCGCCGTGGTGACGCCGCCGCGACGCCGGAACTGCTGCCTCTGGTTTATGACGAGTTGCGCCGCATCGCCGCGCACAAGATGGCGCACGAGGCAGCCGGCCACACGCTTCAGCCCACGGCGCTGGTGCATGAGGTCTGGCTGCGGTTCGCCGGTCCGAACCAGCAGGAATGGCAGAATCGCGCGCACTTTTTCGGCGCGGCGGCGGAGGCGATGCGGCGCATCCTCGTCGAGCACGCGCGCAAAAAGCAGGCGCTCAAACGCGGCGCGGGCGCCGAGCATCAGGAGTTGGACGAGTCCACGCTGGTCATGACCGCGCCGCCCGATGAACTGCTCGCCGTTCACGAGGCACTCGACACTTTCGCGCAACAAGACCCGACGGCGGCGGAACTGGTGAAGCTCCGTTACTTCGTAGGCATGACCATGGACGAGGCGGCGGCGGCGCTGGATCTGCCGACGCGCACCGCGGAACGGACGTGGGCCTATGCGCGCGCGTGGTTGCACCGTGAGATTCGCCGCGAAGGCTGAGTTCAGACCGCTTGCGTTCCGGCTTTCCCATTTACAGCCCGCCGCCCCTCGCTAGTATTCGCGCGCCATGAAAAAGATCGAAGCCATCATCAAACCCTTCAAGCTCGACGAAGTGAAGGAAGCCCTCGCCGCCGCCGGCGTGGAAGGCATGACCGTGAGCGAGGTGAAAGGCTTCGGGCGTCAGAAAGGTCACACGGAAATTTATCGTGGCAACGAATACACCGTGGATTTTCTCCCCAAGATCAAACTGGAAATCGTGGTCGCGGACAGCGTGGTGCAGGGCGCGGTGGACGCGATTGTGAAGGCTGCGAAGACCGGGAAGATCGGCGACGGAAAAGTGTTTGTCTCTTCCGTTGAAGACGTGCTGCGCATCCGCACCGAGGAACGCGGCGAGCGCGCGGTTTAGTCAGAAATTTTTCACGGTACATTTCCCCCTTCGCGCCGCGTGGCCGGGAATTTTTTTCAACTCCTCATCGCACGCAATTTATTCGCCCCTCCGTGACGAGTTCTTCACCAACAGGTCTTTGCTGAGGTCGTATTTATTTTCGCGCCGGACGGTGGAATTACCCTCTTATTTCAACGAAAAATGGCCTGTGAATAACCTGCGGATAAAAGCCAATAAATTTCTATGGTCACTCCCCGGAGGATTCGCCTAGAACCCTCTCACGCAAACTCGAAGTCGTGGTGAACCAAGCAATCGCAAAATTATCGGCGGCAGTCCTGTCTCTACGACAGGGGATTCGCCCTTGTTTAGCAGGCTTTTTCTCACTTCCACTGCGCGTTGAGCCGGAAAACATTGGCGTCTCCCGGTGTGGCGTTTCGTTTCCTCCGAATTTTGGCCCGAATTCATCGCGTCCCGTGCGCCGGAAAAACCGGCGTGCGGGGGCGGTGAATAATTCCGATAAATCCTCCTTTTCTCATGCAAGCTTCCGCACAACAAATCTGGGGTTCCGTGCAGCAGTCCATTCAGCCGCTCGTCAGCGTCGAGCTCTACCGGCTGTGGTTCTCGCACATCCATCCGAAGGCCCTCGATCACGATCTGTTCACGCTCGAAGTGAAGGATGAGTTCACCGAAGTCTGGCTCGAGAAAAATTATCTCGATCTCATTCGCGAAAAGGCGATTCTCGCGCTCGGCCGGCCCATCAAAGTAAAACTCGAAGTCGGGAACGGTCTGCCGGGAAATCAGACAGACAACGCCATGCGCGACGCGC
>JAYVNY010000134.1:0-6532 GCA_043758205.1 Akkermansia sp.
GCATACAGCACGGCGCGTTCAGTATACAAATCACCAACGCGCCGTGCTGGAAGCTGGCGCTCCAGACCCAGGAGCAGCGGGCGCAGCTTGCAGCCTCCCGCGTGTTGTCGGCAGAAAGAAAAGCGGCGCTAAAGCGACCGCACTCCAAACGCTTCGCGAGTGACAAGGCGTGTGGTGCTGCGCGCCAGCGTTTGGAGTGCGGTCGGCTTTAGCCCCGCTTTCGGATGGCCGGAACATTCAAGTGCATCCAGAGCAGCGGACAACTATTTCTGCTTCTGCTCAGGCCTTTGAGTTCCCCATAGTCGCTCATGCGAAAAATCATCCCTGCCTGTTTGCTGCTCGCTCTGGGCGGGGCAATTTTTCTGACGGTTCGTCAGCGCGAGGAAGCGGAGAATTTTCGCCGACAGAATGGCGGTTTGCAGCAGCAAGTGGCGGAGGCCAGACAGGCACACGACGCCGCACGCGAATTGTTGCGCCAGCAAGCTGAACAGGTTCAGAAACTGCAAAGCGAAAAGGATGAAACCATCCGTCTGCGCGGTGAAGTGACCCGCTTGCGGCAGCAGTTGAAGCAAAAGGAATCAGAACTGGCAAACCGTTCGGCGCTTCGGCAAACCAACTCTGTTCCCACCGAGAATGCCGGACCCGATTCACCGGTCGAAAGCTTCCGCGCCGTGGTTCGGGCGCGGTTGGCCTGGAATCAGACCCTGGTCACGGGCGGCTGGAAGACGAAGGAGGGAAAGCACACCTTCGTTTTCGTTGATGCAACGAAGATTCCCAATGAGGAACCGCTCCAACTCGACCTCCGCACCAAGTATCTGGAGCTGCCGGATGAGTTGCTCGCGAAACACGGACTGACCGGCTTGGTCTCCGACAAGAACGACAGCACGGCGCACTCATCCATCTCGCGGGAGCAGATGCGCGCGTTGTTCGAGTCGCTGAAGGATCAGCCGGGCGTGGATTTGCTGTCGGCTCCCACCGTCACCACAATGGACGGACGGCAAGCGCAGATTAAAGCAGTGGACGTCATCAAGACTCCAAATGGCCAGGAACTCGAACTCGGGCCGAGCGTGGACATCATTCCAAAAGCCACGGAGGACGGAGAATTCATCGACCTCACGGTGCTGGCCCATCTCAATCGTCGTTCCAAGTAGGCACAAAAAAAGCCGCAGCATTTTTGCTGCGGCTTCGTGGTTTGATTTCTTGCTCCGTTATTTCCCCGCCGCCCACTTGGCGGAATTCACGAGCAGTTGCTTGAACTCGGGCAGGTCATGCACGCGGGCGTCGTGGCCGAGGGCCAAGCCCACGACGCGGGTCTGCGGGTGTTTGACCACGAAGACGCTGGGATACGCCTTCTGGTCTTTCTTGCTCGGAGAAGTCTCGGCGAGCACTTCCATCGCGGGCCCCTTGGCGTCGGGCTTCACGTAGTAAAGTTCGTCGGTGACTTTGAAGCTGGCGGTCACGCCCTTCGTGATCGGGTGTTCCTGGTTGAGGACGTTCACGGTGAACTCGCCGAGGTTGTCGTGGCCGCGCGAGCCGCCGCCCACGAGGTCGCGGTTGAACTCCGGCCAGTCGCCAAAGTTGTACCACATCCCGGGATGCAGCAGCACCACGCCCTTGCCGGCCTTGATGAAGTCATTGAGCGCGGCGCGGCAGTCGGGCGTGGCCCACTTCGCGGCGTTCACGCTCAAGACCACAACGTCCACGTTCTTCAGTTCGCGCGCCGTGGTCGCGCCGTCCTCGGTGTAATTCACGGAGAAGCCGGCGGCCTTGAGCGTCTCGGTGTCGGCGCGGTTGAAGAACTTTTGGTAATCATGCGAACTGCCGCCGCCCACGAGCAGCGCCTTGGTGCCCGCGCCCCAAGTGAAGGGCGCGGAGGGCAGGGCATCCGTCGCGGTCGTGGCCGGTGCAGCGGCGACTTTCTTCGGCGCGGGGCCGCTGTCCGCGGTAATGGCGATGAAGACGGTGGCGATCTGATTGTTCAAACTCTCCAAAGTGATTTTTGAAATCGTGCCGCCCTTCAGATCGCGCGTGAAGGAGCGCACCTGGCCGTTGTTCACGAGGTCGAGCACCTTGGTCGAGCCGGGCACTTCGTTGCCGGGGTTGATGTAGTCCACGATCTCGATCCCGTTCTTCAGTTCGAACTGTTCGCTGCCGCCCTCCGCGTAGGTGACGGTGACTTTCGCGGCGATGAGTCCCTTCATCCCGTCGCCGTTGTAGGGCCAGGCCCAGCCGCCCACGCCGCCGAGGAAGTGCAGCCGGTTCGCCTTCACGTTCAGGTTCGGCAGCTCGACTTTCTGCGGCAACGTCTTGGCGAAACCCGAGCCGCCCTTGAGCACCACGACGTTGTTGCCGGATGAAACCTTGGCCGGATTTTCCACCGCGAACGGCACATCGCCCGCCTTGATGAGTCCAAATTTTTTGAAACGCAGCGACTCATCGGTTAGCTCCTGGCTGCTGAACAATCCCTTACGCGTGTCGGCGGTGAACGCGTTCTTCATGTCAATGACGCGATACTTGCTGTCACCGCCGACGAGGTAGGCCATCAGGTCGCGCAAGGTCTCCGCGCCCAGCGCCTCGAAGCCTTCGGGCATCAGCGAGCGGCCCGTGCTGCGGCGCGACTTGATGTCGGCGGTCTTGATCTCGGTGTCGTTGATGGCGTTGCGGATGACCACGCTCTGCTTCGTGTCACGTCCGAGAATGCCGTCGTAGGTTTCGCCGTCCTTCGTCTCGATGCTCACGGCCATGTAGTTCTCCTCAACCATGCGGTTGGGATCGAGAATGTGGATGAGCAGTTCGTGTGCGCCATGCACGCCCATACCGGTGAGGTCGGGCGCAAGCGCCTTGCCTTCGCCGTTGAACTGGTGGCAGACGGCGCAATTCACCGTGAAGATTTTGTGACCGTTGGCGACGTTGCCGGGCTTGCTGACTTCCGGCTCCAGCTTCGCGATGATGTCGTTCTTATCCTTCACTTCCGGTCCGCGCAATTCATCAATGACTTCGTTCGCGCGCTTCGCCACCGCACCATCGGCGTGCGTACGGAGGCGATGAATGGAAGTGGGACTCAGCGACGTGAGCGAGAGCG
Organism: Akkermansia sp.; assembly: GCA_043758205.1. Lineage (GTDB taxonomy): Bacteria > Verrucomicrobiota > Verrucomicrobiia > Limisphaerales > SIBH01 > JANNGC01. Next base: position 3,083 of record JAYVNY010000134.1, read on the forward strand.
CGCCGCTCTTGAGCGCCTCGACGAAGGCGCGCGACCAGTCGCTGCGCTTGATGATCTGCGCGAACATCGCGTCCTGGGACTCGGGGGAAATCTTCGCAAAGCTTGCGGCAAACGCCGGGCCGACGCTGGCGTCGCCCGTCGCGCCGAGCAGGTCAATGGTGCGGCGCTGCAATTCCGGCGAAGCGGATGAGCCGACAATCTTCGCCACGCTGGGCACGATCTCGGCATTTAACTGACGCACGCCCAGCAGGCTGCCCACCACTTGCGCACGCTGATCATCCGGTTGATTCGCGTCGCCAAGTCTGACCAGCAGATCTTGCACGCGTGAGTTCACTTCCGCGCTCATGGAGCCGCCTTTGTCCCAGCGCGCGATGAGCGGCAGGGCGGAGGCGGGCACGGCGGGGTTGGCGGATTTGAGCGCGGTGCCGAATGCGCCGCGCAATTCCTCGGACCATTTCGGCACGATGGCGGGCTTGAGCGCCTTGGTGAGCGATTCAAAGATCACAGCCTTCAATCCATCTGCGCCGGCGGGCGCGTTCGCCACGGCGATGACCGCGGCGGCAGCCTGTTCGGGATCGGTTTCAGATTTCTGAGCGACCTGTGTCGTGAGCACGGTGGCGAGCGCGGCGTAGTCCTCCGGCTTTTCCGTTTTCAAGACCGCGCTCAGAAACGCCTGGGGATTCTTCGAGGCCACGCCCGCGATGGCGGACTCCATCCAGTTGTTCGCGGCGCTGGGATAAAGTTTCACGAGCGCGGAAGCGGTCGCTTCGTCCACTGGCATTGAGCCGAGCGCGACAATAGCTTCCAACTGCACGCGCGCGTCGGAATTGGTTGTGTTGATCAGGATGGCCTGCTTGATGTTGTTCTCGGCGGGCGTGGTGCGGAGCGCGGCGACGCGCAGCGCGTTCTTGCGAACTTCGCGCCGCTGGTCGTTGAGGGCCGCACCGAGGACGAAATCCGGCAGGATGCCCGCGTTGGCCATGAGCCAGAGGCGGTGGTTCCACGCAGGGGCGGCGTCCGTCTTCGGCACGCGCTGCATGGCCGCGCGGATTTGGTCGCCGGTTTTTTCCGAGAGCAAACGATGCGCGGTGAAACGCACGGGCTTGCTCGGACTTTCCAACGCGGCGGCGAGTTCATCCACGGACGCTTTGCTCAAATCCGGCACCGGCACGGTCGTGGCCTGCTTGTGATTCACGCGCCAGATGCGGGAGAAATAATGGTCGCGGTCGGGGCGCACGGCAGCGTTCACGCCGTTGTGTTTCGGGCCGCGCGTGTCGTTGTGAATCACCGCCTGGTTGTAGAAATCAACGATGTAGAGCGCGCCGTCCGGGCCAACGCGCGTCTCGATGGGGCGATACCACGGGTCGCGTCCGCCGATGAATTCCTCGGGCCGCGTCATGTGCGCCGCGAAAGTCACGCCGTCCGGCGTCACCGCTTCGTGGTGCGCGATGTTGATGGTCGGCTCGGTGGTGAAGTAGGAGTAATTCCATTCCTTCGGCCAGGTGCCGCCCTCGTAAATCGCGCAGCCCGCCGCCGCCGTGAATTTGCCCACGAGATCAATCTGCACGTAAGCGAGGTTCTCCGCCTTGATGAGCGGGTTGGAGGAACGGTCGCGAATGACGGCCTTGAAACTCGTCGCGTTCTTCACGCGTCCGCGCGCGAGGACGTATTCCGCGAGCACGACGTGATTGAGAATTTCATTGCTCGTCGGCTGGGTGAACAGCACTTCGTTGTCGCCCGTGATGTCGAGGCCCCAGGTGTTGCCGTTCTTCGAGCAATATTGCTCGAACGCGCTGCCGTCGGGCTTGAAGCGCACCACGCCGGAGCCAATTAAACCAAAGTCCTTCGCGCCATCCGGCGAACGCACCCGTCCGCCGCTGTAGCCATGCGTGCCGTAAATCCAGCCGTCAAAGCCCCAGCGGATGTTGTTGATGACGGCGTGCGTGTCGCCGGTGCCGAGTCCGGTGTAGAGCTTCTCGACGGTCTCGGCCTTGCCGTCGCCGTCCTTGTCGCGCAGCCAGAGAATGTCCGGCGCCTGCGAAACGATCACGCCGTCGCGGTGGAAGACGAAGCTCGTGGCCAGTTCCAGTCCCTCGTAGAAAACCTGTTTCTTGTCCGCCACGCCGTCACCGTCGGTGTCGATCAATTTGCTGATGCGGTCGCGCGCGGGACGGTCTTGCTTGCCGGCTTCGGGCACGAGACCACCGTGGTCTTTCCACTCCGCGCCCTTCTGGTCGTCACGCAGGCCTCGACGGCCATTCGGATACTCTGGCGTCTCCACCGCCCACATCACGCCCGCCGGGTCCCAGTCAATGTTCATGACTTTGTTCACGAGCGGCTCGGAGGCCACGATCTTCTGCTCGAAGTCAGGATGCAGTTCCAATTTCTTCCCGGCCAGCGCGGGCGACGTGGGCCCGCCTTCGGGATAGCGCAGTGACGCGATTTCTTCCGGCTTGGTGAACAGGTTCACCTCCCGCTTGCCCGCCCACGCGATGCCGCGCAACAGCACCGAACGAAAATGCGGGAGGTTGAATGACTTGTAATGATGGCCGGGAATGGAAACGAACGCGCGGTGGTTGCCCGTCTCGTAAGTCCACAGCTGCGGGCATACGTCGTAGATGTGCTGCATCTGGCGGCCACCTTTCACGTTGCGTTTGTCCGGCGTCCACGAGCCGGCGAGGATTTTCGCCTCGGGCATCATGTGCAGGTCGTAATAAATCTCGTCGTCGAACTCGAAGTTCGACGCGCCCGCCGTGATGGGATTGTCCTGCGTCGTGTAATAAACCGGCACCACATGCTCCAGCCACTTCGAGTAACCATGCTCCCACGCGCCGCCGATGACCGTCTTCCACCATTGCGCGTCGTCGCCGCACACCGAGTCGTGAATGGCCACGATGCCGCCGCCGCGTTTGAGAAACTTGTCCAGGTTCGCGCGGTCGGCGGGATTGATGCGCCCGCCTTCCTCGGTGAAGAACACGATCACGTCCGTCTTCTCCAACTCCTCGGCGGTGGGGAAACCAATCTTGCCGTCCACCACCGCGCCGCGTTCCGTGAGCATCTTCGACCAATCTTTGAGGAAGGTCGGGCCGTCATGCTGGCCGTTGCCGACGGGGCCGTGAGTTTTCTTCCCGGCGCGGATGAAAATGCGGAGCGGCGCCTCAGCGGCCAAGAGCGTGGTGCAAAGGATGAGCAGGCACGCGGACAAGAGTCTGGTTTTCATAAAGTGTGTGAACGACTTTGCCTCCCGCGCCGATTCACTGGCAACCGCAGAGTGCGCGCACAAATCCACCAGTGCCGCGCGATAATGCAACTTATCCGCGCGGGGCGGGTGGCACGCCGGCGGCGAGCATGACCTTGTGCATGGCGACCATGGTTTCCGCCGACGGCTTGAAGTTTCCGGGCCGGTGGCCCTCGGCGATCATCAGGGGCGTCCAGCCCTGTTTGTCCTTC
>JAYVNY010000135.1:0-13913 GCA_043758205.1 Akkermansia sp.
TTTGCCACCCGCCACGGCGGCAGCAACGCGAGCGTTCAGCGCGTCAATCTCCGCATTGAACAGCCCCACTTTGAAACTCAGCGGCGTGGCCACGAAGGCCGGATCGTGTTGCTGAATTACGCGGACCAACTTGTCGGCCTCAGCCATCGCCGCCTTACGGTTGAAAAACTTCGTCATACTAGGGCGCGGACTTACAACCGCCCGGTTGTGACTTTCGCAAAAATGCCCGGCGAGCTTGAACGACGCGCCGGCCAAACGCTTGCTGGCTGATTCCCAAACTCCGCGCCACTTGGGCTTGTGATTGCCCGCCGAATGCGGACGGGTTCAACGCGTACTCGAGGGCGACCACGCGACGCTTGAAAGTTGCCCCGCCGAAATACGCGCAGGCGCGGGCGCTTTTCAGAAATGGGAAAAGAACATCCCTATGACCGTCGGCAGCTTGCTCCGGCCCGCCGTCCAACGCCTCGAAATCGAAGCCCACCGTCGGAACGGGGAGATCGTTTTCAAACGCGATGTCGGCGGCGTGGTTCAATCAGTCGGCGGTTGTCGCTGGCGTGGGCGGCAATTCGCGGAAGGCGGCGACCAGGCGTTCCATAGCCTGTTCCTGCTCCTGACGAGGTGCGGAGCGTCTGGCGCGCTTCACGGCGCGTCCCTTGCGCTCGTCGGGCGGCACGTCGCGAAAGTATTGGCGGCGCGGGTTCACTCAGTCGGTGCGGCTGTTTTCGGCGCGACTTCCACCCAGGCCTGAGCAATGACGCCAAGGCGGAGTTTCTTCCGGGTCGCTTCTCGCGGCGCGGGCGTGCGTGGCAACCAGCATTTGTCGAGTTTCGGGAACAGGTTTTTGCGGCGTGTCTTTTTCATAAAATGGTTATTCCGGCTTCACCCCTTGATCGGCTGGCGTTTGCGGGAGCGGATCAAGATCGTTGCCGTCGCGCGTCTGCCAGCGGTCAGTCAGTTCTCGCCAGCCCGTCAAAATTTCATCGACCAGCCCAAACATGACTTCGCGGACTCCCGCCACGGTCTGTAGGCCAGCGAGGCGTGAGGGATATTCCCTCTCAAGCTTCTGCTCCATGATCGCGCGAATGCCAGCTCCTACCGCGCGCACGCTTCCAGCCACGTCGCTCTTGAGCACGTATTGCCCACGCTCCTTTTCGATGCTGAACTTCAAACGCGCACACTTCAGGCTGAGTTCGTAGGCGCGCAGACTGCGGATGGCCGGGTCGGTGGCTGCCACGGTCTTTGCACTCGTGGCGTTGCGCGAAATGAAACCCGCCACGTCGCCCACGTCGTAGCCCTTTCGCTCCTGAAACTGAGGTGCGCCGGGCATTGACAAGAAACGGTCCAGAGTGTTTCTGGAAACGCCTAGCTGTCTGGACAGGGCAATCTTGGTTTTTACGTATTCAGTGGGCGTTTTCATTTTGTGAAGGACTCAGATGATTTGGGAGGCAACGCGTAGAAATATGAAGGGCTGAGGGATAGCCTGCATGTTACTATAAACACGAATAGATTCCTTAGGCGGGGTGGGGGTGCATATTCCTCACCCCCCACCGTGCGCCCACGTTGCCCGCCACGCGGTCGGTGCGTGCTCAATGCTATGCGAGGGTAGCGGAGCCGCTGTGGGCATCGTGGCGCGTTCTGATTCATTCGGTGATGACGCGCACGTCAGACGATGGCGGTTCAATGCCGAGCATGACCGCGATGGCGTGGGCGTTGTCGGGCCGTCCTGCTGCTAGCTCGCGGGCAATGTCGCGTGCGACCAAGTCGGCGAGCGCCAGTTCAATGGGGTGGGGCTTGGGGTTCTTCATGGTGTGTTCAGTAGTGATCGTGGTGCGGTCCCGCGCATGTTCGCCTTGGTGTTCGCCTTGGTGTTCCCCGCTTCGATGGCGAGCATCTGCTGCGCTGCCACGGGCGCGACGGCAGAGGCGTTGAACTTCCACGCCGTGTTCCGCTTGCCCCTCGCCATTGAGTGAATGCGAATCTCTCCCCGGCGTGCGCGTGCGAACACTTGATCGGCTTCGTGATCGTTGTGTGTTTCGATGTTCAAGGCGTCACGCCCTCCCTGCTGTTGGCCCGCTTCGCCGTTGCGGATCGCAGGTGCGGACAGAGTTCCGTGGTTGTCACTTTGCGGACGCAAGGTGAGAATTTCCCAGACTTTTCTCCTAGTAGCTTCCGTGAGGGAAGTCTTGGGAATTTTTCACCTTGCGTCCGCATTTTCGCCCCTCTCTGGTTGGTGAACGATTTGGAAGCCAGCCCAGCATTTTGATTTCCCGTGCCCGTGAACAAACTCCTGCCATCCCCGATTCACGAGTTGAAATCCGAGTGCGCGCTTGGACATCGGTCGGTCAAGACCTTGGTGCCGCGCCCAATGCTGGTAGGCGTCGAACGCGTCGGCCTTGGTGACGTAGCCGTCCGGATCCTTCGTGAAGTTGTCGGAGATGAATTCGACGAGCGAATCCGAGCCTTGCCGAAATTCGGCAGTGGCGACCAGGCATGACGCAGGCGGATTCAGCCCGTCCGCGAGCCATGCCCGCGCGCCAGCCATGCCCCAATTCAAGATGCCAGGCATCTCGGCAGCTAGCTTGTCCTTCAGCCGCGCATCGCGCCGCTCGGCTGGGATCTGGACGGGCCAGTCAACTAGCAGGAAGCGCCGCCAGATGCCATCGTCGGTCCCATCGATACGCGGTTTGTGATTTCCAACGAGCGCGATCTTGTAGGTGGGAAAATACTCGACGAAATTGCCATAGTGGAAACGGCCCTTTTGCCGGTCCCCGCCCGTGATGGATTTCAAAAGCGCCTCGTTCAGTTTTCCGCCAGCCGCGTTTTCCTCGCCGAGCGTGAACCGCTTGCCACAAAGGTTGGCGAGTTCCAAGTGCGGCAGGTTCCCTCGCGCGGAGGTGTAAACAAGTGAGTCGGTGAGTTTGGCCCCGTAGCTTCCGGCCAGCTTCAAGAGCGCGTGTTCCAAGAATGTCCCCTTGCCGTTCGCCCCGGTTCCGAAATGAAAGGGCAGAACGTGATCCCGCGTCTCGCCGGTCAGGCCGTAGCCGCTCAGACGTTGGAGAAACCCCCGCATTTCCGAATTTGGCTGAACCTCAGCCAGAAACTTTTCCCACGTCGGAGCCGTGGCGCTCGCGTCAAACTTGACGGCCAGCCGCCGCGTTACCAGATGTTCACGACGATGCGGTTGAAACTCCCCGTTGCACAAATCGACCACGCCGTTTTCGACGCCGACAAGGAACGGGTCCGCGTCGAGTTGCGCGGACAGCAAGACGACGCGCGGGTCCACGGCGGCGAAGGATAGCATGGCGTCAATGCGCTTCCGGTTGCCCAAGGCGACGACGCTGGAAATGAGCCGCTTCCCAGTTTCAAACTCAAGGTCTGCCGCCGCTGTCAGGGCATCGCGATAAAGCCGCCGGGCGTAGTTCGCGGACATGGCCTTGATCTGGCCAGTGAAGTCCCGCTGCCATCCGCGCGCCACGTCGAAAACCAGCCAGGATTTTTCATCTGAGCAGAACCGAATAGAATCCCCGTAGGCCGCGACGAAATTATCCGCATAGCCGATGTCTGACCGGTGGTGGTTCGACTCGTCGCCCAAATTGTCAGAAGTGATTTCGTCAGCGGTTTCCGGCGTGACGGCTGGCAGTGCGTCCGGTGCGTGAACTTGCTTCCCCACCAACATCGCCGATTCAATCTCCGCCTTCGTCGCGCCCGCGCGCGTCCAATCGTTCGCATCCTTGAATTGAGCTGGCGTTACGACGCGGACAACTTTGCCGCCCGCGTGCGCGGCAACATCCGCCAGCCATTTTTCAGCGGGGATCGAGCCGTCGGCTTTCGGCGCATCGTTCTGAACGAACGCATACACGATGGCATCGGGCGAGCATTGCCCGGCCATCAGCTTCCCGTTGTCCGCCCCGCGCGTCACGATTACAGCCGCGTCGGGAACACCGTCCGCGCTATGCCAGCCGAGCTTGTCCATGACGGCGAAGGCATCCCATTGCGACTCGAAACAGAACACGAAACCGGCCCGGCGCACGTCACCGAAAATCAGCGGGCGAGTGCCTTTGCCGCTCGGGGTGTAAATCCATTTCTTCGCCGCCCGATCAATCAGCGCATGGCAGGAAATGACTTTGCCGCCTTCGTCGTGAACGGCGAACGCCAGGTTGCCCCGGTGCAAACCCACGATGCCCTTGCCGTGAAGCCACGCGACAAACTCAGGCGAGAAGCCGCGCCACTCTGCCAGTTCGCGCGCCTTCGCTGGCGCGAAGGCGTCAACGCACGGTTGCCAGTTGAAAGGGGCGGCGGGTTTTGGAACAGGCTTCACCGCTACGTAGCGCGCGGACTTCTCCGCGAACAAGTCCACCAGCTTCAAACCAAGCGCGCCGACGATGGCAGGCGTCTCGCAGCCTGCGTGACAATGCAGAAGAGTGCGACCGTCGTCGCCTGTAGCAATCGAAAGCGAGGCGTTCCGGTCCTCATGCGCCGGGCAGCGCGCGGAGAATTTTCCATCGCCAGCGGGTTTGACACCTTGAAGTCGGGAAGTGAAATCGGTAGGTTTCATGCGTTCGTTCGATTCCCGTTCGCGATTTCCTTGGTCGGTGTCGCGGGCGGGATTTTTTTTCAGCGGCGGCAAAGCACGGTGCGCGATTGAAGAAACTTTTCCACGCCGGACACGGAGTAGTAACACGGCCCGCCCCCACGTTTTGCCAGCGGGTTGGCTTTCAGGCGGGGGACGTTGGCCTGATCAAACCAAATTCGGAGCGTCGCGTCCGGCGGCACTGGGTCGAGATGATTTTCGAGGATGCCGCGAAGCTGGCTAATCGTTGCCAGCCTCGCCTTCGGGTTCTGAATGTTAATCATTTCCAATCAAGGGGAAGTCAACACGACGGCCTACGGTTGTCCGATTTTCCTCTGCAAAGCAGATGAAATGGGTGGGCAATGGGTGGGCAATGTCCGATTTATGAAATCAATGAAAGTGCCGGAATTGGCAATGGGTGTTCACGAACGCAAGCTCCGCCGAGAATTAAAGCGCGGCTTTGCGCCCGTGTGGTTCACCAAGGGTTGCCGCAAATCTTCTCACACAAGGTATGCGCCTTCGTCGCATTCATGCCCGGCTTGGTGAGTTCGTGCCAGTTGTTCAGAACGAAAAACCAGCGCGCCTTGAGTTGTGAACCGGTCCAGTCCTGTGCGCTTTTGATTGCCTGCAAGAGCCGTTCGACAAACAGCGTTTCCGAACCCAAGTATTGGGAAATTGCAGAAAATGCCAAGGAAAGCGCGCCTTCTACGATGTTGCCAATTGGCAACATTTTGAAAACTGAGTCTCAAACTGGAGGTGCGAAGTGAAAGCGATGGCCCTGCGCGATTACCAGCACTCTGCCGCCTGCTGATAGAGCCAAGGTAGCCAAGGCTATCGCTGCGGCTCCGGGATATTTTCTCAAAGAGACGGAAATTCGCGCGGCCCAAATGAAATTTGAAAGCTCCAGCACTAACTACGGACGGGCAACGCCCCACCGTGGAAGTTAGCGTTTCTTCGGCTTGATCCCGTAAAACTTCGCCGTGTCCGCGCTATTCACGCGGCCCTGATAATGTGCTTTGATGATGGCCTCGCTATTCCCGAATTGCTCTGCCGCCTTGCCGTAGCTGCCGCAGTGGCGGAAGAAATGGCTGATCGCCGTGTGGCGCAACAAATCCGGCTCCCATTTTTCCAATCCGGCGGCGCGCTTCACCGTGTCGAAATTCTTCCGCCAGCCGGTCGGGAAAAACTCGCCCTTATACGTCGTCAACCATTTCGCAAGCGTGGCCTCCATTGTCACGGTGCGGGGCTTTCCAGTTTTGGTCTGGGTCGCTTCCAGCCGGATTTCCTTGTCCGTCAGGTTCACCTGTTGCCGGGTCAGGCGCGACGCCTCGAAAGGTCGCAATCCGGCGAACAGGCAAACCGCGACGAAGGGCGCGAGCAATCCTTCGCGATGATCTTCGGCAGCGCCGAGCAACGCCTTGCACTGGTCAACCGAAAGAATCTGCGGCGGCTGTTTCTCGCCCTTGTTCACGCGCACCTCGCGGGCGGGGTTCGTAACTACCCAGCGGCGCGGGCGCTCGATGCACCAGCTAAAGAAACGACTCACGGCGCGCTTGTCGTTGTCTTTCGTCGCTGCCGAGACGGTGCGCTTGTCGAGATACGCTTCGAGGAATTCCGGGGTGACTTCGGAAAGTTTCACGTTTGCAACGGAGTTCCCGAAAATGTTCAGGCGGATGCGAAGATTGCGCCGGGAGTGATCGCGCATGTCGCACGCGGGAGTGTTCAGCCATTCCGTGAACTGCTTCACGGCGTCATCAACTCTTGGTGCGTCCGTGGTGGCGTGCTTGTGCCGATGCTCTCGCCAGAACTGGACGGCGGTCAAAAGGTCGTCGTCCCTTTCGAGCAGGGGGAACACCGTCTCGGCAATGCGCGCCTGAACTTCACTTAGGCGAGTTGCGCGGAGCGCGGTGCTTTCGCCGGGGCGGGCCAGATACTCGGCTTCCAGTTCCGTCTGGCGGCAGCGGGCGGAAGCGGCATCATGGAAATTCTCGCGGATGCGTTCGCCCGTCCGTGTCACCCCACTGACCCGCCACGAATCACTTCCGCCCCGATTCGTGAACGTCGAGATTTTGAACCGGTGGCGAGGCTGCGGACGGTGAACGCGGGCGCGGCGGTCGGGGACGATTAGGCGCGGCATTTCAACGATGTTGCCGGGGCGTCCCAGGGAGTCATTGAGAGCAAAGGCTGGTTTTTCTATCGCTGCCGTTTTCATTGCCTTGGATAGAACCATATTGCAAAGCAATTTGTCAACCGTCCGGCAACCTGTTTTTATATGTGGTCAACATGCCTGCAAAATAAGGACGAAACGTGTATCTGGAAAAGTCCGCGTAAGCCTCTTCGGGCATTTTGAACTCCGTGAAAATCGCGCGGAGTTTGACCGGGTCTATCGCGAACTGCGCGAACATCGTGGTCTGTTCGTTCCTGAAGTTGCCGCCGAACCACGAGAACGGCGTGACCGCAGCGACGCCATCGATCTTCTCAATGAGGGGTCGCTGCCGCGCGGGCAGCGGCTGCGTGATGGAAATTTTGTTCCGCGCCGCCACACGCAATTCCGCCCCCGCCGACGCGGGCGGATGGGTAAACAGGCGCAGGCCCACCATGAGGAACACGAGCAGGAACAGGCTGACCGCGACGCTCAGGATGGAGAGCGCGGCGCGGCGTTTGTTCCGCAGCGCGTTCTTGGTGATGAAGCTGGCGAAGGTCATCTGGAAAAATGCTGAAAGCTGAAAGCTGAAAGCTGAAAGGCCGGGCTGCGGACGGACACGCCGCGCGCCGTTTCATTTCTACTCTCTGCTATCTGTTTTTTGATTTTCATCCTGCCAGCTCTCCCTTCTCCAAATGAATGATCCGGGAAGCAAACGCCGCCGCCTTCGGATCATGCGTGACCATGATGACGGTCTTGCTCATCTGCTGGCTCAGGCTTTGCAAAATGGTCAGCACTTCAGTCGCGGAATTGTGGTCGAGGTTGCCCGTCGGTTCGTCGGCCACGACCAGCGCGGGGTCCGTGACCAGCGCGCGCGCGATGGCCACGCGCTGCTCCTGGCCGCCCGACAATTGCCGGGGCAGATGCGTCATGCGGTCGCCGAGTCCGACGAGCGACAGCGCCGTCTCGACCTACGCGCGCCGTTCCTTGCGGTTGAGTTTGGTGAGCAGGAGCGGCAGTTCCACGTTCTCGAACGCGGTGAGCACGGGAATCAGATTGAAGGTCTGGAAGACGAAGCCCACGTTCTGATTCCGCCAGTCGGCGAGGTCGGACTCGTTGAGGTTCGGCACATTCACGCCCTGCACGCGGCAGGTGCCGCTCGTGGGCCGGTCCACGCCGGCGAGGATGTGGAGCAGTGTGGATTTGCCCGAACCGCTCGGCCCCATCAGCGCGAGGAACTCGCCGGTCGCGATGTCGAGCGAGACGTTGTTCAGCGCGGTGACTTTGATCTCACCCTGCAAATACGTTTTCGTGAGGTCACGAATTTCAACAATGGTCTCGGCGGACATGCGGCGAGGTAGATACAGGAGAGCACGCGGAGTGTCCAACGAAGTGAATAATGGGTGGTGGCACACCCGAATCCTTGGAGCGAAGGGGAGCGCGGACCGCCGAGTCCGCGCGATCATGAAACCAGAACGTGTCCGAGCTTGGGCCGCCGTCATCGCACGCTGGTGGTTTCTTTCACTCCTCAGTTCGGTAGGATTACGCGGACTCGGCGGTCCGCGCTCCGTTCACCCGTGCGTGCTCGCTTTACGCACCTCGCTCAGGATTCGGGGGTGCAGCTTGGCCGGGAGCCGGAGCGCCGAGCATTGCTCGGCCCGAATTAGAGTGGCGATACTCCAAGCCGAGCAATGCTCGGCGCTCCAAACTTTACCATCACTGAATAAAGGGCGCGGAGTCCTTACCGGGCCGGGCTGGCAGGCGCGATTCAGGCAAGCCAACGCGCTTCGGCACAAAACGAGTTATCGGTTGCCCCGCTTCCGTGCGTGCCTCATCGTTTCGGCTCAATGCCTGCGGCATTTCCAATCCAGTGGCAAATAGACTGGCGACTGCACTCGGCCAAGCAACGGCTGACGGTGGCGCTGGTCATTTCCCTTGTGCTGCACGCGCTCATTTACGGCGCGTGGCTCGCCGCACCCGCCACAGCCAAGTTTTTCAAGGAAGCCCTCGAGCGCGTGCCGGCGAAGCCGCGTGCGGAATTGCCGCCCACGTTTGAACAACCGCCCGCGCCGAAGCGCGAGGTGCCGATGGTCTTTGTGGAGATTGATCCCGCGCTCGCCGCGAAGGAGCCGCCGAAGGAGACGAAGAATTATTCCACGGCCAATTCCCTCGCCGCGAACCCGACTCCGAAGAACACGGACACGCCGAAGATCGAGGGCAAGCAGACGCCGGTGTTGCGCGTGCTGGATGCTCCGAAGCCGGCGCCCAAGCCGCTCGAACCGAAACCGCCGGAGCCAGAACCGCCGAAGAAAGAAACCACCGAGCCGGAAACGAAACCGAAGACGGCCCAGCCACGCGGTGATCTGGCGATGGCAAAACCACCGCTCAATCCCGCGCCGAAAGCACCGGAACTCACGCCGCAGAAGGAAGACGAACCGCCCAAACCCAAGTCGAGCAAGCCGCGCCGGCTGCAAGATGTCGCGGCCTACCGGGCGGTCACGGCGGGCGAAAAATCCGCGCAGGACGGCGGCGTGCAGCAGCGCGCGCACATCGCGATGGTGGACGCGCGCAGTTCGGTCTTCGGAGAATACGACCGGATGTTCATCAATCTCGTGCAGTCGCGTTGGTATCAGTTGCTCGACAACAACCAGTACATGATGGACCGGCGCGGCAAGGTCTCGCTTACCTTCCGTCTGCACTTCGACGGGCGCATCTCGCAGATGGAAGTGGCCGAGAACACCGTGGGCGACATGCTCTCGCTGCTCTGCCAGAAGGCGATTCTCGATCCCGCGCCGTTTCCAAAATGGTCCGCGGAGATGCGGCGGCAGATTCAGAACCAGGGTGGCACTGAATATCGCGATGTGAAGTTCACGTTTTATTATGACTGAGACGGCGGGGGAAAAACCAAATCCCAAAAAACAAATCCCAAACAAGCTCCAAGCTCCCAAGCTCCAAGGCGGCGCGGGCCGCTTGCAATTTGGAGTTTTTGGTTTGGGATTTGTTTGGGATTTGCATTTTGGGGTTTGGAATTTCCACCGCTCGCGCGGCCTCCGCTTTCGACGTGGACAACCTTCACTCCTGCCGCCATACAGCGCGGCGGATTTTTGGAACTCATGCACACATTCTTCATAGTCATTCTGGTCCTGGCCTCGGTGGTCGCGGTGGCGTTCATCGTCGAGCGCGGGCTGGCCTTGCGCTGGGGGCGCGTCATTCCAACGGCGGTGCAGCACGCGGTGGAATTCTACAACAACGCCGATCAACTCAAACAGCTTCAGCAAGCCTGCCGCGAAAACCCCTCGACGGCCGGACGTCTGCTGCTGTTCTCGTCGGAGCACCTCGATTATCCGCGCGCGGAGAACGCGGCGCTCCTCGAGACGCGCGCGCGGCACGAAGTGGCGCAACTCGAACGCGGCCTCGTCGTGCTCGAGATCCTCATCGGCATCGCACCGCTGCTCGGATTGGTCGGCACCATTTATGGACTCATCACGCTCTTCGGAAGCATGAGTGCCGTGACCGGCGTGGACAGTGTGAAGTTCGCCCAAGGCATCAGCACCGCGCTTTACGCCACGCTGCTCGGCCTGATGGTGGCCATCCCGGCGCTCATTGGTTGGAGTTATTACAGCAAGAAGGTGGAGAACCTGACCGTGGAGATGGAATCGCTGTGCGATGAATTTTTGCGGAAATATTACCGTTCAAAATGACGAGGGCCGAATGTCGAATGAGTAAGCGTTTGCATCCCCTCTGTTTCTCGCCACGACGCCAAGGCGCATGGCGGCTTCCGGTTCGTCATTCGTCATTCGTCATTCGTCATTTTCAGCCATGAATTTCTCCGGTCACAAGCGCCGCCGCGCCCCAAGCATCATCATCGTTTCGCTGATTGATGTGCTGCTCGTGGTGCTGATCTTTCTGATGGTCACCACGGCTTTCAAGGAGACGCCTGCGTTCAAAGTAACGTTGCCCGAGACGACGCAGAAGCCCACGCAGCAGGGCGTGTCGGATGCGCCGCCGCTCATCATCACCATCACGACGAACGCGCCGAATTTTTACCTCGGCAAGTCGGCGGTGACGTTTGACCGCTTGAAGGCCGAACTGATGCAGCGCGCCAAGGCGAACCCCCGCCTCGTCATTGCCGTGCGTGCGGACGACCAGGCGGCGTACGGGAACGTGGTGCGCGTGACCGAGGCGGCACAGAACGCGCAGGTGCGGGAGATTCGGACCTTCCTGAAGCCGGGCATCCGGCCGGAGTAAGCACCGGCGCAACCCCGCATGAAATCGCCCAATGCCGAGTTGGCCACAGTACCGGAGCGGAAGGTCACACATTATCTGCTCAACCCGGTGCATCCGGCCGGCGGGAGCAAGGCGGCTTTTTTTCTGGGCTTCGGTTTCACCATCGCGGAGTGGACGCGTTTGGCGGATGCACTGCGGCGGCACGCGCGAGAAAATGAAGTCGTGCTGGTGGAAGAAACACCGCATGGACGAAGGCATGTCCTTGATGGCCTGATGACCGCACCGGACGGCACCCGCTTGAATGTCCGCAGCGCAGGGTATATCCATCCGCCGGGTAGTGCGCCGCGATTCGTGACCGCGCATCCGTTGCCAAAATTATGAAGACCATCAACGAATTAGACGCCGTGGCGTTGACGTGCGACTTGCCGGCGCAGGGGTTGGTGCGCGGCGACGTGGGGGCAGCGGTCTTGGTGCATGGCAAAGGAGAAGCTTTCGAGGTCGAGTTCGTCGGTTACGACGGCCACACGGTGGCGCTGCTGACCTTAGAGCGCGCGCAGATTCGTCCGCTCCAGACTAGCGACATTCCTCACGCGCGTGAACTGGCCGGGGTAAGATAACCGCGCCAGCGGTACCTTTCCGACTTACTCCGAAACTTCCTCGTTCAACGCCGCGCCGGGACGCGCCTTCTTGCCAAGTTTGATCTCGGGCAGCAGCAGCAAAGTTGCGGCGACGATGAGCGCGGCGCTGAACCCGGCGAGCATTCCCAGGGAAAGTTTTTGCACCAGCGTGAACGCGACCAGTGGTGCGAGCACGCCGCGCACGCCGGTGAAAAACGTGTGGACGCTCATGTAGTCCGCCACGCGGCCCGGCGGCGCAAACTTCGTGACCCAGAGCGACCACGCGACGTCGCCGCCCGCATTCGAGATGCCGAAGATGATCGCGCCCGCGACCAGCCCCCAAAATGAATTGCTCACGAAAAAGGTCAGGATGCCGATGGCGAAGCCCGCATTCAGCATGACGCGCAGCGTAAAGAAGTTCATGCGGTCGAAGAGATGGCCCCAGACCGGACTGAGGACGAGGCGCGCGAGGTTCGGAATGACGCCGGTGAGGAGCGCGATCATGCCGACGGTGAGATTCAATCCGTAGCGCGGCGACGCGAGGTATTCGACGCGCAGCGGAAGCATCATCAGGTTCGCGAAGCCCATGAACATCCAGCAGATCAGCGTGCGGCGGAAGAGCTTGTCCTCGCGCACAAAGCGCAGCGCGTGAAAGGGGTGCGCCGCGCCCGAGTCGTGAATCGGATGCGACGGGACGTGCCACAGACAGAACCCGCCAAACGCGATGGCGCCCGCGAAGAAGAGCAGGAGCGCCTGGAAATAATCGAAGTGGTGCGAGAGCGCCCAACCCGTCGCGTAGCTGAACACCACGGCGCACGCGATGCGGATCATCACCGTGCGCGAGAAGAGGCGGCCGCGCTGCTTCTCGGGATAGTTCTCCTGATAAATATGCGTGAAGAGCGGGATGGCCGAGGACGCCGCCGCCATCGCGAGCATTGAGGCGAGGGCAAAGACGGGCAGTGATTGGAACAGGGCCGAGAGCACGAACGACAGCGCCCCAACAAAGAACAACCACGCCGCCGCGCGCGCCGGAGCCAGTCCGCGCCGCGTGACCACCGCCACGACGAGGGGCGTGACCAAGAGGCCAAGACTGCTGCCGCACGCCACGGCGGATTTCCACAGTGCGCCCGAGTGATACGCTCGCACCGCGATGAGGAGGAGGAAGGTCGTGCCGGCCGTTTCGAGAATGCCCGTGGTCAGCGCGCGCCACCGCTCGTAGCGGTAGGTGATGGCGGTGCGTTCAGTCGCGGACACGCGCGGAGATTAGGAAAGCAGGCGGCGTTGGGAATGCAAAACCGGCGAAGGGGAAACTTTGAACTTTGAAATTAAACGACGGTGGAGCCGCCCGTTCAAAGTTCAGAGTTCAGAGTTCGAGGTTCAAAGTTCCCCAAGCCCTTCACCACATCGGCAGATACACCGTGAACTTCGTCCCCTGCCCCACTTTCGTGCGGATGTGGATCGCGCCCTCGGCGCGAGACACGAGACGGTGGATGATGGACAGCCCGATACCATGTCCGGCGGAGTGCGTGGTGAACGCCTGGCTGAAAAGTTTCTTCATGTTCTCCGGCGCGATGCCGGGGCCGGTGTCCTCAACGGTCAGCGCGAGCAGAGGCGAACTGTTGCAGAAGCCATCGCGGTTGATGAACCGCTCCTCCGGGCCGTCGCCAAGCGTGTCGAGATTCAGCGGCTCGGGAATGACCGCGTTGTGGATCGACACGCGGTGCTTCTCGTCCGTGGCCTGCAGCGCGTTGATGGTAAGGTTGCGGAGAATCTGGATGAGGTCGGTGCCGTGCATGCGGAGGACCACGTCTTTCGCCACGGGCGCGATGGTCAGTTCGTGATTCTTCAGCGCCGGATTCACGCGCAGCAAATCGGCGACGTCGGACACGATGTCGCTGGCGGGTGTGCGTTGCAGGCCGTCGGAATCCTTGCGCATGATCGCGAGGTAGCGGCGCGATATTTCGATGCAGCTCGTGACCTGCTTGGTGATGCCGCGCAGACGTTCCTTCACGTTCTCCAGGTCCGTGCCTTCGAGCGAGGACTTGTCGCCCACGCGCTGGTTGATGAGCTGGAGCAGCCCGGACATGATGGTAAGCGGGTTGTTGATGTCGTGAATGATGCTGCCGTAAATCTCGGTGCGTCCGCGCGTCTCGGCCTCGTCAAGGCGCTGGTTCTGCAACTCGTCGGCGAGGTCTTTCAGCTTCTCGGAGTTCGCTTTCACCTCGAAGGAAAGGCTGCGGCGATCCATCGCGTTCGCCACCGCGCGCTTGATCGCGGCCATCTCGAACGGCTTGTTCAAGTAATCGCACGCGCCCAGGCGCAGCGCCTGGCGGATGGTGTCAATCGTCTCGTAGGC
>JAYVNY010000136.1:0-13474 GCA_043758205.1 Akkermansia sp.
CACGCCGAACAGATCGAGGATGGTGTTGCGATACTCCTCGCGGTTCAACCGGCGGATGGTCACGCGGCCCGGGTCGGGATTCGCCGGGTCGAGCTTGAACACTTCTGCCTCAATCCACTTCGCAATGATTTTACGCTCGGCCTCGGAGGGCTGCGGCTTCTTCGCCGGCGGCATCATCTGCGTTTCTAGATTCTGCCACACGCCGAGCCACAGTTTGCGGGCGGCGAGTTGCGCGGTGAAATTTGTGAAGCCGTCCAAGGACACGCCGCCCTTCTCCGCGCCGTCGCCGTGGCAGTCGTAGCAATACGTTTTCAGCAACGGCTCGACTTGGGCCTTGAAGTGCCGTGCGTCCGCTCCCCACGCGACCACGTAGGAAAAGACACCCACCAAGGCCGCGAGCGCCAGCCGCTTCTTCGATTTATCACGCAATATCATTTTATCCAGTGGCACTCAGACGCGCCGGGGTGCCGGGCATTCAGACGTTTCCCATCGGGCCAGCGTGACAGAAAAACACGACGCGAAAACATCCGTGCACACGGGCGCGCGGACATCCGCTGTCGTCAGTCCGCGACAGACAACCCCGGTGAGCAAAAAAGGCCGCCCTCGCGGGCGGCCTTGGGTGTGGGTCGAACCTGAAATTACTTTTTCTCCGCGCCTTTGTAGGCCTTCACGAAGTCCACGCACTTGGTGATCTCGGGCACGCTGGTCGTCCAGTTGTATTCGTACTCGATGGAGATGTTGCCCTCGAAGCCCTGCTTCTTCAGCTCGTCGAGGCAGCGACCAATTTCACCGACGCCGGTGCCATACGGCACGTCATGGCTGGGGCCGTAGTCCACCTTGTCCTTCATGTGGCTGCTGATGATGCGGCCTTTGAGAATGCGGAGGCACTGCACGGGGTTCAGCCCGCTGGTCTGCCAATGCCCGGTGTCCGCGCACGCGCCGATGCGGGCGTCGCGACCCTTGGTCACTTCGAGAATGTAATAGGGATCCCAGACCCTGTAGCTCGGGTTGTTCGGCTGGCGCGGGTGATCGTGAATGCCGACCTTGATGTCGAACTCCTTCACGAGCGGCTCGATGATGTCGAGCTTCGTAGCGTCCTCGGTGGTGATGGCGTAGAGGCCGATCTTCTTGCCGAACTCAAAAATCTTGCGCCACTCCGCCGCGTCCTTGCCGCCGACCACGCCGTAGTTCACGGCCTTGATGCCGTGCTCCTTCAACTTGGCCTGCACCTTGGCGATGACTTCGTCCGAGGCGCTGTGGTTCCACGCCGTGGCGTCGTCCTTGGTGAGCTTCTGACCGGGATAGAATTCGATGACCTTGCCGCCGCATTGCGCCGTCTTCTCGATGGCTTCGAAGACAGTGTAATGGTTGAAGCTGTAGGCCTGCAGGCCGATGGCGAAGCCGTTTTGTTTGAATTCGTCGGGAATGGCCTCGGCGCGCGCGCTGCCGATGAAAGCCGCCGCCGCGAGGGCGAGCAGGGAAAAGAATTTTGCGTTCATAATTTGGTGTGCCGGGAATAGCACTCGCGACGCGCCGGAGTGTCAAAACAAAAGTGGTAGGCGGCCTGATGGCGCGCGGCATGAATGCCGCGCCCCCGCGCCACGGCGAGGCTCGACGCTGCGAAATCCATGGCCATAATCAGAACGTGAACTTCACACCGCCCGAGCCACTGGGTCGGCCCCGGCGCCGGAAACTTCTCTGGCTGCTGTTCTGGTTTGTTCTTCTGACCTCGCCGGTTCTGGTCGTAGCCGGGCCACCCCTCCTTCGGCACTTCTCCGGTTTCCAGCTTCCGGTGCCGCATGAAATGCTCGCGTACCTCAGCAGCATGGTGGCAGGCGCGACGGTCTCGGGATTTCTTCTCGCGCGCCTTATGAATGAGGATACGACAGATTTTGTCCGCCAGGGGTTCGGCTATTCGGTTGCCTTCGCCTTGCTGCACCTGATGATCGTGTCTGTACTGATGAATTCTCTGGTTTGAAGCTGAGAAATAATTCGAAAGGCGAGCCAAGCTGTCCACACCTTCCGATGCGGGTTCACGCGTGGCGTTGCGCAACGAGATGCTTGTCCGGGTCGAGCCGGCCGATGGCGCGCGGGGCTTCGCGGAAATCGCCCGCGTGACTCACGCCGAACTCCGGCAGGCCCGCCAGACCCTCGGCATATTTCGCCGCCCCACACTGCATCAGGCCAAACCGCTCGACGAGCGAGCGGAGCCAATCCGGGAAACGGTCGGTGAACTTGAGTTCAAGAATCACGCGGTTGCCAAAAGGCCGGCTCGGCGCATCCATCGCGGTGCCAAACGTCAGCGTGTGGCGCGGCTCGGTGAAGACCTCGCGGTCGAAGGTCACACGCGTGTTGTCCGACACGGGATCAATGTAGGCTTCGCGCTGGTAGCAGACGTGCGCCTGCGGCACGGCCTGAATCTGGTTCGTGAGTTGCACGAAATTCTGCACCGCCGAGAGCGCGCGCGGGTCTTTGGAAATCAAATCCTCCATCGCGGGAAAGTGGCCGTTGAGGAGCCGCGCCACCGCATCCTTCTTCACCCCGCCGCGCTGCTTGAGAATGCAGTTGTTCATGCGGCGCTTGATTTCAAAAAACACCGGTGTGTTCGGACGTTCGTCGTAGAAACGCAGGCGCAGTTTGAAGCGGTTCTTGTCGCCATTGATCGTGGTCCAGAAAGTATAGAGGTCGGCGGAGTCGAGATAGAGGCTGTGGACGGGGTAGCTGAAATTGGGCTGGCCCACGCCATTCTCGTCGAGATCGAGGTGCGAGGCGACTTCGGCGCGCACGGCGATGGCCTGGTCTTCACTGAGCATGTATTTCTGCTCGAACCTCTGGCGTTGCATCCGGTCAGGTGACATGCAGGGAGATTAACTCAGCATACCCTTTTGCAAAGTCTGCAAAGCGTCCGTCTCTTTGCGTGGATTTAGTCCCTCGGATTATCTGTTTGGTGGGGCGCGAAACGTGCCGAGGTAGCGCGTGAGCAATTCTTCCTGCGCGGGCTTGAGCTTCGACTTGCGGGCCATTTTCCTCATCCAGTCATCCCAATCCTTTTGCGAGTAGTCCACAGGCTGGTAGAACTTGTGACACTTCGCGCACTTGGCCGCGTAGAGCGTGCTCGCGTCGTCAACCTCCTGGGCCGAAAACCCTGCCGCAGCCGCCCCGTCCGCGGTCAGCACGGGCATGGAGTCGGAACCGGCGCGGCCGCTGGTGGCGGAGCTTTGACACCCCACGAGCGCGGCGCCAAACGCAGCCGCAACCAGCGTGTGAACGAAAAGACAGCGCATCAAAATGAGAAGCCGACGATCAACCGCGCGTTCCAGCGCTCGTGACCTTCGAGTTCGAGGCGGGTGTTGTCGTCCGGATTTTCGTGGTGAAAGGTGTGACCCCAGATCTGCGGCATGACGGTGAGCGTGGCCCACCAGTTTCCGCGATGATAATTCACCACCGGCCCGCAATAGAGCGCACTGTTCTCCCAGATTCTGTATTCGGGCAGTTCGTTGTGGTCGCGCGCTTCCAATCCCACGGCCCAGTGTTTGCCGATCAATCGTGTGAGTCCGGCACTGATCTCCACCTCGCCTTCGGTTTCCCGGAAATGATCCTCCCACTCCGTGGCGTGGGTCAGATTGAGCGCCCACTTCCAATCGCCGTGGCGCTGGCCGAGAATGATCTTTTGCTCCAACTCGGCATTCTCTCCGTCGTAGGTCGGTTCGAGATAGAGCGTCAGGCCGACCTTCTGGGTCGCCGGGTTCAAAAGCATGTAGCGGTTTTCAATGGAAATACCGTCCCAGTGCAGGTCGCGGGTTTTGTGGCCTGACACCGGGTCCTGGTAGCTGGTGTGCGATTCGTTGACGTAGAGGCCCACGGTGTAGTTGTCCGTGACGCCGTATTCCGCCTCGGTGCGGAATTGCCAGCGCTGGTAATCTTTCTGCCCCACCGTCGAGTTGCGGCCCGCCCGGAGGGTGAACCACTGTTCGATTTCAAACGCGCCTTGCGGCAACGTTTCCGGTTCGTAGGAATAGGTGAAGAGCCGGTCGTTGGCTGAGACACTGGCCCCCCAGAGCGCGAGGACCGCTACGCATCCAAAGTTTTTCATTAGGTTCCATTTCGCTACCGACGTGATGTCGTTCGTTTTCATAAACGAGACGTTACGGAGGGGTTTGTTCCCGCGCATTCGGTGGCTTGCGAATCTTTGGCGGCGGCTTGCGATCCTGAAAGGCGGAGGAATTGCGGTCGTTTTCGGCGGCACGGGCGGGTTGAGCGATGACGTTCCTGCTGAGTTCCTCATGTCTAAGGTTCCCTTCGCTTTCAGCGTTTTGCCTTTCGCGATTGCAGCGTAACGAAAGTGGTAGGCGATGAAGGATTCGAACCTCCGACCCACTGCGTGTAAAGCAGCTGCGCTACCACTGCGCCAATCGCCCGACAGCCCAGACGCTATCAGCCCAAGTTCCAAAGTCCAACGTCCAATGCGCGGCTGACACGCGCCGCCTAGGATTACGTGAACTGCAGCTTCGTCGTCGGCGCATCCGCATCCCAGCCGCGCGGCGGTTTGCTGTTCACGGCGGCCACTTCCTTGATCGAGAGCTGACGCCCCAGCGTCTTCGGACTCTTCACGTCCACCTCGCTCGGGTTGCAAGTCTGCTGGCTGATCTTCTGGTGCGGCGCGGCCTTGTAGCGGATGAAAATTTCCTTCGGCGTGTCCGGCTCAAAGTAGAGGATGCGCGACTTCTCGGGGATGCAGTTGTAGTCGCGGTTCAAAATCGTGCCGCCGAACGCGAAGCGCTTGATGTAGGTCGCCTCGCGGTTCGTATACACGCAGGTGAAAACGCGGTCGCGCTCCGGCAGGCCGCAGAAGTAAAGGTCCGGTCCCACGAACATTTTCTCCTGCAACTCCACGACTTTGTAATGACCGTCTTTGAAGACCATGAGCAGCTTGTCGAACTTGGTGCATTCCAGGCGGAACTCTTCGCCAGACACCTTGTAGCCCACGTAACCGCTCTCGCGATCATACGCGACCTTGAACGCCTTGAACGCGGCTTCCTTCACGTCCACTTCGTCGTAGCGGCTGCTCTTGGTCAGGCGCGGATATTCCTCGGCGTACTTCGCGATCAACGCCTCCAGGTGATTGATCACATACTTGGTCAACTGCTTGAGATGCTTCCGCGTCTCGCCGAGGTCCGCCTTGATCTGCTCCGTTTCCTCGCGGTGTTTGTTGATGTCGAAGAGCGAGATGCGGCGGATGCGGACTTGCAGCAATCGCTCCACGTCGGCGTCGCTCACGTCGCGCAATAGTTCCTTGCGGAAGGGCTTCAGGCCCTCATGCACCGCCGCCATCACCGTCTCGTTCGTCTTGCACAACTCAATCTTCTTGTAGATGCGCTCCTCGATGAAAATACGTTCCAGCGTGCGCGCGTGCAGTTCTTCGAGAAGCTGCTTCTCCTTCAACTCCAGTGCGCGCTTCATCAAGTCCACGAGCTGATCCGTGTTCGCGCGCAGCACTTCGGTCACGGTCAGTTCCACCGGGCGATTGTTGCGGATGACCGTGATGCGGCTGGTGATGGACACCTCGCAATCGGTGAACGCGTAGAGCGCATCAATCAACTGCTGCGCACTCACGCCCGCCGGAGCCTTCACTTCGATCTCCACGTTCTCGGACGTGAAATCGTTGACCGACTTGACCTTGATCTTGCCCTTCCGCGAGGCGTCCTCGATGGAGGCCATCAACGACTCTGTCGTCGTCGTGGGCGGAATCTCTTTGATGACGACGGTGTTCTCGTCCTTCTCTTTGATCTTGGCGCGGACTTTGATCGAGCCTTTGCCATCCGCGTAGTCGCGCGCGTCCATCAGGCCGCCGGTCTGGAAATCGGGCAGGCACTTGAAGCTCTCCTTTTTCAGAATCGCAATCTGCGCCTGAAGCAGCTCGATGAAATTGTGCGAGAGAATGCGCGCCGACATGCCGACCGCGATGCCCTCGGTGCCGAGCATGAGCAGCAGCGGCAGCTTGCAGGGCAACGAGACTGGTTCGCGCTTGCGCCCGTCGTAGCTGGGCACGAATTCCGTCAGCTCGTCGTTGAAGATTTCTTTGCGCGCGAGTTCCGTGAGCCGGCACTCGATGTAGCGCGGCGCGGCCGCCGGATCGCCCGTGTAAATGTTGCCGTAGTTGCCTTGCCGCTCGATGACGTAACGCTTGTTCGCCAGCACCACCAAGGCGTCGCCGATGGAGGCGTCGCCGTGCGGATGATACTTCATCGTCTCGCCGACGATGTTGGCCACCTTCATGAAGCGCCCGTCATCCGTCTCGTGCAAGGCCCAGAGAATGCGCCGCTGAACGGGCTTCAAACCATCCGCGAGATTCGGAATGGCGCGGTCGCGAATGACGTAGCTGGCGTAGTCGAGGAAGCCGCGATCCACGCGCCGGTGCAATGCCTGCTCGATGTTGCCCGGCACGAAGGGACGATGAATGATTTCTTCCGGCACGCTCTCAACTTCGACATGGGCATGGCCGTTGCCGTTTTCCGGCGTTGGCGCGGGCTGCGGCTTCCCTTCCGCGTTGGACTTCTTTTTCTTCTCGCTCATTTGGAACGCCAAGAGTTGCAGCAAGCACAAACCCGGTGCAAGAAAGCGTTGCGCGACCGGGAGTCATTTCGTTCTCGGAGCGCGGGTTTTTAACCCGCAGCAACGTCCACAGGTCGAAGGAGTAGGAACTTGCGAACACTGCCCACCGCTCCACGTTGCTGCGGGTTAAAAACCCGCGCTCCGTTCAACCCGGCGCCATGCGCTGCGCCATCTTCTTCGCCGGATGCTCCTCCTTGCGCCCATGCACGCACACCGCCGTCCATTCCGCGAGCCGTTGCCCGAGCAGCCGACACGCGGCTTGCGTTTCCTCCTCGCGCGGTTCCTTCGCGCAGACTGCGCCATAGTGCAGCGTCATCTTCTTCGCCGCGTAATCCGTGACGCCAAAGACGAGGAAGCCGAAATTCATCAGCACCGTGAGCATGGACTGGCAGGCCAGTTCCATGCCGCCGCCCCAGCCACCCGCGCTGCTGAACGCACAGGCGATTTTTCCATCAATGCTCATCCAATGCTCGTTCATCGTCTCATCCCAAAAGCGTTTCATCTTCCACGAGAGGAGACCCATGTTCGTCGGACTGCCCACGGCCAGGCCATCGCACCACAACACGTCTGCCGCCGTCGCCTCGTCCACGGAGCGCACACGCACCTCCGTGTCCGCGATGATCCGCGCGCCATCGGCCACGAACTGCGCCATCTGCGCCACGTTGCCGCTCTTGGAATCATAGAGGACGAGGATGCGATTCATGCCGCGAGCGTGGCGAAAAGGAATTCCGCCGTCACGAATTCATCCGCACACGGCAGGTGGGGTCTCGTCGCCCCGCGCGAAACTTGCCGTCCTTGCGCAAGGCGGCTATGCTCGGCACTAACTTTGAAGATCAACTTCATCTCAGCCGGCTTGCTTGTCCTCGGCGCGGTCCTCGGTCGGTTCGGCGCAGAGGCGGCGGACTTCTCTGTCCTGAGCACGGCGGATAGCGGTGCGGGCACGTTGCGCCAAGCCATTCTTGATGCGAACGCTTCGCCGGGCAAAGACATCATCTCGTTCAACATTCCCGGTTCCCCGCCCTTCACCATCATCCCGCTGACGGCGCTGCCGAACATTTCTGATCCCGTGACGATCAATGGCACCACGCAGCCGGGCTATGCGGGGCTGCCCCTCGTCGGACTCGTCGGCACCAGCCTCGGCACGGCGAACGGACTCGATCTGTTCACCAGCAACACCACCGTGCGTACGCTGTTCATCAACCGCTTCAACGGCAACGGCATTCAAATCCAGGGCGGGCAGAACAACGTGATCGCGGGGTGCTTCATCGGCACCTCCTTTGCCGGCACGGCGAAGCAAGTGAACACCGTGGCGGGCGTGGCGATTCTGAACGGACGCAACAACCGCATCGGCGGCACCAACCCCACGGATCGCAACCTCCTCTCCGGCAACCAGACCGGCCTGTGGATCGCCGGCCTGAGCGCGACAGGGAACGTGGCCCAGGGAAATTTCATCGGCACGGATCTCACCGGCTCCATCAGCCTCGGCAACGGCAACAACGGCATTTTGATTGGTTCAGCCGGCAACACCGTCGGTGGCGCGGACGCGGGCGCGCGCAACCTGATTTCCGGCAACGGTCAGAGCGGCGTGTATTTGAACGACGCCTGGGCGAGCAACAATTGGATCGCCGGCAATTTTATCGGCACCACCAGCAACGGCGTCGCGGGCCTGAGCAACAGTGTGGACGGGGTGACGATTTACCGCGCCACGCACAATCTCGTCGGCGGCTCGATGCCCGGCGCGGGCAATTTGATCTCCGGCAACGGCGAGCGCGGCGTGTATCTCTTCACCACCACGAGCAATGTTTTGGAAAACCGCATCGAAGGAAATCTGATTGGCACGGACGTGACGGGGCGCACCAATCTCGGCAACCGTTTCTCCGGCGTCGGCCTGACCCTCGCGCATCGGAATCTTATCGGAGGCACCAACGGCCTCGCGCGCAACATCATCTCCGGCAACAAGCAGAGCGGCGTGGCCATTGATTCCAACTCGGTCGCGAATGTCGTGGCGGGAAATTTCATCGGCCTCGATGTCACCGGCATGAACGCGCTGGCCAATACCTTCGATGGCGTGGCCGTGATCCACGGTCGGAGCAATGTCATCGGCGGTGCGGAGGAGAACGCGGGGAACGTCATCTCCGGCAACACGCTGCGCGGCGTGGTAATCTCCTCGAACAGCGCGGCGACCACGGTCCAAGGCAACCGCATCGGCACGGACTTCACCGGCACGTTGCGGCGGGGCAACGGCCAGAGCGGCGTGCGCGTGGAATCGGCGGACAACCTGATCGGCGGAGCAGCGGCGGGCGCGCGCAATTTGATTTCCGGCAACAACAACAGCGGCGTGTTTCTCTTCGGCACGGCGGCGAGCAACAACGTGGTCGCGGGAAATTTCATCGGTACCAGCGGTCTGGGTGCCAGCGCGCTGCCGAACAGTTTTTTTGGCGTGAGCCTGAGCAACGCCCCGCGGAATTTTATCGGCACGGCGGAACCGGGCGGCGGCAATTTAATCTCCGGCAACGCCAACTCCGGCGTGGCCCTCACCGGCGTCGGGGTGACCGGCAACAGCGTGAAGGGGAATTTCATGGGCACGGATGTCTCAGGAACTTTCGCCATTGCCAATGTGCAGGGCGCGATCGACCTCTACCTTGCCCGGACCAATTTCATCGGCGGCGCGGAGCCGGGGGCGGGGAATCTCCTGTCGGGCAATGAAAACGTCGTCGTCTATGTGTACGACTCACACGCCAATTTCTTCCGCGGCAATAACATCGGACTCCGCGCGGATGGCGCGACCGCCCTGCCCAATTTCCTGCACGGGATTGAATTGCTGTCCAACTCCAGCCGCAATGTCATCGGCGGCACTAAGCCCGGCGAAGGTAACCGCATCGCCAACACCCTCAGTTTCGGCTATGACGGCGTGCGCGTGCGGGACGGCTGCGTGGGCAACGTGATGCGCGGCAACTCGATGTTCAACAACGGCGGCGCGAGTGCGAACGGTCTCGCGATTGACTGGAGCGCGGACGGGCCGACGACAGTGAGCGAACCGCGCTTTCCCACCCTGCTCTCCGCCGCCGGTCAGCATCTCACCATGATCACCGGCACGCTCAATGGATTGAACAGCACGGCTTACACCTTGGATTTTTACGGCAACACCGCGCCCGACGCCTCGCCCTATGGCGAAGGACGCCGCTGGCTTGGCGCGACCATCATCACGACCGGCGCAGGCGGCGCGGTGAATTTCAGCGTCGGGCTCACGAATGCTTTTGCCAGCGGCGGATTTCTCAGCGCCACGACCACGGACGCGAGCGGCAACACGTCGGAATTCGCGCTCGCCATTCCCATCACGCCGGCGCCCGACACGGACGGCGACGGAATGCCGGATGATTTTGAAATCGCGTATGGCTTGAATCCCAACGTCCCTGACGCCGACCTCGACGCAGACGGCGATGGCGCGAGCAACCAGGAGGAATATCTGGCGGGTACAAAACCCAACAACGCCAAGAGCGTGCTGCGCGTGACGATGCAACTCGAGACCGGGCGCACGCTGCTCTTCGTGAACAGTGTGCCGGGCAAGACCTACCGTTTCCTGTTCACGCCGGACTTGAACCTCCCGTGGATTCCGCTGCCCGAAATTTTTACTGGCACCGGCGGCCCGCTGCGCGCCACCGACACGGGCAGCAGCACCAACCGCTTCTTTGAAGTCCGCGCGGAGTAGTTTTGCTTCAGTGGGCAGCCGTCCCGGCTGTCGAACCAATCCAAAACAGCAGCAGTCGGGACGGTGGCCCCACGAAGGTGCCCAGCCCGACGGAGAAAAGTTCGCGTGCCGACGTAGTGTTGTTTAGCTTCCGCGCGCTGTGATTGTTCACGTCAAAATTTGCGGCCTCACCAATGCCACCGACGCCGTCGCTGCCGCCGAGGCGGGTGCGGACGCGCTGGGCTTCATGTTTTTTGCGGGCAGCAAACGCAACCTCTCCTTCGCCGACGCCGCCGCGATCATCCGCGAACTGCCGTCGCTCGTTTCCAAGGTCGGCGTTTTCGTCAACGCCCCGGCGGATGAAATTCGCCGCGCCGTGGACGAGACGGGGATTGATGCCCTGCAACTGCACGGCGAGGAGACGCCGGAATTTTGCGCGCAATTTGAGCCGCTGCGCGTGGTGAAAGCGTTCCGACTCCGGAATCGCGACTCGCTCCAGGAATGTCTGTCCTACCCCGCGCACGCCTGGCTGCTCGATAGTTTTGTGGACGGCGCGCACGGCGGCACCGGCGTCACGGCCGATTGGAATCTGGCCGCCGAGGCCGTGCAACTGCATCACCGCGTCATCCTCGCCGGTGGCCTGCGCGTGGAAACCGTGGCCGACGCCGTGCGGCGCGTGCGTCCCTTCGGGGTGGACGTGTCGAGCGGTGTGGAATCTGCGCCGGGGAAAAAAGACCGCGCCAAAATCCGCGCCTTTATCACGGCGGCGCGCGGAGCTTAAAGCCCGCCGAAGCGCCGGTGCCGCCGCGTGTATTCCTCCAGCGCAGCGAAGAGTTCAGCCCTCCGAAAATCCGGCCACAACGTCGGCGTGACCACAAACTCAGCGTAGGAAATCTGCCACAGAAGAAAGTTGCTCACGCGCAGTTCGCCGCTCGTGCGGATGAGCAAATCGGGATCGGGATACTGATGCGTGTAGAGGTGCTGCGAAATGATCTGCTCGTTGATTTCCGCCGGGTCGAGTTTTCCGGCCTTGGCTTTCGTGGCGATGGCGCGCACGCCTTCCACGATCTCCTGCCGCCCGCCGTAGCTGAGCGCGAGGATGAGCGTCAGCCCGTTGTTCTTCGCCAGCGCGGCCTGCGTCTTCTTCAACTGCTCCTGCACGAACTCCGGCAGCCGGTAAATCTGTCCGATGACTTCGAGCCGCACGTTGCTGCGGTTCAACTCGCCGATCTCGTTCTTCAGAAAACGCGCGAGGTATTTCATCAGCGTGTCCACCTCGTCTTTGGGACGGTTCCAGTTCTCGACCGAGAACGCGTAGAGCGTGAGATACTTGATGCCGACCTCGCCGCACGCCCGCACCGTCACGCGCACGGACTCGACGCCGTTGCGATGGCCCTCGACGCGCGGCAGCCCGCGCTGTTTCGCCCAACGTCCGTTGCCATCCATGATGACCGCGACATGCGCAGGCAGCGTCGCCTTGGCCTGCGGGCTTAATTGTGTCTGGGGATTGCTCATGGTCAGAGGCTGAGTTCGTGCAACAAGTCGGCCAGGGACAGTTTGTGATGAGCGCAGACCGATTTCAGAATGCCTTGAAGCGTTCCGGTTTTGATCGGGCGGTGGTTGGGAACGGTGACGTGGTGTTCGCCATTCAATTGCGTGGTGAGGGTGATGTGTGAGCCAGACTGGCGGTCAAATTCGTAACCCAACTTCTTCAAGCCGCGCCGCAAGTCCGCAGCATCACAGTCGCGGGGAATTTTCATGCGGAGCGCTCAGGCCGTCAGAACCTCGTCGCGCACGAAGTGCAGCCGAATGATGCGCGGGCGCTCCGTGATGTTGGCAAAATGACAGGCCACCGCGTCTTTCACCATCGTGCGGACTTCCTCAACCGTTTCTCCTTGCGTGAAAATATCGTATCCCAATGCGCGGGCATTAAATCCGCCGTCCACCACGTCCTCCTGCACTTCAAAAATGATTTCCGTCGCGGTCATGGCGCGAAAGCTAGGGGGAGGTTGGAGGCGCGTCAATCAGTCGGGCCGCTCAACGAATCATCGGCAAAAACTTCTTCACCGAGTCGGGCAGCTTGAACTCCTTGTCCACGACGAAGTTTTTCATCAGCGTGGTCAGCCATTCGCGCGAGGTGTGCACGTCCTTGAGCACCACGGTGGCGCGCCCGTCGGCTTCACGCAGTTCATACTCGCGCACTTCCAGATGCACGGGCTGCGTCTCGCCGTGGAGTTGCAGATCGGCTTCAATGGTGCGCGCCGCAGTGTCGAGTTTGAGTCGCGTGAGCGTGCCGTACGGTTTGAGCACCGCTTGGTTCAACAGCGCCATGCCCGCCTTCTCCACCAGCCAGTCTTTTGCTGCCATGCGCGCGAAGGGACGGTTTTCCAGTGGAGCCGTCAACTTTGCTTTGAACATATCTTCGTATCCAGATGCCTTGATTTCTTGATGGGCGACCGGCAGATTGCGGCCCAATTGATGAGCAACAAGTCTGACAACGGAGCCGCGCTGGAGAAATTGCTGCGTGAACGCATCGCCATCATTGATGGCGCAATGGGCACGACCATCCGCACCTACGGGATGAAGGAGGCGGACATGCGCGGCACGCGGTTCGCCGACGCCAAGAAGGACTTGCTCAACAACGGCGACCTCTTCTCGCTCACGCAACCGGCGATGATCTGCGACATCCACCGGCGCTTTCTCGAAGCGGGCGCGGACATCATTGAGACGAACACGTTCTCCGCCACGAGCATCGGCCAGAGCGAGTTTTTCGTCGAAGACCCGCGCGAACACGGCGGGCGCAAAGACCCGGCGTTCTACCAGAAGGTCATTGACGACAAGTTTCTCGGCGACCTCGCGTGGGAGATCAACGAGACCTCCGCGCGCCAGTGCCGCGAGTGGGCGGACCGCGTGGCGAACCAGGACGGCAAGCAACGCTTCGTCGCCGGAGCCATCGGGCCGCTCACCGTATCGTTGTCGAACTCGCCGGACGCCGATGACTCGGGCTTTCGCGTCTGCACCTTCGATCAGGTGAAGGCGGCTTACATCCAACAGGTCCGCGCGCTCATCGCGGGTGGCTCAGACTTCCTGCTGGTGGAAACGATCTTCGATTCCCTCAACGCGAAGGCGGCGCTGGTTGCGATTCAGGAAGTGTTCGAGCAGGACAAGGTTCGT